>NZ_JBTMWY010000004.1:0-190304 GCF_054489425.1 Chryseobacterium sp. A301
GAGAGTAGGTCGCCGCCAGTTTTTTTTTGAATCCTCAATCACATTGTGATTGGGGATTTTTTTATGTCTTTACTTCTCGAATGGAGAAGGCAGATCCCCTTGCAAGCAAGGGATCCAATCCCTAACATCCCATACAAAACAAAAAAAGCATCCGAGATGGGATGCTTTTGTGGGTGAAAGGGTAGATTCTAATCGCTAGGTTAGACTTGAAGCACCCCCATGTTAAAGGATTCTTGTATAGGCGCTCTATTGGCCGCTTCAATTCCCATTGAAATCCACTTTCGTGTATCTTCGGGATTGATGATTGCGTCGGTCCAAAGCCTTGCTGCCGCATATGTGGCTTTCGTCTGCTGTTCGTAGCGCTTTGAAATCGATTCTAGAATTTCATTTTGTTTTTCTTCTGTAATTTCGATGCCTTGTTTTTTAAGGGTAGAAGCTTCGATTTGGGCTAAAACTTTCGCAGCCTGGGATCCACCCATGACCGCTAGATCTGCCCATGGCCATGCGACAATAAGTCGAGGATCATAAGCCTTACCACACATGGCATAATTTCCGGCCCCATAAGAGTTTCCTGTAATCACCGTGAATTTTGGCACAACGCTATTGGCTACTGCATTGACCATTTTTGCTCCGTCTTTGATGATTCCTCCATGTTCAGATTTTGATCCGACCATAAAACCTGTGACATCTTGAAGGAAGAGGAGTGGTATTTTACGTTGATTGCAATTCGCGATAAAGCGCGTGGCTTTGTCCGCCGAGTCAGAGTAAATGACTCCTCCAAATTGGGTTTCGCCTTTGCCGTTTTTGACAAGTTTTCTTTGGTTGGCTACAATGCCTACGGCCCAGCCATCAATTCTTGCGGTCGCACAGATAATCGTTTTTCCATAATCAGGTTTGTATTCTAGTAGGGTGTCTTTGTCTGTTAGACAACTTAGAATGTCAAATGTATCGTACTGTTCGGTCCTTAGATTCGGCATGATTCCAAATAGATCGCTTGGATCTCTACTTGGTAATTGAGGTTCAATTCTATTGAAGCCCGCCTTTTGAGATTCGCCAAGAGTCCCCATAATGGTTCGGATTCTGTCTAAGGCATCTTTGTCGTCTTTTGCTTTAAAGTCTGTAACGCCTGAAATTTCACAGTGTGTACTTGCTCCTCCTAAGGTTTCATTGTCAATTGATTCTCCGATAGCGGCTTTGACTAAGTAACTTCCTGCTAGGAAGATAGAGCCAGTTTTATCGACGATCATGGCTTCGTCGCTCATAATAGGAAGATAGGCTCCTCCAGCAACGCAACTTCCCATTACAGCGGAGATTTGAATAATTCCCATGGAACTCATTTTTGCATTGTTGCGAAAAATTCTGCCAAAATGTTCTTTGTCAGGAAAGATTTCATCCTGCATAGGTAAATATACACCTGCGGAATCGACAAGATAAATGATGGGAAGACGATTTTCCATGGCAATTTCTTGTGCTCTTAGATTCTTTTTTCCTGTGATTGGAAACCATGCACCTGCTTTTACCGTCGCATCGTTTGCCACAACTAGGCATTGACGATTTGCGACATATCCCATTACAACTACAACCCCTCCACTGGGGCAGCCGCCACTTTCTTCGTACATCTCAAAGCCTGCAAAGGCTCCAATTTCTATGGATTTTGAATTAGGATCTAAAAGATACTCAATACGTTCACGCGCTGTCATTTTCCCTTCCGCATGTAGTTTTTCAATTCTTTTCTCCCCGCCACCCTTTTTTATATGTGCGTAAAGACGGTTGATTTCTGCAAGTACTAATTTATTTTGATCCTCACGTTTATTGAATTCTAGGTCCATTTTAAAAATTTATTATAGCCTTAAATATAAGACTTTTCATTCAATCGAAAAAAGGCTTACATTTGTTTTCGTTTTCAAAACTTTTGGAACTATTTTGGGGTGAGAATGCGAAGGGAGAACGATTGCATTATTTTCTAATTACATACAGAGGACGTTTTATATGAAGAATTCGGCGCTTTTTCGGTTGCACTTAATTGTGTTTTTGTGGGGGTTTACGGCAATACTTGGAAAGTTGATTCATGCCAATGCGCAAGTGCTAGTTTTTTATCGAATGCTTTTAGCTGCTGTATTTCTCTATGTCTTCTTACGAATTTTTCGTAAGCAAAGTCTTTCCATTTCAAAAAAATTATTCTTTCAATTGGCGGGTGTAGGTACCTTCATGGGTCTGCATTGGCTCTTCTTTTTCTACTCGATTAAAGTATCCAATGTTTCCATTGCCTTAAGTTGTTTATCACTCTCCACTCTTTTTGCTGCTCTACTAGAGCCTCTTGTATTTAAACGAAAGATGGATCTTTCAGAAATTATAATGGGGGTGGTTATTGTAGCATGTATGTATCTTATTTTCAGTACTGAGTTTCAGTACAAAGAGGGAATTTTCTTCGGAATCTTGACTGCGCTCTTTGGAACTATCTTTTCGGTCTTTAATGGAAAGCTGTACGGTAAAACTTCCTCCGGGAATATTATTTTCTATGAAATCCTGTGCGGCTGGGCTGTATTGTCTGTTATTTTTCTATTTACGGGACAGCTTGGTGATATGGGGAATATTTCCACACGTGATTTGATATTAGTTACTATTTTGGCAGGTTTCTTTACAGCCTTTCCTATGTTTGAGTCCATCAAATTAATGAAGTATATTACTCCTTTTACTTTGGTGTTGACTGTGAATTTAGAACCTGTTTATGGGATTATTTTAGCCTATTTCATCTTTGGTGATTCAGAACATATGAGTCCTATCTTTTATGTCGCATCGCTTGTTATGATTTTATCCATAGTTGTAAATGGAATTATTAAGACCCGAAGAACTCTCAAACTGGCTAAGCAAAACGACGGCGAACTTATTGAATCGTAAAGGTGTGGTAAGGGCATCTTAATCTTTTGTACGGGATTTTCAAATGCTGTTTTAAATGAAATGACTTACCCTGAATTCAGTTTTTTTTTCTAAATTTGGATTTAAACCTTTGATGTTATGAAAATTCTTCTTTCTTTAAGTTTTGTATTTCTTAGTTTGCTTCTTGGTGCTCAAAACTTAGCAGACTATAAATACGTGTATGTACCTGTGAAATTCAACGATTTCAAAACAAACAATGCTTATAATTTAAACAAGATTTTACAAAGTAAACTTGAGGATAAGAACTATAGTACATCTCAGGAGGAACCCTCGATTTTGGCATCTCAGATTGGAAACGATCTATGCCAAGTTGTATCTGCAGAGCTTGTCGATACGAGCAATATGTTTAGAAACAAAGTTAGTTTAGTGTTTAAAGATTGCAAGGGCCGAGTCGTAAGCTCATTTAAGGCGGAGTCTCGCATTAAAGAATTCCACAAAGGATTTCAAGATGCGCTTTTGCAAGCCATTGCTCAAGTGCCCGTATCGACAGGAAGTGGCGTGAATATTAAGGCGTCTAGTCCTGCTATGAAGGAGGTGGTAAAGGAAACTCCTAAGCAGGTGATTGTGGAGCAAAAGCAGGTGGCCTCAGCCCCTGCGAAAGCGCAAGAGACTACGAGCACTGAAGTGGTTGAAACTATCCAAACAAAAGTGGAAGCTAGTTCTGGATTCCAAGTATTTACTTGGAAAGGAGTGGACTACACAAAAGTGAATCTTGGAGCTGGCCATTTTATTTTAACCCAGCCAAAAAATACGGCGCCTTTTGCGGACTTTAAAGAGTCTGCTAAAACAGGTATTTACCACGTAACTCTAGGGGATGCCTCTACGGCTATAGGATATAGCGAAGGGGAGAATTTCGTGATTGAGATGCGTGATTCTAAAGGAAATTTTACAAAAGAAGTGTTTGTTGGGAAGTAAGAAACTCCTTAGGATTCATTTGGGTGGAAATGAGTCCAAACAAGGGATGCCTTTTGTTTTCCTATGATCGATTCTAAGGTCTGTTGAGAAGCTTCTTTAACCCGTTTCACCGATTTTAACGACTGAAGTAATTGCAAAGTTGTTTTCTCTCCCACGCCTTTAATTTGATCGAGTTCGGTCAAAATGGTGGAGTTCTTTCGGCGAGCTCGATGGTGTTTCACCCCGAATCGGTGAGATTCATCACGAACACGTTGCAAAACCTTTAGAGTCTCTGATTTCTTATCCAAATACAAAGGCACAGGATCGTGCGGGAAGTAAATTTCTTCAAGTCTTTTTGCAATCCCAATCACGGTGATTTTGTGGCTGATTCCAAGCAGAGAAAGACTTTTCATAGCAGAGGATAGCTGGCCTTTACCTCCATCAATTAAGATCAACTGTGGCAAACTTTGGCCCTCGTCCAAAAGTCGTTTGTAGCGTCTGTAAACTACTTCTTCCATGGTGGCATAATCGTCAGGACCTTCCACGGTTTTAGGATGAAAAATTCGATAGTCCGCTTTGCTGGGCTTTCCGTCTTTGAATACAACACAGGCAGACACTGGATTTGTTCCTTGAATATTTGAGTTGTCAAACCCCTCGATATGACGGGGTTCTTTTGGCATTTTCAGGAGCTTTTGCATCTCGGCCATAATCCGATCGGTATGGCGCTGGGGATCGACAATTTGAACTTGCTTAAGTTTCTCCACCCGGTATTCTTTTGCATTTTTTTCCGAGAGCTCAACAAGTCGTTTTTTATCTCCAACTTTGGGTACAATTAATTTGATGCCCGGAAACTCAACTGCAAGATGAAACGGCAAATAAATTTCTTTGGAATCAGATTTAAATCGTTTGCGAATTTCAATAATTGCCTCTTCTAATATTTCTTCGTCTGGTTCTTCAAGTACTTTTTTGATCTCCGTGGTATAGCTTTGAATAATGTTTCCATTTTTAATTTTAAAATAGTTGACAAAGGCTTCGCTTTGGTCACTAATCATCGCAAAAACATCAACATCATCAATGTGTGGATTGACCACCGTGTGCTTTGCTTGATAGTCTTCAAGTTGCGCAAGACGATCTTTGACCAATTGGGCGCTTTCAAATTCTAGATTTTGCGCAAATCCGATCATCTCTTGCTGGAGGTACTCTTTTGCTTTTCGGAAATCTCCTTTTACGATGCCGCGAATGGCCTCAATCTTGTCATCGTAACTTTCTTTAGACTCAAGACCTTCACAGGGTCCTTTGCAGTTCTTGATGTGGTATTCCAGGCAAACTCGGTATTTCCCTTCTGCAACCTTTTCTGGAGAAAGATTGAGGCTGCATGAACGAATTTGATAGAGATTTTTAATCGTGTCCAATAGGACTTTTGCAGGACGAACCTTGGCGTAAGGTCCATAATACTCGGATCCATCTTTAATGCGATTCCTTGTCAGGAATACTCGAGGGAATGCTTCGTTTTTTATACAAATCCAAGGGTAGGTTTTATCGTCCTTCATTAGGACGTTGTAAATAGGACGATGCTCTTTAATGAGATTGTTTTCTAAAAGTAGCGCATCGTATTCACTCGGAACAATTGTGGTTTCTAAACGGTGAATCTTCCCCACCATAATTTTCGTTCGATATCCGGAAAGAGTCTTGTTGAAATAGGAGAGTACTCTTTTTTTTAAATTCTTCGCTTTGCCCACATACAAGAGTTGGTCGTTTACGTCGTAATATCGGTAAACACCTGGGTCTGTCGGTAGGGTCTTAAGTTGTAATTCTAATGCGCTGTCCACCCTACAAAAGTACTAATTTCAAGTGGATATCCTTCGCTTTGTGGGGAGTAGTATTTCTAGCGGGAGAAAAAGAAGTAGATTTTTGCAAGCCTAGGGATTGCGCTAATTTCATTCCGCTAGGAAGATGCAAGTTTTAAGAAAAGTTGTAAATTAGTCAAAAATTACCCTATGATATACGGAACCGATATCCTTTCCTTAGAGGATGTACTTGCCATTGCAGAGAAACCGAAATTGGCGAAATTAAATAAGGCCGCTAAAGTAAGAATTCTCGCTTCGGAAAAGAATGTGCGAAAAATTGTAGATTCCGATCAAACGGTCTACGGAATAAATACGGGATTTGGTCCATTGTGCGATGTGAAAATATCTGACGAAGAAACAGCTCAACTTCAATATAATTTAATTATTTCCCACGCCGTAGGCGTAGGAAAGCCGATCGATAAAAAATTATCAAAACTGATGATGATTTCGAAGATTCATGCTCTTTCCAAAGGGTATTCGGGGGTGAGTTTGAAGATGATTGAGCGTCTGATTCTTATGGTGGAGAAAGATTTAATTCCCGTAGTGCCAGAACAAGGATCGGTAGGAGCCTCCGGTGATTTGGCTCCTTTGTCTCATATGGTGCTTCCCCTTTTGGGACTCGGCGAAATTTGGGAAAATGGTGTGCCTGTGGACAGTGCAAGAGTTTTAAAGAAGCATAAACTAGAACCTTTGGATTTGGGACCAAAAGAAGGGCTAGGACTTATCAATGGGACCCAGTTCATTCTTGCTCATGCTCTAGTAGGCTTGGAGAATATGGCCTATTTACTAGATCTTGCAGATCTTGCAGCTGCCATGTCACTTGAAGCTTACCGAGGCTCTGCAAGTCCCTTCAAAAAAGAACTTCATGAGATAAGACCTTTTGCAGGAAGTAAAAAAGTAGCGCAAAGAATGGTCAAATTATTGAAAAATTCAGATAACCTTAAGTCCCACGAATTCTGTGATCGAGTGCAAGATCCTTATTCTATGCGTTGCGTACCGCAGGTACATGGTGCTTCTAGAAATGCATTTGAACATTTGAAACAATTGGCTGAAATCGAATTAAATTCTGTTACCGACAATCCGATTGTACTTAGTGCAGAGGAAAGTATTTCAGGTGGAAATTTCCATGGGCAATTGCTTGCCATGCCACTTGATTATGCCACCCTTGCTGCAGCAGAATTAGGGAATATTTCAGACAGACGTTCCTATTTGCTTTTAGAAGGGAAATTTGGACTTCCAAGATTATTAACGGAAAGCTCGGGATTGAATTCAGGGTTTATGATTCCACAGTATACCTCGGCAGCACTTGTGAGTGAAAACAAATCACTTTGTTTCCCAGCTTCAGCAGACAGTATTCCTACCAGCTTAGGTCAGGAGGACCACGTTTCCATGGGAAGTATTTCAGGACGAAAATTCAACCAAGTTCTTGAGAATCTTGTGTCCATATTAGCAGTCGAATTAATGTTCGCAGCGCAAGGACTTGAGTTTAGACGCCCTGCAAAATGTTCAAAAATTGTAGAGAAAAATTACGACCTAATTCGCACGCAAGTGGACAAATTAGAAGACGATCGACTAATAGGTAAGGATATTCTATCCATCGCTACTTTGATTCGAGAAAGAAAATTCGAAGTGAACTAATCGCTTAAAAATTTCCAATTTTAACGCTTGTCATGCTTAAGCTTCCGCCTATGAGCTCGTCGTTAAAAAGAGAAACCGCTTCTTTTTTGCCTTTAAGCCCTAAAGAGTAAATCAGAGGTAAATAATGATCTGGACTTGGCACTGCATATTGAAGGGCGGTGCCTTGTTTTTGATAGGAAATCAGGGGGTCAAAATTCCCATCCAAAATCCATTCGTTTGTTTTTTGATGGGCCTCAATTGCCCAATCCCAACCCGCTCCTACGGTGTTGATGTTTCGCCAATCGATTAGTCGTAAATTATGAACAATGTTGCCACTTCCAATAATCAAAATGCCGCTATTTCTTAATTTGGAGAGTCTTTGGGCTAAATCAAAATGATAGGCTGCATCTTTTGTGTAGTCAATACTCAACTGGATTACAGGGATGTCTGCTTCAGGGTACATGTGACGAAGTACACTCCACGCCCCATGGTCAAGTCCCCAGGATTCGTCTAACTGCACTGAGGCAGGAAGAAGTAGTTCTTTGGTTTGGTCCGCTAAACCGGGACTGCCTTTCGCGGGATATTGAACATCAAATAAAGCTTGTGGAAAACCTCCAAAATCGTGAATGGTTTTGGGTAGTTCCATGGCTGTGACGAATGTTCCCCTTGTGAACCAATGTGCTGAAATGCATAAAATTGCTTTGGGTGTTGGGATTTCACTCGCTACTTGACGAAATCCTTGCACAAATTGATTTTCTTCGATTGCGTTCATTGGGGATCCATGTCCTAGAAAAAGGACGGGCATTTGCTCGGTCGGTTTAAAATCGGAAGCAAGGCGCTCTAGGTCTTGTAAATTCATAAGGCAAGATTTGAAAATGAAAAGAGTTCATCTGTGTGACCACAAGATGAACTCCAAAAACTATACTATGAAAAATTTATGCTTTCACGAACTGAAGTTCTCCTGCGATTTTCACGTCGTCACTAACCATAACGCCTCCTGCTTCTAGGGCAGCGTTCCAGTTAAGACCAAATTCGCTTCGTTTGATTTTTCCATCAAAGGAGAAACCTGCTTTTGTATTTCCCCAAGGGTCTACACCTACTCCTCCAAATTCTACGTCAAGAGTAATAGGTTTTGTAACACCGTTAATAGTTAATTCTCCTGTCACTTCGTCATTCAATTTGTTGGTTTGGAAGGTGATGGTTGGGAATTGTTCTGCGTTGAAGAAATCAGCACTTTTTAAGTGGGT
The DNA here is from genome assembly GCF_054489425.1 of Chryseobacterium sp. A301. Lineage (NCBI taxonomy): Bacteria > Pseudomonadati > Bacteroidota > Flavobacteriia > Flavobacteriales > Weeksellaceae > Chryseobacterium > Chryseobacterium sp. A301. The sequence goes on from NZ_JBTMWY010000004.1 coordinate 8,543, forward strand.
GTCACGGTCTGCACTCTTGGTGTTAACGGAGTCCGTTTTGATTTCTGCTTTTGCATTTACATTTTTAAATTGATCGTCTTCGCTTTCTAGTTCGACGTTAAAATCTGTGAATTGTCCTTTCACGTTTGAAATCATAAGGTGTCTTACTTTAAAAGTGATTTCACTGTGTGCAAGGTCTAAGTTCCATTTTGTTGACATAATAATATTTTTTAATTGTTAATGTGTGTTTTGATAGTGCAAAGATACCCCAGGAAATTCCCTCGTTGCATTGATGTAGGATAAGAAAGTAAAGTTAGGGTATTTTATTTCCGATTTCGAATTTGGAATGTCAAAGTTTTGTTAAATTCTTTACCTGAGAAGTATATAAGTATAAATTTGTTTTTTTTTGATGTGGAGTAGAACTTGGAATGGAGTAGAGACCCAATAGGGCTGAAGACAAAGGAATACGCTAATGGAGCTCGACTTATATGAAAATTCTGAAACTAGAGTTTGCTCGATAGCGCTATGAGAATACATCTCATTTTCCCAATATTCGATCGTTATAAGGTAGGGTGTTCAAAGAATTTTATTTTCAAAAGGGCTTGAATTCATCTCCTCACAAAGTGTCTCAAAGCAAGGCTCGAAAGGTATATTTCATTATCTTTGCCTTGAATCCGATGGAGATTTAATTAAATAGATACGGCATTTAACAGCCGCTAGAAATACCAAAACATACCATGATGCACAAGCCCATTGAAGGATTTTCAAGACTCAGCAAATCCCAGAAAATAGAGTGGATTGTCCAAGAATATTTAAGCGGAGACACTCGTTATGAGGAGGTCTTAACTCAATATTGGAACCCGGATACGGACCTTCAAAAACTACACGAGGAATTTTCAGAAAATACACTGACAAATTTTTACATGCCTTATGGAATCGCACCCAATTTTTTGATTGATGGGAAGCTTTTTGCATTGCCGATGGCCGTAGAAGAAAGTTCTGTCGTTGCGGCCGCTTCGAAAGCTGCCAAATTCTGGCTTCAGAAGGGTGGGTTCAAAACCACGATTGTGAATACCAAAAAACTAGGTCACACTCATTTCATTTTTAAAGCCGAGACCCATAAAATCCAGCATTTTTTCAATTTTAGATTGAAGAAGAAACTCTTTGAAGCCACCGAGGCCATTACCTACAATATGCGCGCGAGAGGAGGGGGGATTCTCAACATTCGATTGGTTGATAAGACCGCAGATATGGAGAATTACTACCAGATCAAAGCGAGTTTTGATACAGTGGATTCCATGGGTGCTAATTTTATTAATTCTTGCCTAGAGCAGTTTGGAAAAACACTCCGAGAAGAGGTGCAAAACGAAGATAGCTTTACGAGCGAAGAAAAAGAATCACTTCAAGTGGTTATGAATATTCTTTCGAACTATACACCGGATTGTTTGGTACGGGCTGAAGTAAGCTGTCAAATAGATGAAATCAACGACGATAGTGGGATCTCCAACGAAGAGTTCGCGTGGAAATTTAAGCAGGCGGTTACCATTGCCGAGTTAGAACCCTTTCGGGCGACCACTCATAACAAGGGGATTATGAACGGGGTCGATGCCGTAGTCATTGCCACTGGAAATGATTTTCGAGCCACGGAAGCTTGTGCTCACGCCTACGCAGCAAGGGACGGGCAGTACCGATCGCTTTCCCACTGCACCGTGGAGGACGGAGTTTTTCGATTTTGGATTGATTTGCCCGTTTCTGTAGGCGTTGTAGGTGGGCTTACAAATTTACATCCTTTAGTAAAGTTTTCCTTTGCACTTCTTGGAAAACCCTCAGCACAGGAATTAATGAGTATCTTAGCGGTCTCTGGACTTGCCCAGAATTTTGCAGCTTTACGCTCGCTAATTACCACTGGGATTCAAAAGGGACATATGAAGATGCACCTTTTTAATATTTTGAACCAGCTAAATGCTACGCAGGAGGAGAAAGACTATTTCGTGACGTATTTTAAGACCAAAACCGTGACCCACCACGAAGTAATTTCCCAATTGAACCAATTGCGAGGGGGGACAGAATAATAGAATTTAGCAGAAAACAATAAAATTAAATCTGGAATATTATGAAAACAGCAACCCTAGTGATCGGTGCAATTTATGGACTCCTGTCTGTAATCCTTGGCGCATTTGGTGCTCATGCCTTTCGCAAGATCTTATCTGTAGAAAAATTAGCTAGTTTTGAGACCGGAGTTCGGTACCAAATGTATGCGGCTTTTTTCCTACTTGTCGTCGGTTTTATTTTGAAGTTCGACACGGGTGTGGATAAATGGATCTCCTGGTTTATGATCTTAGGAACCCTTCTTTTCTCATTTAGCATCTATGCCCTAAGCTTCCAAGAATACTGGGGGGTGAATTTAAAGTTCTTAGGACCTATTACACCGCTAGGAGGATTGTTTATGATTCTCAGCTGGGGTCTTTTGATCTATCATTTTTTGAAAGTAAAACTTTAGGAGGAGTTGTTTTACGAGCGGGACACACGTAGGAAATCTCTATCCCTTTGTGCTTTTTACCCGTCGGAATTTGCAGGGGTAAAAAAATCTATTTTTCCCACGCCCCAACTCTTAACTTTTTCGTAAATTTGTGCGACTTAAGAATTTAAATCTAATTAAAATATTATGAATCTTCACGAGTATCAGTCTAAAGAGATTTTAGCAAAGTATGGCGTTGCAATTCAGCGCGGTTTTGTGGCAGACAATGTCGAGCAAGCTCTAGACGCTGCAGGTAAACTTAAAGAAATGAACGGCAACGAAGGCTGGGTTGTTAAGGCTCAAGTTCACGCTGGCGGACGTGGTAAAGGTGGCGGTGTTAAGTTTTCCCCTAACTTGGAGAAACTTAAAGAAAATGCACAGAATATTCTAGGCATGCAGCTTGTGACTCCACAAACTTCGGCCGAAGGAAAATTAGTAAACTCAGTGCTAGTTGCAGAAGACGTTTATTATCCAGGCGAGACGGAAACCAAAGAGTTTTACGTGTCCATCCTTTTAGACAGAGCTCAAGGCAAAAACACAGTGGTTTATTCTACCGAAGGGGGAATGGATATTGAACAAGTTGCGGAAGAGACTCCTCATTTAATTCACAAAGAAATCGTAGATCCAGCTTTAGGTCTTCAAGGGTTCCAGGCTCGTAAGATTGCCTTCAACCTTGGTCTAGAAGGAAATGCGTTCAAAGAATTTGTGAAATTCATATCCAGTCTATACAATGCGTATGTAGGGATTGACGCTTCTTTGTTTGAAATCAACCCGGTTTTAAAAACCTCAGACAATAAAATCATTGCGGTAGATGCAAAAGTGACTTTGGATGACAATTCTTTGTTCCGTCATAAAGACTTAGCGGAATTAAGAGACAAAAGAGAAGAAGATCCAATGGACGTAGAAGCAGGCGAAGCAGGACTTAACTTCGTTAAATTAGACGGAGACGTTGCTTGTATGGTGAACGGTGCAGGTCTAGCCATGGCGACCATGGACATTATTAAGCTTTCAGGCGGTAACCCTGCAAACTTCCTGGATGTTGGGGGGACAGCAGATGCGGCAAGAGTGAAAATCGCTTTCGATATCATCCTTAAAGATCCAAACGTAAAAGCAATTTTAATTAATATCTTCGGAGGTATCGTACGATGCGACCGTGTTGCACAAGGAGTTGTAGATGCTTACAAAGCGATTGGAGAATTCCCAGTTCCGCTAATCGTAAGATTGCAAGGAACCAATGCAGAAGAAGCGAAACAATTAATTGACCAAGCAGGTCTACCTATTCACTCTGCAATTACACTTGAAGAAGCGGCAAACAAAGTGAAAGAAGTTCTTGCGAAGTAAGAAGCAGAACTATAATTTAAAAAGCGGCCTTCCAATTTTGGAAGGCCGCTTTTTGATTTAATTCTTTTCGTGAAAAGACAAGGTTAGCTGATGTAAGGAAGCGCTGGGATGGATGTTTCAATGCCTTCCTGGTCCAGCCGTTTTTTAAGTTGTAAAATGGATTCACTTTTTACATTTAAAATACTCTCTCCTTTTTTCATGGTAAACCGAACCTCAATGCTATAGATTCCAAGTCGCTGGTCCATGACAAAGACATCAATGTTTTTATTGGTATCAACAAACGTGAATTTCTTTGTTTCGTCTAAAAGGGATTGTTTTGCTTTTTGTAGATCTTGGGTATTAGGGATTTCAAGTCCAATCGAAAGGACTCTGTATTCTGAGGCACTATAGTTGACAAACGGAGCGCTAAAGATTAGTTGGTTAGGGATGTATACTTTGCGTCCATCGTCCGCAATGAGTTTCGTGGTCAGAAATCCGATTTCCACAACGGTTCCCGATATCCCGTTGATTGTGACGTAATCGCCAATCTTAAAGGCCTTGTCGATGTTGACTAGCATTCCCGAGAACATCGACGAGACGATGTCTTTAAGTGCGACCCCTGCAATGATCCCGGCAACCCCTAAACTTCCTAAAAGTTTCATGAAAAAGCCATTGAGTCCCATGATCTCTAAGGTGATAAAGGTCGCAATCAGTAAGATGAAGAAACGAAAAACTCCCACTAGACTGACGATTGTATCTTTGTCACGGGTGCGTGGAAAGAGTTTGTGCACCACTTTCACGGTGATTTTTGCAAAGTACTTACTTCCAAAAGCAAAAGTGGAAAACACAACAATACCTACAATTAAGTTGGGTGTGAATTCGGCGAACCGGATACGCCAGTCTTCTAACACGTGGTACACAAGTTCAATATAGGCTTTGCTTTCTTCCATAGAGGGTAATTAATTTAATAGTTTGTGAGGCTCAAAAATACAAGATTTTTTGCAAATAGCAGTCCACACTTCTTGGCGATATGGTCGAATTTCCATTCGAGCTCTCGCCTCTTTGGGAAGGAATTCCTGGGCATTCGCCCCTAGGTACCTTTTCTACTTATTGCGGATAAAAAGCAGCCCAATGGCAATATAGACCGCGCTTACTAGAAGGTAACTAAGGCCATTTTGAGCACTTGCAGTTCCGATCAGAACAATGGCAATGCCTAGCAGCGCAAAGACCGCTATAATTGATTTTAGAGGTCGTTGATTGGAAATGACTCCTTCTCGAAGGAGTTTGAACAATCCCACAAACAAGGCACCGTTTACCATGTAAATGAATGCAATCGGAATTGCAGAAATGTCATAGTTTAACTCGGTGAATACCCTATGGGTATTGGTGAAGAAGTAAGCAAGGATATAAAAGATAATCCCTACATACGCAAAGTAGGCACTACGAACAGGCATCCCTGTATTCGAGTTTAGTTTTCCCAAGTTCAAAAATTTCTTGGATGCTTTTAAATTAAAGAATTGAAAAGGGACGCGGATTGAGGCTAGCATCAGGCCGTTTGCTGTTCCCAATACGGAAATAATAATAAAGAGCTGCATGAGCCAAGAGGCGGCATTGGATCCAAATTTTTTCGAGTACTCGATAATATAGGTGTCCTTATATTCCATTATAGACTCGGGACTCATTCGCAGAACGATTCCAAGGTAGTAAAGGACATAAACCACAAGTACGAGAGATGTTCCTATAATAAGAGCTTTTGGCAGGTTCTTTCGCGCATTTTTCACTTCCCCTGAAATTTGTGTAGCAATGTACCAACCGTCAAAGGCAAATGCAATTGGAATGAAACTGGCCGCGACCAGCGTCCAAAAACTACTTCCGCTCGACAGCGAAGATGAGCTCGAAAGAGCGCTGACAGCAGAAACGTCTTGCGACTCCGGAAGCATGCTTAAAACTCCAAAAGAGGCAATCAGAAGCAAGGGGATTAGTTTTAAAACGGTCGTGAGTTGCTGAAAAAGACCGCTAGACTTGGGCCGGTAGATATTAAATAGAAAGAAGACAAAAGAACATAAGAACCCTACCGCACTGTAATGCAAAAAACTCGGGGTAAAGGAATAGAATTCCGCAATAAAATGCGAGATGTAGATTCCTGAAACGGTGAATAAAACCGCGGTGAGCAGCGGGTAGAATAAACTGAGGTAGATCCAGCCCACAAGCGCTGAGGCTTTCGAGCCGAAGCGATACTCAACATAGCTTAAGATTCCTCCATCTTTAGGAATTAGCTGCGCGTAATTGGCCATCGTAATTGAGGCAAAAATCACACTGATTCCCACGATGAAAAACCCAAGGAGCCCAGCTAGTGCGCTGCCTTCTGTAGCGAAAAGAACATCGTCTACTTTAAAGAAGATTCCCGAGCCAATTACTTGACCAACCACCATGGAAATGGCAGTGAAAAGACCGTATTTTGCGACTAATTGTTTTTGATTTTCCATCGTTAGTGAGTAGTCATTAGAAGTAAGTTTTAACCAAGTTCTTGGAGTTCAAGCCATCTTAATTCAATCTCCTCAAGTTCCTGGGTCAACGATTCAAGAGATTTACTGAGCGTTGCTATCTCTTGGTATTCGCTCTGCACATTTAATTTCTCTAGCAACAGGGCTCTCTGCGATTCAATTTCGGGCATTCGCTTTTCAATTTGCTTCAGCTCTTGCGATTCTTTGAAGGATAGTTTTCGTTTTGATTCCGTGTTTTGTGGTTTTGCCTCGGCGACTACAGCACTAGGCTTTGTACTTTCAACTTGTTGTTTTCTCTCCTGTTCTTTTTCACTGAGAGATTCTCTGTACTCAGAGAAGTTTCCACTATAGTCTTTGATTTTTCCTCCTCCTTCAAAGGCAAGAACGTGGTCCACAATCCGATCCATAAAGTATCGGTCGTGAGAAACAATTACGAGTGTGCCTTGGAAATTCTGAAGAAAGTTCTCCAGTACACTTAAAGTGGGAAGGTCCAAATCGTTGGTGGGCTCGTCAAAGATTAAGAAGTTAGGATTCTGAAACAATACCTGCATTAGGTGGAGTCTTCTTTTCTCTCCGCCCGAAAGTTTTGAAATCGGCGAGTACTGGGTTTGGTCATCAAATAGAAAGAGTCGAAGAAACTGTGAAGCGCTTATGGTTTTGCCTCCGGCAATGGGAAAGTTTTCCGAAATGTCCTTGATGTAATCAATGACGCGCTGCTCTTCGTTGTAAGTAAGACCTTTTTGAGAGAAGTAGCCGAATTTAAGTGTCTCTCCAGTTTCAATTTGACCTCCGTCCATAGGTTCCAATCCTTGGATGATATTGAGCAGGGTAGATTTACCGGCTCCGTTTTTTCCGACAATACCTACTTTTTCACCTCTTTGAAATTGATAGCTAAAATCTTTAATCAAAACCTTATCCCCATAGGCTTTGTCAATGTTTTTAAGTTCAAGTATTTTCTGTCCCAAACGTTTCATCTCAAATTGAAGTTCGAGAGATTGTTTGGTGACGGCCGATTTTGCCACTTTTTGCGTATCGTAAAAGGCATCGATACGGGATTTTGATTTGGTTGTACGAGCCTTGGGTTGGCGTCTCATCCATTCCAATTCCTTGCGATACAAATTGTTTGCCTTATCGATGGTGGAGGAAAGGTTTTCCTCCCGAATCATTCTGTTTTCTAAGTACGTAGCGTAGCTACCTTGGTGCACGTAAAGGTTTTGGTCTTCCATTTCCCAAATGGTCTCACACACGGTGTCTAAAAAATACCGGTCGTGGGTGACAAGCAAAAGGGTGATTTTCGCTTTCGAAAGATAGTTTTCGAGCCACTCGACCATTTCGACATCCAAATGGTTAGTCGGCTCATCCATAATTAGTAGGACGTGGCGGTGCTCGGCCCGGGTTTCGGTTAGGAGTTTGGCAAGTGCCACACGTTTCACCTGTCCTCCCGAAAGAGTTCCCATTTTTGCTTCGAGATGGGTGATCTTAAGTTGAGAAAGAATTTGCGTCATTTCCGATTCGAGATCCCATGCTTTGTGAATTTCCATTTCTGCAAGGGCTTCTTCCATGGCGTTAGGGTCAGAAGAAACTAGGGCCTTTTGATAATTTCGAAGAGCCAAGATGGGTTTGCTTTCTAGACTCATCATAAATTCCTCGACACTTAGGTTGGGGTCAAAGTCTATTTCTTGGTCAAAAAGGACGATTTGAATGTCTTTCGAGATTTTAACTTCCCCCGAATCTGGAATTTCTAGACCCATCAGGATTTTCAGTAGTGTGGATTTTCCACTACCATTCTTGGCCACAATCGCAATCTTATCCCCTTCGTTGATGTGAAAGGTCAGATCTTGGAATAATGATTTGATACCGTAAGATTTGGAGAGATTCTCCACCGAAACATAATTCATAGTGCTTTTCGCTTAATAAGGTCTAGAACGGGCAAAAGTACGCAAATTCCTTGTTATTTCCCCTTTGCTTGCCAAGGGATAAAAAAGGCATTTCAAGGGATTAAAATTAAGGTATTGTCAGTTCCTTCATAGACCCAAGGGAACCGTTATACACATTTAGGTCCACTTTGGTGTTGATGCCGTTTATGATTCCGTTTTCCGTGAATTGCCACATCGACCAGGAGTGGCTTTCATGAGGCTGAAGCACATCGTTATAGTTGGCAAGCCAAACCGGATACGAGGAGAAATCCTGTGCCAGGTATTCGTTGTAATAATGGTAATATGTGTACAGAATAGGTTTAACCTGGTAGCGTTCCTGGACAATGTCTAGAAAAAGTTGCAGGTTTTTTTTGAGATTTTTCTTGGAAATCTTTCGAGGTGCTTTTTCAATGTCCAGCACAGGCGCAAGGTCTCCTTTTGCGAGTTGCACCGATTCTAAAAATTGAGCGGCTTGCTTAATGGGGTCCTCGTCAGGGCGATAGAAATGGTATGCCCCTCTTAATTTGTTTTGTTTCCCGGCACTTTTCCAGAATTCTTCAAACTTCTCATCCTTGCCGTTAGTTCCCATTGAGGCTCGAAGGATGATGAAGTCAATGGGAATCGTTCCGTGACCAATGCTAAGACTGTCCCACTGAATATCCTTAGGGTTTTGGTAATGTGAAAGATCAATTCCAAAGGTTTTGTCTGCATAATGGGCAGTGATTCGCTCGATACGCTGCTGCTCACTTGGCTTGTTCTTTAAAAGTTTGTGCTCCTTAGGACGAAGATAAGTAACTACATACAGCGTGATTTTTTCTTTAAGCATATAGCCCGTTCCTAGGAGAAGCGAAGCAAAAAGCATCAGCAAAATTTTGCTTCTTGCATGGCGCCGGTGTTTTCGACGACTGTGGAGGGATCGAGATTTGGATTTAGGGTTCTTCTTTTTCGCCATGGACTTGCAAAATTAGGTTATTTTGAGAGGGAATTTGAAGCTCGGCTCTACTTTTTTTTGAATTCAAAGGGCCTACTTTCCAAAAGAGATTTAAGGCCTATTCGATTATAATTGAGTAAATTTGTAGTATGGAAACAAGAGAGAAGATTGTAGTCATAGGGGGAGGCTTTGCAGGATTACAGCTTGCAAAGACCCTCAACAATAAAAACAAGAAAGTGATTCTGATTGACAAGGTGAACCATCATATGTTTCAGCCGCTTTTTTATCAGGTTGCTTGTGGACGAATTGAACCCTCCAATATTTCCTTCCCGTTTCGTAAAATCTTCCAGCGGTCGCGCAATACGCAGTTTCGAATGACAAGCGTGCAGCAGATTGTGCCGGAGGAAAACCGAGTGATTACGGAGGATGCGGAGTTTCACTACGACAAACTCATCATTGCCACGGGATGCAAAACAAATTTCTTTGGAAATGAGAAAATGGAGTCCCTGACCTTTGGGATGAAAAATACGCAAGAAGCGATCGCAATTCGGAATCATGTGCTGCTTACTTTTGAGAAGCTCATTATGGAGAGAAGTCGATCCGATGATGGCAATTGGAATCTCGTGATTGTGGGAAGTGGAGCGACGGGAGTTGAACTTGCCGGAGCCTTTGTCGAGATGAAAAGAGAGATTCTACCTCGGGATTATCCCAATATGAATTTCGATTCTTTAAATGTAATTTTAGTTAGTGCGACCGAGAAGCCTCTAAGTGTGATGAGCGATCATGCGCAAGACAAATCTGAGGAATACTTGAAAAACCTAGGTGTAAAACTATTAAGCGGGGAAAAAGTAGTGGATTACGACGGAGACCGCGTCTATATGGAAAGTGGCCTCGAGATTCCAAGCAATAATGTGATCTGGGCGGCTGGCGTTGTAGGCAATGTCCTTGAAGGATTAGCCCCTGAGTCCATGGTACGCAATCGCTATGTGACCGACCGTTACAATCGAGTGAAAGGATATGATAATATATTTGCAATCGGGGACATTGCCTACATGGAAACTCCACTTTACCCTCAGGGGCATCCTCAGGTTGCCAATGTTGCTATAAATCAAGGGAAAAGACTTGGGAAAAATATTTTGAAAAAAGACGGAAGTTCCTGGGTGGAATACGAATACATTGACAGAGGGAGTATGGCCACGATCGGGAAGCACCGTGCGGTGGTTGACCTTCCCAAGTTTAAATTCTCAGGCTTTTTTGCTTGGTACTTATGGATGTTCCTGCATTTGATGCTTATTTTATCCGTTCGAAATAAAATTGCTATATTTTTCAATTGGATGTGGAGCTATATTAACAAAGACAGCTCTTTAAGACTCATTATAATCCCCAACAAAAACAATCGAACTGAACAATGAGAATTGATATTATAAGTGTACTTCCCGAACTCATGGAAAGCCCTTTCCAAACTTCAATCCTGAAACGCGCGGTTGAGAAAGGACTCGTCGAGGTGCATTTTCACCAATTGCGAGATTGGAGCGTAGGGAAGCATAGACAGGTGGATGATATGCCCTACGGGGGCGGAGCAGGTATGGTCATGATGGTAGAGCCTTTAGACAAATGCATAATGGAGCTTAAGTCGCAGCGAGAATACGATGAGGTCATCTATTTGACTCCCGATGGCAAGACGCTAAAGCAGTCCTTATCCAACCATCTATCGCTCAAAAAAAATCTTATTTTTCTTTGTGGACACTACAAAGGAGTCGATCAGAGGGTTAGAGATCTTCATATTACGATGGAAATTTCCATTGGAGATTATGTCTTAACCGGTGGAGAACTTGCAGCCTGTGTTTTAGCGGACAGTATTATTCGCTTGGTGCCTGGCGTTTTAAACGATGAGCAAAGTGCGCTTAGCGATAGTTTTCAAGACGATCTCTTGGCACCTCCCATTTATACCCGTCCGGAGGAGTACAAGGGATTGAAAGTTCCTTCCATTTTAGTGAGTGGACACAATGCGAAAATTGAACAGTGGCGCCATGATGAGGCCCTGCGAATCACGGCAGAGAAACGCCCGGATTTACTAGAATAATATGAAAATGAATCAACCTTTGGTTGTTTAAATACTGATTTTAATGAACGCCTCTAGCTCACTAGAAAATTTAGATAAAGCCTTTGTCATGTTTTACAATGTGGAGAATCTTTTTCCGCCGGATCCTGTGGCAAGGAATAAATTCGATCCCCGAATCTCTGGACTTCCAAATTGGAATAAAGAGCGCTTTGAGACGAAACTCAAAAAACTAGCGAGCGTTTTTGAATTGGTGCAAAGTGAATGTGGGCAAATGCCCTTGTTTGTGGGGCTAAGTGAGGTACAGGGCAAAGAGCCCTTAAAAGCTCTTTTGCAGTATGAGCCTTTTACGGATTCCTTTGATTATATACTCTACGAAAGCTTGGACGAACGGGGTGTCGATGTGGCACTTTTGTACGATCGATCTCAAGTGGAGGTTTTAGAATCGAGACCGATGGTTTATTTTTTTGAAATTCCGGATAAGGATCCTGAAAACTATGATACGACACGTGACATTCTTTATTGCAAGATCAAATACAAGGAGCAAATTGTAAATGTATACGTTGTGCATTTGCCTTCGAAAAGAGAGGATGAAATCAATGCACCAAAAAGAGAGTTTATTCTTACAGACCTTGCTAAAGCAATGGAAAGTCATCGCTTAGAGGGCGAGTCCGTGCTTGTGATGGGTGATTTTAATGAAGACCCAACGAGCCAAATGATCGATCATTTGCGCTTTGAGAAAGGGGGAGAAGAAGTGATGAAAAATCCCTTTCTCGAGCTTTATCAATCGGGAAATTATTCGACCTTTCACCAGAAGCAAGGCCTACTTTTTGATCAAATCTTGCTCTCCACCTCGTTTTTTGGAGCGTCTAGGCAAAAACTGAAATTTTCGAGAGCAAGTGTTTTTAACCATGCGAAAATCTCGAATTGGGATCGGAAGTTTTCGGGGAGGCCTTACCGCACGTATGCGGGACGTCGCTACCTCGGGGGCTACAGCGATCACTTTCCTGTCCTCGTAGAATTTAACGTATCCTAAAAAAATCGACACGATGAAAACCAATACAGACAAAGAATACGATTTAGATGCCACTGATAGGCGGATTATTGAGCAATTGACCAATTCGGAAAAGAGCTCTCTTGCGGTAATTGCAAAGCAAATTGGAATTTCCACGACCGCGGTGCACCAACGAATTAAAAAACTTGAGTTTGCGGGCATTATTGAATCTTCGGTGTCTCTAATCAATCCCAAAAAACTAGGGTATAAGGTCGTTTGCTACATCGGTGTGTATTTGGAAAAGCCAAGTCACTACCAAGATTGTGTTGCGGCTTTGCAGCACGTGGACGAGGTCGTGGAGGCGCATTATACGACAGGGAATTACACGATATTTCTGAAAGTATACTGCCGTGATAATGACCATTTGATGCGACTTTTAAATCAACTTCAAAAACTTAAAGGCGTAACGAGAACCGAAACTTTAATATCTTTGGAACAAAGTATTAACCGACAACTTAAAGTATAAAACCATGAATATAGCTACTTATTTAGATTCCACATACCTTAAAACGCCTGCGCAATCAGGACTAACCCAAGAGCAAACCCAAGAGATTGTTCTTTCGCTTGCAAAGGAAGCAGTGCAGCATGAGCTGTTTGCGGTGATGATCCGTCCTGAGTTTGTAAAAGAGGTGAAAGAATACCTTGTTTCCAAGTCAAGTAAGGTGCAGGTAGGAACCGTGATAGGGTTCCATGAAGGAGATTACTCGATCGAGGAGAAATTGAAAGAAGCAAAAAAGGCGATCGAGGACGGGGCAGACGAACTTGATTTCGTGATCAATTACAACGAATACAAAAATGGGAATGTGGATTTGGTAAGCCGTGAATTCATTGAAGGCTCCAAACTCGCGTTAGGCCATAGTAAAATAGTAAAATGGATTATTGAAATAGCTGCCCTGACGTCCACTCAGATCGCGGAGCTCACGGCTTTGCTTTCTTCTTTGGCTCAGGCTCATTTTTCAGAATCAGAAAGAGCTCAGATTTTTGTAAAATCCTCAACCGGGTTTTTCAAAACACCGAATGGGGAGCCCAACGGAGCCACCGTCGAGGGAATTAAGCTGATGAAAGAAAACGCTGGAGATTTGCCTATTAAGGCTGCAGGGGGCGTTCGAAGTTCCCAGGAGGCAAAAGAAATGATTGAACTTGGAGTCACTAGAATAGGAACCTCCTCCGCCTTAGCTCTTTTAGAAGGGAAGGAGGGAGAAGCGGGTTATTAAGCCTCCTATACCTGATTTAAATCTGTTTTCTACGACGCTCTCAAAAGGAAAGCTCTCGTATTTTATCCGTAAATTTGCCTTCGAAATGAGAGCGATTTAGCCCTCTTATTAATTTAGTATCATGATAGTATATTCAAGAAATAGAAGACTTCGCACATCGGAGTCCCTTAGACAACTCGTGCAACAAACGGTATTAGGTGTAAACGATCTCGTTTTACCCATGTTTGTAATGGAAGGGAAAGACAAAATCGAACCCATCGATTCGATGCCAGGTGTTTTTAGACGAAGCCTCGATCTTACCGTAAAAGAATGCCAAGAGATTTACAAGATGGGAATCAAAGGGATTAACCTTTATATGAAAGTATCGGAGGATCTTAAAGACAATACAGGTAAGGAGTCTTGGAACGATAACGGTTTGATGCAAACTTCCATCAAAGCCATTAAAGATGCGGTTCCTGGTCTGGTGATTATGCCCGACGTAGCACTTGATCCGTATTCGATTTATGGACATGACGGAATTGTAAACCAAGGCAAAATTGATAACGATGCAACAAACGATGCGCTCGTGAAAATGTCCCTATCTCTTGCGAAAGCAGGAGCTGATGTCCTTGCGCCTAGCGATATGATGGACGCGAGAGTGGCCATGATTCGAGGAGCCCTTGAGGAAAATTCGTACCCTGAGGTGGGAATTTTGAGTTATGCTGCAAAATATGCAAGTGCGTTTTACGGACCGTTTCGTAGTGCATTAGATAGTGCACCTAAAGAATCGGAGCTGGTTCCAAAGGACAAAAAGACCTACCAGATGGATTTTGCAAACTCTAGAGAAGCACTTGATGAAGTTTTGAAAGACGTGGACGAAGGGGCAGACATCATTATGATTAAGCCGGGGATGCCTTATTTGGATATTGTTTCCAAAGTACGAGAAAGCATTGATCTTCCCATAGCCGTGTACCACGTGAGTGGAGAATATGCAATGCTCAAAGCAGCCTCACAGAACGGCTGGATTGACAATGACAAAGCTTTACTAGAAAGTTTAACGTGCATCAAAAGAGCAGGTGCCGATATGATATTCACCTATGCAGCAAAAGAAGTAGCCACACTTTTACAAGCTTAAAATTGCCATTGGTTAGAAAATAAGAAGTAAACATTTTTTAGTTTGCTTCTTTTTTTTGTCTCAATTTTTTCTTTCTCCTTTGCAAAGTGGAAATTTGAAGGCAATCTCCCTCTTGACTTGTCGCATTTAGCCTTAAGAAGAAGAGGAAAATCAGAGCTATGTGTCAGAAATTACGGGCAGCTGCCAGTTAAGGAAGATAGTGCGCACTATTCACAAAATAATTATATTTGTAGCTATGATTTTACGAGGGGAAAATTTAGTAAAGGAATACGGACCGAAAAGAGTGGTCAAAGGGGTCTCGGTAGAGGTAGCTCAAGGAGAAATTGTAGGGCTTCTAGGACCTAACGGGGCTGGAAAAACGACCACTTTCTACATGACCGTGGGACTTGTGAAACCGACAGCGGGAACGATTTTCTTAGATGACAAAAACATCACTTCGGATGCCATGTATAAACGGGCTCAAAAGGGAATTGGATATCTGGCTCAGGAGGCGTCTGTTTTTCGTAAACTTTCTGTAGAAGAAAATATTTTAGGGGTTTTGCAATTGACTAAACTTTCTAAAAAAGAGCAGCAGTATAAATGCGATGAACTGATTGAAGAGTTTTCCTTAGAGCATGTAAGAACCAACCGAGGGGATTTACTCTCCGGAGGTGAGCGACGACGCACAGAAATCGCAAGATGTCTTGCTACGAGTCCTAATTTTATTCTTTTAGACGAACCCTTTGCTGGGGTTGACCCCATTGCCGTAGAAGACATCCAAAAGATTGTGAGAAGTCTTACAGAAAAAAACATTGGGATCTTAATCACAGACCACAATGTGCAGCAGACTCTTGCCATTACGCATAAGACTTATATTATGTTTGAAGGAAGGATCCTTAAAGAGGGGCTTCCGTCGGACTTAGCGCACGACCCCCAAGTAAGAGAAGCCTATTTAGGGGAAAATTTCGTTTACCAAAGTATCGAAGACAAACCGAAGAAAAAAGCGATCGGATATCACATTTGGGCTGGAAATTTTGCAGATCGAGTCGAATTCCAAAATTTCGTGGATGCTCATTATAAAAACGAGGAAAACCTGCGACTCGTCCAAGGTTTTGAAGATATTTCTTTTGCTTCCTTAGCCAATAAGGACCTTGAACATATCTTTAAAAACGTAGTGGATCGCGAGGCAAACAACTCCTTTTTGTTTCAAAAAATCAACCTTCCTTCGTCGTCCTATTTAGAAAATGAAATTCAAAGAGCGAAAAATCTGTCCTCTGCCCAATTGCATTATTTGACTACTTATTCCTCTGAATTCTCTTAAGGCGGTGGGCTTTAGCATCGTTTTTGCTTTGGAAAGAAGGTGGTAAAACCTTTTCGAAAAACAATTACTGTATTAGGGATCTATAAGCAGGTACAGCCTTTTATTCGGCCGTATCGTTTTATGATCATCGGTACCCTTTTTCTGACACTAATCGGAGCTCTAATGGCACAGGTGAATGCGCTTGTGCTCAAGTACACTGTGGACCAAGTAGAAGCGCTTTTAAAGCTGCCAAGCCCCATGGTGGAAGGGATTCATGTTTTGGTGGTCATTTCCGCAATTTTGTTAGGGAAGGAACTTGCCAATATCTTTATTAATTTCGGACAGAAATTCTACGGAGAAAAAATCAGAATTAATACGAGCTCGGTATTAGCGCAAACGGTAATCGATAAGATTTTAACCTACCGCGTCGCCTTTTTCAACGATGAGAATCATCAATCCGGGAAACTACAAACACGAATCGATCGAGGAATTGAGAGCTTAACTCGATTGGTTCAAAATTTCTTTATTGACATTTTGCCTCTTTTCGCGAATGCGGCCATCGCTCTGGTGGTGATGTACATGCAAAATGTATACGTGGGACTTGTTTCGAGTGTCGTGGTACCCATCTACTTTTTTGTAAGCGCTAAGCAAGCCAAACGCCTAAGTGGTGTGCGAAGACAGCTTCGAAATCAAAGAGAGAAAAAGAACTCTGGACTTCTAAACCTCATTAATTCTATCATGGTGATTAAAAGCTTTGTTCAAGAAGGCTTTGAAGGCAAAAAGCAGTACGATTTGCAGATGCAATTAATGGAGAGTCAATTGTATACTCGAAAAACCAACTTTATATACGACGGACTTAAAACTTTTATTGAACAGTTTGGTTTGGTGATGGTGATCTTACTCACCGTGTATCTGGTTTTAAATCAACAAATGACCCTAGGGGCGATTATGCTTCACATTATGCTCTTTAGCAATGTTTCCGCTCCGATTCGTCAATTGCATCGAATTTACGACGATATGAACGATGCAGTTATCTATGCAGAAGGATATTTTGAGATTCTAAACGCGGACGATGAGACGGAATTTAGTGGTTCTCAAACGCCAGCGATTAAAGGAGAATTTGAACTGAAAAACGTGGATTTCACCTATCCAAGTGGAGCGCAAGCGCTAAAGGACGTTTCCATGAAAATTCAAAGCGGTAAAACCACGGCTCTGGTGGGACTAAGTGGAGCTGGAAAATCGACCGTGATCAATTTATTATGTAAATTTTATTTGCCGACATCGGGAGAGATTTGTCTAGATTCTGTCGGGTTAGATCAATACGACAATGCCCATTTGCGAAACGAAATTGGTCTGGTGCTTCAACGCAACCATATTTTTCAAGGCTCGATTGAAGACAATATACGGTATGGGGCTGTGGATGCCACGTTAGAGCAGGTCCAGAATGCAGCAAAGAAAGCGTATTTGCATGACCAAATCATGGAGCTCCCTCAAGGGTATGCCCACGATGCGACGCAACTTTCCGGGGGACAACAACAGAGAATCGCTATTGCGCGACTTTTTTTGAAAGACCCACCCATTATCCTTTTGGATGAACCAACCGCGAGCTTAGATGCCATTGCGACTCAGCAGATTAAAAACTCGCTTGATGCTATTAAAAAAGGACGTACGGTCGTCATTATATCTCATTCCTTATCTCAGATTTTAGATTCAGATCAAATCTATGTGATGGAAAAAGGTCGCGTAGTGGAATCGGGTTCTCATCACGAACTACTAGAAAACCACGGAACCTACAAAAAGATCTTTGATGCTTCCGCACGAAGTCTTAATTTGGATAAATTAGTCGAATCCTATAAGGAATAACTTTGTTTTTGCTACATTTGAAGCTTGCCACGACCTAAGGGTTTTGGCCAAAATCAGAAGTTACAGCATATGAAAATTTACACAAAAACAGGTGACAAAGGCCAAACGGCTCTTTACGGAGGAACCCGAGTTTCGAAGTCGGATCCAAGGGTCGAAAGTTACGGCACCATCGACGAGTTAAACGCGTTTGTAGGTCTTGCCAAGTCAGAAATCCAAAACGAGGAATTGCTTAAACAATTGTCTAAGATCCAGTTCGATTTATTTACTGTAGGATCGGAATCGGCCACCCCGGTGGATAAGTTGTTTTTGGCAAATGGAAAGTCAAGACTGCCTCTTGTGATTTCGGATAAAGAAATTGAAGAATTAGAGCAGTGGATGGATAAGCTCGATGAAAATCTGAGGCCACTTGAATATTTTATTCTACCCTCTGGCGACAAGGGAGCCTGTACACTCCATGTGGCACGAACCATTTGTCGTCGTGCAGAACGGAATTTGGTGGAACTAAGCCAAACAGAAGAAGTACGGCTTGAACTCATAAAATACTTAAACCGACTTTCCGATTATCTTTTTATCGCGGCCCGCTTTGTCGCGCATGAATCGGGACAAAGTGAATCGTACTGGAATCCTAACAATCGCTAGTCGTGGAGAAAAAAGCCCTTTTGTTTATCAATGGTGAGCCCCCACAGAGCATTCCTTCTTTAGAGGAGTATGATCTTGTAGCTTGTACAGACGGCGCCTATTTTTATTTGCCCGCTCTTAAGGTGGATCCTTCCGATCTTGATTTTATATCCGGGGATTTTGATTCTAGACCCATCGATTCGCAATCGGAATTTTTTGATAAACATATTTATACTCCAGACCAAGAACATACAGACTTTTATAAAGCCTTGGAAATCATGGAAGGAAGAGACGTAGTAAAGGTTGATGTGTACGGAGGGAGTGGCGGAGAGATGGACCACTTTTTAGGAAATCTCTCAGTGGCCTATCAATTTAAAGAGAAGTTAGAGATTCGATTTTTTGATTCTTATTCTACGTACTACTTTATTCCACCTTTCTATGAAGTTCAGGTGGACAAAGGGCAACTTGTTTCTCTTTACCCCTTTCCAGAGGCGCATGGAATTCAGACCACTGGACTCCATTGGGAGCTAAAGAAAGAGTCACTTTCCATTTTAGGGCGAATAGGAACTAGAAATTTCGCAGAAAAATCAAATATATCGATTGAATATACCACAGGGGATCTCCTGCTTTTCCTCGGCAATGAGTATGGGAATCAACCCAAAATCTAAATTTTGAGGGCACTTCGAATTTTAGACATTTATATCGCTTTTTTTTCGCAATTTTGCACAAGCAATTAACCCCAAATAGGCTTTTTAAAAAGACATGAAAATAAAGTATTCGGAACTAATCGATCAGACACTTTTCTTCCCTACGGAAGAGTTTAATGTTTCTGAAAATAACCTTTCCTTTCACGACATTCCTTTAATGGACGTGATTGAACAGTTTGGTACCCCTTTAAAGATTAGTTATTTGCCCAAGATCTCTTACAATATCCAAAGGGCGAAAGGTTGGTTCAAGGAAGCCTTCGAAAAACATGAGTATCGAAAGGGATATCGCTATTGTTACTGTACAAAAAGTAGCCATTTTAACTTTGTGTTAGAAGAGGCATTGAAGAATGATATTTCCATTGAAACGTCCTCCGCATACGACATGGATATCGTGAAGGCACTCTATGAAAATAAAAAAGCAGACAAATCCATTGAAGTAATCTGCAACGGTTTCAAAACGGACGATTATCTCCAAAAAATTTCGGAGATGATTAATAGTGGATTTGAGCACATTACACCCATTCTAGACAATTACCGTGAACTGGATAAACTAACGGAAAGTATTGATTCCACGTTTAATATTGGAATCCGAATTGCCTCGGAAGAGGAACCTAAGTTTGAATTTTATACCTCAAGACTCGGCATTGGGTACAAAGATATCATCCCGTATTATTCTCAGAAAATTGCAGAGCATCCTAATGCAAGGTTGAAAATGCTCCACTTTTTCATCAATACAGGAATAAAAGATACGGCCTACTATTGGAACGAGCTTTACAAATGTCTGCGAGTGTACGCAAGACTGAAAAAGATTGCTCCAGAAGTAGACTCCTTAAATATTGGAGGTGGATTTCCAATTAAAACGTCTTTAAATTTTGATTATGACTACCAATACATGGTGGAGGAAATTGTTTTTCAAATCAAGAAGTTTTGTGAGGAAGAAGGAGTAGAAGAGCCAAATATTTATACCGAATTTGGAAGTTTCACAGTTGGGGAAAGCGGCGCGAATTTGTACAAGATCATTTCTCAAAAAAGACAGAACGATAGAGAGAGATGGAATATGATTGATTCCTCTTTTATGACCACTCTTCCTGACACGTGGGCTATTTCAAGACATTTTATTATGCTTCCCCTTAACCGTTGGGATGACTCGTATGAGAGAGTGTTTTTAGGCGGGCTGACCTGCGATTCAGACGATTATTACAATTCTGAACAGCATACAAATGCGATCTATCTACCTGTTTTTAGTGACACCAAACCACTTTATATCGGGTTTTTCCATACAGGAGCCTACCAAGAAACCATTGGCGGGTATGGAGGAGTGCATCACTGCCTAATGCCTCAACCAAGACACGTGCTGATTCAGAAAGACGAAAATGGAGAGTTTCAGTATGAGATTTTCCGTGAAAAACAAGAGCCGCAAGATGTTTTAAAACTTCTTGGGTATTAAATAGAGAGCTGCAAATGCAGCTCTTTTTTATGCAAAGTGCGGAGTGATTTTCTCCAAGCGCAATTCTTCAAAATCGCTAACTACGAGTTTGGCATGGGTATAGTCTTGCCCTTCGCTGTGAGGGCTTTTAAAAGCAGCACAAAAGATTCCTGCTCGCTGACTCGCAAGGATTCCATTGGTGGAGTCTTCAATTACCATGCAATTGGATTTTTCTTCTTTGGCCATTTGAGCAGCCTTTTCGAAAATCTCAGGATGAGGTTTTGAAGCTTTTAAATCCGCACCACTTATTTTTCCTTGGAAATAACTCTCGAGATTGAAGCGCTCAAATACCCAATTGATTGTGTTCATGTGAGCAGAGGAAGCTAAAATTAAGGTGAGGCCATTCTCATGATAATGCTGAATTAAGCTTTTGACTCCAGGAAGTAAATCGAAATGGGGATCATGGTCGAAAAGATTTTTGAAATAGGCCCGCTTTAAGGCTGCGATTTCATTCCACGAATGGTCTAAGTTGAAATTGGCAATTAGACTTTCACAGACTTTCTGCGTGGAACAGCCGGTAAAGGATGAATATAGCTCCGGGCTTACCTCGATGTTTAACTCTTCAAAGGTTTTGTAGTAGGCTTTGCGATGCAGGGGCTCTGTGTCTACAATGACACCGTCCATGTCAAAAAGAATTGCTTTTAATGGCATTTAATTTGGTTTGCAGCAAATTTACGATTTTGAAAATTCTTATCTTTGCCAAGCTTATCAATTAACTTGAAACAAATGAATACATACGCAGGAATTCCAGAAGAAAATGCAGCTAAAGACACTTCTAAAGTGATGCTTTTAACCGTTCCATACGATGGAACTTCCACCTGGGGCAAAGGGGCAGACAAAGGCCCAGAACTTTTTCTCGATGCTTCTGAAAACATGGAGCTATACGATATAGAAACGGGAACCGAACCTTTCCTACATGGAGTCTGGATGGCAGGAGAAGTCACGGAGAATTCAACGCCAGAGCAGATGACGCAGGCAGTGTATGAAAAAACCAAAGAGCTTTTAATGGAGGACGATAAACTCTTTACCTTATTTGGGGGAGAACACTCGGTGTCCATCGGTTCCATCAAAGCGGTAGGGGAGAAATTCGAGAATCTAACGGTTTTACAACTCGATGCCCACACCGATTTAAGACCCGAATTTCATGGCTCAGCCTGTAACCATGCTTGCGCCGTTTACCAGGCAAGCAAGGACCACAATTTGGTTCAAGTTGGGATTCGTTCGATGGATCAAGAAGAAATGGTCCATGTACCGAAAGGACAATGCTTTTGCGCGCATGAAATCCATGGCGATGAAAATTGGATCGAAAAGGTGTTAGAGAAAGTATCGGGGAATGTCTATATTACGATTGACCTAGATGCCTTTGACCCGTCCATTGCACCCTCTACAGGAACGCCTGAACCGGGGGGGCTCGAATGGTATCCTACATTAGAGCTTTTGAAGAGAGTGTTTGAAAAATGCAATGTAGTGGCTTTTGATATTGTAGAGCTTATGGAGAGTACGTACTCTAAACCTACAGCCTTTCTTGCCGCAAAGCTTTATTATAAAATGCTTGCTTATTACCATACTACGAAATAGGCTAGTTCTGTAAAATCATAAAAGCCCTTAGAGCTCGTCTCTATAGGGTTTTTTTTATGAAAATAATCTTGAAATAAGCGCTGTTAAGTTAAGATGAAATGGGAAAAGACAAATTCGAAAGGGAAAGATTTAAGAAAAGTTTAATAGAAAAGTGTAATTCGGCACAGTATTTATTGTTTACTTTTGAGTAACATTAAATCAATAATACTATGAAAAAGACTTTTGCAATGGCCGCCCTTGCGCTTTGTGTATCGATGGCTTCCATTTCTTGTAAAAAGAAAGTAACAGATCAAGAACTTCAAACTCAAGCAACTACGGTAGTTTCAGCGAATCCAACCGCAACTGTTCAGGTCGATGAAGGCGTCGCCCACCTAGGGGGTTCTTTCGCTGACCAAGAATCAAAAGATGCAATGATTGCGTCGCTCAAGGCGATTCCTGGAATTAAAGAAGTAATGGATATGTCCGTTGTGGCACCTCCGGTGGTTGTAAACTCCGTAGATCCTGTCGTTCTTCAGAAAGTACAAGATGCAACAAAAGATTTTCCTTCTGTCACGGTTGAGGTTGTAAATGGACAGCTTACGCTTTCCGGACAAGTCTCTTCAGCGCAAGCAAGAAAGATTAAAGAATCTGTAGACGCTCTAAATGTAGGCGCTTACAATAACAATTTAACTGTAAAATAGAGTAGAATATGAGCACATTACAAGACAAATATGCCACCGTCGTTTCGGCTGCTCAAACGGCAGGTGTTTCCAATTTGCAAGTTCAAGAACAAAATGGAATTTTATATATCAGCGGTACCGCAGGTAACACGGGAGTAAAAGACGAGGTATGGAACGCCCTTGGTGTAATCGATCCTTCTTATACGGCTTCGGATATCAATATTGATGTACAAGTCTCTGGACTGAGTGCAGGGGTTAACCTTACGGTTGCTACGGAAGAATCCAATCTTAATGTAAGACAGAAGCCGTCAACGGATGCTGCCGTGGTTGGAAAAGCGGCGAAAGGTGAACTTGTTACCTTGGTCGAGCAGAGCTCAGACGATTGGTGGAAAATTAGAACTTCCGCAGGAGTGGAAGGCTATGCCTACGCACGCTATTTAAAAGCTTAAATTTAATTTTAAATACTTTTCTTAATTCCTCTTTTGCTTAAAGAGGAATTTTTCATTTTGCTATTAACGAAGTGGTCCTCAGGTTTTTGATGGATTATAAACGGTGTAAATTGTCCTTAAGTCTCATAGGGTGCTAGTTTGGTAAAAAAAACTATATTTGTAACTCTTTGAAAAATAAACCTATGAAAGGACAAAATAAACTCTTTTTCGCCATCATCATTGCCCTTATTTTGGGGATTGTGGCAGGCGCTATCGTGCATTTTCGTTATCCAGAAAACGCCGTCGGATTTTCTGACAACATTAAACTTTTAGGCACCATATTCATTCGTTTGGTCCAGATGATTATTGCCCCCTTAGTATTTACTACCCTTGTGGTAGGAATTGCGAAGATGAGTGATATGAAAATGATCGGACGCGTCGGGACCAAAGCGATGCTTTGGTTTTTAACAGCCTCATTGGTGTCCCTAGTCATTGGTCTTGTCTTTGTGAACTGGCTAGCTCCAGGTAATGTAATTGAACTTGATTTAACCGACACCTCTTCTGCTGGAGAACTCCTTAGTACGACGAAAAGTTTCAGCATGGCAGATTTTGTGAACCATGTAGTCCCGAAAAGTTTGTTTGAAGCCTTTGCAACTAATGAGGTCCTTCAGATTGTAGTCTTCTCGGTTATGTTTGGGGTCGCTCTCGCCAACATGGGAGAAGCTTATACGAAACCTATTGTCAATGGACTTAATGTCATTGCGAATGCCGTATTAAAAATGGTAGGATACATTATGTGGGTAGCTCCTCTAGGTGTATTTGGTGCCATTGCCGCAATTGTAGCTACCAAAGGATTTGACATTTTCACGGTCTATGCCGTGTATTTGCGCGATTTCTTCTTCGCCTTACTCGTTCTTTGGCTGGTGCTATGCCTTGTGGGGTATATGATCCTTGGGAATCGACTCTTCGAATTACTTCGTCGCATCAAAGAACCGTTATTAATTGCCTTTTCGACCACAAGCTCGGAGGCCGTATTTCCAAAGTTAGTGGAAGAGTTAGAGCGTTTTGGGTGTAACAATCGAATTGTTTCGTTTACTTTGCCTTTGGGATATTCCTTCAATTTGGACGGAAGTATGATGTACATGACATTCGCCTCTATATTTATTGCACAGATTTATGGAATTGACATGACAGTAGGCGAACAGATTGTCATGTTACTTGTGCTCATGCTTACTTCGAAAGGTATTGCAGGAGTTCCAAGAGCCAGTCTTGTGATCATTGTGGCCACGTGTTCCATGTTTGGAATTCCTCCGGAAGGAATTGCCCTAATTCTGCCGATTGACCATTTTTGTGACATGGGGAGAAGTATGACCAATGTCCTTGGAAATGCACTTTCTACGGCCGCCGTATCGAAGTGGGAAGGACAGCTTGATAACCATGGAGGAGACCTCTAAACACCGATAAGACTTAAGAAACTAAGAAAGGAAATGAAGAAATATTTTGGCGCTTCCATTACCCTTGGGTTTGCGCTTTTTGCAATGTTTTTTGGGGCGGGAAATTTAATTCTCCCGCCTTTTATAGGACTTCAATCCGGTCAAGAATGGGCCATGGCGATTGCAGGATTTTTTACGACTGGAATTATTGCGCCTTTCTTAGGGGTGCTAACAGTCGTACTCTACGGAAATAGCTTTACGGACCTAGGGAGACGAATTCACCCTGTAGTGGTGAGTCTTCTTGGACTATTGATCATGTTGTGCATCGGACCTTTGGTTGCAATTCCCAGAACAGGTGCGACTACATTTGAGGTAGGGGTCCTCCCTATCGTGCCCGGTTTTAATAAGTATGTTTTTGCCGTTTTGTTTTTTGCAATCGTGTACTTTTTTTCTTCGTCCAAATCGAAAATTGTGGATATTATTGGAAACGTACTGACGCCACTGCTCATCCTCAGTTTAGGTCTGCTTGTCATCGTTGGGATGGTAAGTCCCTTTGCTCCAAGTGTTGAGACGCAGCTAAGTCAAACCAAATCCTTCGTATCTGCTTTTCATGAAGGGTATCAAACCTTAGATGTCCTTGCCTCCGTGATCTTCGCGGGAATTATTATTACCGCTGCAAAACAAAAAGGATTTGATTCTCCACTTGCAAAATTTCGGGTTACCCTCAGTGCAGGTCTTATTTCCATGCTAGCACTTCTCTTTATTTATGGAGGACTGATTTTTTTAGGAGCCCATTCGGGTATTTCCCTTTCTGAGAATTTTTCAAGAACGGAACTTCTATTGCAGATCTCAACGGACCTGTTGGGTTCCAGTGGTACTTATGTGATTTCTGTTGCAGTTGCTTTTGCTTGTCTTACCACAGCGATAGCCCTTAGTTCAGCGATGGGAGGTTTTGCTGAAGATTTCACTAAAGGAAAGATTCCTTATCGTATAGGGGTGCTTGCGACTTGTTTAGTGTCGGCCTTCTTTTCGGTTCAAGGAGTCGACGAAATTATTGAATATGCCGTAGTTATTTTAGGCTTTGTTTATCCAATTACCTTTACGCTGATTCTAACCCTTTTGCTTTTTGGGAAATTTGTCTTTTCGAAACTCCCATATCTTGTCGCCATAGGAGTCTCCACGATTTTAGCTTTGCTTGCGGTGCTGCAGCACTTGGGATTGTTTTCTGAGTCTATCGAATCTTTTAGATCCTCTCTTCCTTTGTTTGAACACAGTTTAGAATGGGTTATCCCCTCCTTTTCCGCTTTTTTAATTGCTTTGTTATTCCATGGTAAAAATCAAAAATCGAGCTCTCACGAGCAGCATGATTGATATCAGCCTCTCTTAATTTTACTGATTCTAAATTGTGGATTAAATTCCGTAATTTTGTGGTATTAGAAAGTGTAAATATGCCAACAAAAATACAAGTTCAAGACTTCCTCAAAGAGATCGAAGTTGATGATTTAGTTACCAATTTGCAAGTGATGGGAGACGATGTTTATATCGACATGAAAGCGCATTCTCCCGCGATGCATGAGAAGAAAAAATTAGAAGTTGCCATGAAGCAGGCCTTTGCTTCTCAATTTGGCGAAAACCTCTCATTAAATTTAAAGATCTCCTCACCAGAGCCCTCTGAGGTTCAACAGAGCCAGATTAAAGGAAAAACCATTCCAGGTATTCAAAATATTATTGCAATAGCCTCTGGGAAAGGGGGAGTAGGGAAATCTACTGTGGCAGCCAATCTAGCCGTCACTTTAGCCAAGATGGGCTTTAAGGTAGGTTTACTAGATGCAGATATTTACGGTCCTTCCGTTCCCACTATGCTTGACACAGAAGGTCAGAAACCAATTTCTGTCGAGGTGAATGGGAAAAATTTAATGAAGCCTGTGGAAAATTATGGCGTGAAGATGCTTTCCATTGGTTATTTTTCTGGGGCGAACCAAGCTGTGGTTTGGAGAGGCCCTATGGCTTCAAAAGCGTTAAATCAAATGATTCGGGATGCCTATTGGGGAGAGCTAGATTTCCTATTAGTGGATCTTCCTCCGGGAACAGGAGATATTCACCTTTCCATCATTCAAGAAGTACCTGTTACAGGCGCTGTGATTGTGAGTACTCCTCAACATGTCGCTCTTGCAGATGTAAGAAAGGGAATTGCTATGTTTACAATGGAAAGTATCAATATTCCAGTCCTTGGTTTGATTGAAAATATGTCTTACTTTACACCGGAAGAATTGCCAGACAATAAATACTATATCTTTGGAAATCAAGGAGCACAGTATTTAGCACAAGATTTAAATATTCCGATTTTAGGGGAAATACCTTTGATTCAAAGTATTAGAGAAGCCGGTGACGTCGGAAGACCTGCTGCGTTGCAAGAAGGCTCAAAAATAGAAGAGGTTTATATCAAAACTGCGCAAGCTATGATCGAGAGTCTAGTGGAGCGGAATACCAATTTACCTCCGACCGAAGCGGTGAAAATCACCACCATGGCGGGGTGTTCACCAAAGAAATAAAACAGACACAATGAAAGAAAATAGAGTTCATGAACAAACAGTAACCAAGGTGCTTGAAGCACTGGAAAGCATTCGTCCGTTTCTTAATGGTGACGGAGGCGATATCGAACTAGTCGATGTAGAAGGCGAGAAAGTGATTGTAAAATTGCATGGGAACTGCAACGGTTGTCCGATGAGCTTTTCGACTATGAAATTAGGCGTGGAAAATACAATTAAGCAATTTGCCCCTGAAATTAAAGAAGTCGTTAATATTGCGGATTAAGTCTAGAAAAAAAGTAATATATGGAGCTGCAAGCGTTATTCGCTAGCAGCTCCGTTCGTTTTTGGCCCTGCATTTCGACCTGCTTCTAAAAGAGGAAGGTTTCCTTCGGTAGGAATGTAAATGACCGTTTTGTCATTGAGGTTGTTTTGTTGGCGAACCCACAGGTACTGGATGTATTTGTCCGATAGGGCACCGTTTTCAATTTTGATTGCAGCAGAGGCTCCTTTTGCACGTTCGACTTCCGCTTGTGCATTTAGTTTTTCGGCTTCAAGATTTGCTTTCGCTTCTTCAATTTTGATTCTTCGGTTTTGTTCAGCCTTTGCGAATTCCGCTTTCCCAGCCATTTCTTGAGACCAGACTCTGTACATTGGATAGGCCCATAGAATGGCTAATATAAATACAACAGCAAGGATAGCGGGTAATATAAGGGTAGATAAAGGCGTTTTCTTCATGGGATTTATTTTTTTATTTAATGAACGCTGCTTATTTGCAGCCTGGATAAAGATAGTTATTTCTGATCAGTTTGTAAATTTTCATAAATACTATGAATTAATCCGTCAGCCACAGAAATCTTAGGGACGTAAATCTTATTGATGTGACTCCAATTCATCACTTTGTTGAATATTTCTAAGGCAGGAACTAGAACATCAGCTCGGTCCTCTCGAAGATGGTATTGGCTCATTCGCTCTTGCACCGAGAGAGCAGAGAGTTCTTTGTAGTATTTTTTTAGAGTTTGAGCCGAAAGCGGTTTCGAATCTTTTGTTTTACTAAGGGAAAAAAGTTTATTGATGTTTCCTCCGGAACCAATTGCTACTTTTGGTTTGTCAGACAGGATGCTACTTTTAATGGCAGTTTTCATTTCATCCCACTGCTCTTTTTCCACCAGACCGTTCAGAAGTCGGATGGTGCCTATGTTAAAAGAACGTTTATAAAGAAGTTCCCCGTTCTCAAAATACATAAGTTCAGTGGAACCTCCTCCCACGTCAATGTATAAATAGCCAAAATGGGTATCGAGTGTCTCTGCAATATGATTTTCGTAGATTAAGCTTGCTTCCTCGTCTCCGGAAATGATTTCAATTCCAATGCCAGAGGATTCTTTGACTTTTTCAATGATCTGTTCGCCGTTGCGCGCATCGCGCATCGCACTCGTGGCACAAGCTCGGTAATGCTCCACTCCATACATATTCATCAGTTGCGAAAAAATCTTCATGCAGTTTAAGATCATTTTCTCTCGCTCCTCTCGGATTTCTCCGTACGAAAAGACATCCATTCCAAGACGTAGAGGAATGCGCAGTAGATTTAGTTTAACATATTCTGCTTTTCCTTCGTTTTCAGTAGAAAGAACTTCATTAATTAAGAGTCTAGCGGCATTACTTCCTATGTCTATGGCGGCAATCTTCATTGGGTCTGGATTTTATACAAAAGTAGAGAATTCGTGGTTAGCTTTTCTTTTTCAATGGAAGACAGTCTTAAATTATTTCTTTTTAAGTGAGTGTATCGGTTGGGAGTTTGGCTTTCAGATACTTATAGGTTTCAATTTGGGAACGAAAAGGTTTGTCGTCTGTAGTTTTGTATTTGTTTTTTAATTTGTTGTCTAAAATTCGGCTTTTCACATTGTCTTTAAGTTGAATTTCCAAGATGTTTTTGATTTCTTGTTTTAAAGTTTTGTCTTTGATCGGGACCGCCGCTTCAATCCGATAGTCGAGGTTTCTTGTCATCCAATCGGCAGAGGAAAGGTAAACATCTTCCGATCCTTTGTTGAAAAAATACATGAGACGAGAATGCTCAAGGTATTCGTCTACGATGCTTATGGCTTCAATAGGTTTTACAAATTCCTTTTGATTCACAGGGCAGTAGATTCCCCTTACAATCAGCTTTATCACGACCCCCAGTTTCGCAGCCTCGTAAAGATGTTGTATGATTTCACGGTCGCTAAGGGAATTGACCTTCACAATGATAAGGGCTTTTCGACCTGCTTTCGCCTCGGAAATTTCGCGGGCAATATGCCACTCAATCTTTTCACGCATGTATTTGGGACAAACGAGTAATTTTTTGCAATTTTTTAGAGAGAGCTCCAAATCAGACTTTGGTTTTTTTAATACCTCGAAAACTTTGTTGATGTCTGCCATGATTGTTCGATCAGAAGTCATTAAAAGGTTGTCGGAGTAAATTTTAGCAGTTTTTTCATGCAGATTCCCTGTACTAATAAAACCATACTGATAAGTCTTATTGTTTAATCGTTTTTTGATCACGCATAATTTGGCGTGGACTTTCTTGTTTGGAATGCCAAGCAGTACCTTGATCCCTTCTAGTTCTAGTCTTTCTTTCCATTTCAAATTGTTTTCTTCATCAAAACGAGCACGAAGTTCAAGCATAATGGTTACTTGCTTGCCATTACGCGCTGCGTTAATTAGGGCGTTGACAATTTTGGAATTGGTTGCGAGACGGTAGGCTGTAATTTGAATCGTCTGGACATGGGGATCCATTGCAGATTCTCTTAAAAGATCAATGACGGGCGTGAAGCTATGATAAGGAAATGTAAAAAGAACGTCCTTTTTTAACACTACTTCCGTTACCCTTTGTCCCAATGCGAATTCAGGATGAGTAAAACTCGTTCTTTGCTCC
Organism: Chryseobacterium sp. A301; assembly: GCF_054489425.1. Taxonomy (NCBI): domain Bacteria; kingdom Pseudomonadati; phylum Bacteroidota; class Flavobacteriia; order Flavobacteriales; family Weeksellaceae; genus Chryseobacterium; species Chryseobacterium sp. A301. Next base: position 38,642 of record NZ_JBTMWY010000004.1, read on the forward strand.
GGAGTTTTCACAGCTGGAAAGACCGCAGGGAAATCCATGAAGTGCTTAAAGTTGTGAATTTTTTTCCCTGGAATAATGCTGTCTTTCGAAGTCAAATGAAGCTTACGAATCAAAAACTCTAACAGCGCTTTGTCCATATCCTGGTCAAACACAAAACGAGTGGGTTTGCCTTTTCTTCTAGACTTCACCGCTTTGTCAATTTTTTCAGCTAGGGTCGTTTTAATATCGTTGTCCAAATCAAATTCGGCATCCTTTGTGACTTTGAAACAATGCGCTTCAAATTCGTCAAATCCAAAATAGGAGAAAATGTGCGGGAGGTTTGCAATGATTACATCCTCTAGCAGCATTACATCCTGATGTCCTTTTTTGGAAGGCAGGAGTGTGAAACGGCCCAGCATACGAGAAGGCACCTCTATAATTGCATAATGGCTTTGGTATTGATGTTTTTTCTTTCGCATCGCAATGCCGATGTATAAGCTTTTGTCGCGTAAATAAGGCATCGTTGTGTTTTCATTTAACAGAATTGGAATTACGTTGCTTTCCACTTCCTGATCAAAATAGACCGCGACAAATTCTTTCTGCGACTTGCTGAGCTCATGGGGAGACTTAATGTATACACCCTCTTGGGCCATTTCTTTTTGGATCTCTTCCCAGGTGCGGTCAAAGGCTCTTTGTTGATCAATTACAATTTCATTGATTTTGGAGAGTATCTTGGAAGGAGGCTGGAAAAAGGAATCCGTAATGAATTTGTCCTTAAAATCCATGGCTCGTTTAAGACCTGCAACACGGACCCGGAAAAATTCATCTAGGTTGTTTGAAAAGATTCCTAGAAATCGAATTCGTAGCGGTAAAGGGACACTCGGATCGTTCGCTTCTTGCATGACTCTTTCGTTAAAAGCGAGCCAGGTGATGTCCCGAGGGTTAAATGGTGCCGACATGGGTGTTCTTTTGTCAAAAATAAGAAATTTTATGCTCGAAAAGATGATATATATGGGCTAAGTCACAAGGTTTCGTAAAAAAAATCTTCCTACCTTTGAATTCCACTAACCCTATATCTTATGGCTTTTTTAATCGACGATTGTATTGAAAATGCAGCCTTATGTGAAGAGAGGATATACCGAAAAAAGGACCTTATCCTAAAGGAAGGCGACTGCTCGGACTGCTTTTATTATTTAATGGAAGGAGAGCTCTTCGTTTTTAACTTAACACAAGATGGAAAGGAGTTTTTGCAGCACCGCGTAAGCGAGGGGAGTTTTTTCGCGGAGCCCGCAGTTCTTCTTCAAAAGCCATTTCCGGGTCATGTGGAGGTGTACTCACAAAGTGCCCGTGTACTTCGGTTAAAAAGAACACTCTTTTTAGAGTACCTTCAAAGTAGACCCGACCAAATGCTTTTCTTTACCATGTCGGTGGCGGAGAAATCCCTTCGTAAAAGTCTATCGATGAAGAATCTCGTGTTTTTAAACCCCGAAGAACAGATTTACAACCATCTGCTTGACTATAAGAAAGAGCACTTCGGTGAGGAAGCAAGCAAAACCAGGGTCGATTTGACGCGCAAAGAACTTTCGCTCATGACGGGACTTCGAATTGAGACGGTCATTCGGACTGTCAAAAGAATGGAGAGAAGCGGCCGACTTGCAATTGTAAAAGGAAAAATATTTGTCTAAAGTCTACCGATAGGATTTCACAGTATCTCATCAAAAAGAAGCAATAAAAACAAATTCAACTATGAAAAATCAAGTGTTCTGGTTAAAGTTCTCTATTCTGAATCTTTTTCTGGTCGCTGTATTGGGCACTATAATGCGCTATAAGATTGCATTTTCTTTGCCTCAATTGGACCAAAAATTTCTTCAAGAGGCCCATTCTCATTTTGCATTCTACGGATGGATAACCCAAGTACTCTACGTACTGATGTTGATTTACATTCAAAAGCATTTGGCTTTAGCCAAGCTTCGAAAGTACCGAGTGCTCCTCGTATTGAATGCGATCGGCGCTCTTTTAATGATCCCGACTTTCCTCTACGCAGGGTACTATTGGCTCTCTATAGTGGCCTGTAGCATTTGTCTTTTCACGGGCTTTGCATTCCTTGCTTTTCTTTTAAAGGATTTTTGGAAGGACCCTTCTCTTGTAGTTCGATGGTTTAAGGTCGGTCTGGGCCTCGCCGCTTTTTCCTCGCTTGGTATTTTTTATTTGAGCTTTAGCAAAGCGACGGGACTTGTTGATCAGGAACTTTATTTAGCTTCTAGTTATTTTTATCTGCATTTTCAGTACAACGGCTGTTTTCTCTTTGTGGCAATAGGTCTTTTCTTAGAGTCCTTAAAGAGAATTGGCGTAGAAATTTCGTCCAAGGAGAACCACCTGATTTTCTACCCGATGCTTCTCGGTGCTGTTTTTGGATTTGGACTCTCCATCTTGTGGATGGATTTAGATTCTACCCTGTATGCTCTTATCGTTTTGTCTGCAGTGGCGCAGACGTATGGAGCTTTTCGACTCCTGCGATTAGTGAAATTAAATTGGTCTAAACTAGTTTTGGCTTATTCGCCTATGCACCGTTTTACTCTTTGGTATGTAGGGTTTGCTTTTGCAGTGAAAATCTTATTGCAACTCTTTTCCGTGGTGCCTCAAATCAGTCAATTTGCCTTTGGTTTTCGAAACGTTGTGATCGCCTACCTTCATTTGGTTTTGTTGATGTGCATTTCCATGTTTTTAGTCAATCAGATTCTAGCCACCAACCGGTTTTTTATGACGAAAAGAGTCACTCGATCACTTCAATGTGTTCTTCTTTTCATCTTCCTCAATCAGACAGTTTTAGGACTGACGGGAGTCTTCTCGGTGAAGTACATTGGGATCCCATTTACAGCTCCTATTTTGGTTGCAATCTCTATCGGGATTTGTCTTAGTGTTCTTGCCCTTCTTTTAAGCCTAAAAGCAAGACCAGTCTTGAAAATAGTCCCCTGAAAAAAGAGACTGTTTTAGGGGGTTTAGAGGAATTCAAATAAGTTATTTAGTTCCATCGATCTCACGCATATACTCAAGGAGCTGCCTCGCTTCTGTGTCCGCAAGAGCCTGATTTGGCATTCTAACAAGACAGAGTTCTAGCTGTTTTTGCAATTCGGGATCGACATCGAGCATAGGGTCAGGGTTGGAAATAAAATTTAGAATCCAATGGGGAGTCTGTCTTTTTGTGATCCCTTTCCAGCCTGGACCAACGAGTTTTTCATCCGTTGTTTTATGGCAAGTCATGCATTTTACATCTGCAATGCCTTTGCCTTTTGCAGCGAGTTGAGGATCAAATGTGCTTAAATCTACGTTGCTAACATCGTACTGTCCAATTCCTCTCGTCGGATCGTACGAGTTCGCCCCTGAGGATTTTTCCGTTTTTGAGGTCGTTTGGGAACCCGCTGGAATCGAACTTTCATTTTTATCACTGCCGCAAGAAATTAGGGCAAATGCTAGTAACGATAATTCGAGTAATCGGCGTCTTTTCATAATAAATTTCGTTGGTTCGTCTCAAATTTAGTGAATTTTTCAATAGAAGGTTTATGACCCCGGTCATAGGTGTAAAATGATTTTTGTTAGCTGTCATTGCATTCATTTAATTTCTATCTTTGCAATCAAACATACGTAAAACCTATAACTAATACTTTAATTTAAAAGACTATGAAAAAGATCGCAATGCTAGTTTTAATGGGCGCAGTGGTAATTGCTTGTTCCAAAAAGGGAGAGGATTCAGGAGTAGAATCCAATGTGATGCTTGAGGAACCTGTCGCTTCAGTGGACGCAGCTCCAGCGCAAGATGAAGGCCTTACTTTGATTCAAGGTATGGACTGCCTAACCTGCCACAAAGAGGACGCAACCCTAATTGGACCTTCTTATAAAGATGTCGCTGCGAAGTATACGGACGCAGACAAAGACGTTCTCGCAAAACACATTATTGAGGGAAGTGTAGGAGTTTGGGGACAAATCCCAATGACCCCTCACGCAGGACTTAGCCAAGAGAATGCAATTAAGATGGTAGAATACATCTTGACCCTTAAATAGATAAAATTTGATATCCATAAAACGGCCAAAGTTTTTCTTTGGCCGTTTTGTTGTTTTTAGGCAAAAAGGTAGAGTGCTCGTTAGGGAGCAAGATTTTGGTTCTCTAGCTTGAAGCAAAGAATGTCCTAATCCTAGAGTCAGGCGTAAAACTTAGGGTAGAATTCAAGTGTGATTTCAACCGTTTGTGTTATTTTCTCTGTCAATTTGTCATATTTTTTAGCTTGGTATATTTTTAGAGATTGAGACCTTGAAAATTTAATTTAACAAAAAAATATACAGACAATGAGTAAAATAATCGGTATTGACCTTGGGACTACGAACTCTTGCGTTGCAGTAATGGAAGGAAAAGACCCCGTGGTTATTCCTAACGCAGAGGGAAAAAGAACAACGCCATCCATTGTAGCATTCACAGAGGATGGAGAAAGAAAAGTAGGGGATCCTGCCAAAAGACAAGCAGTGACGAACCCAACAAAAACCATTAATTCAATCAAGCGTTACATGGGAACGCATTTCTCTAATTTAGAAGGAGAAGACACACACGTGCCGTACGACCTTGTCAAAGGAGCGAACGATTCTGTGAAAGTGAAAATTGACGACAGAGAATACACACCACAAGAAATTTCTGCAATGACTCTTCAAAAAATGAAGAAGACAGCAGAAGATTATCTTGGACAGGAAGTGAGTAGAGCGGTGATTACCGTTCCCGCTTACTTTAACGATGCACAAAGACAAGCGACCAAAGAAGCAGGTGAAATTGCAGGACTTACAGTTGAGAGAATTATCAACGAACCTACAGCTGCTGCTTTAGCCTATGGTCTTGATAAGAACCACAAAGATCAAAAAATTGCGGTCTACGATTTAGGAGGTGGAACTTTTGATATTTCAATCCTAGATTTAGGAGATGGAGTATTTGAAGTGTTGTCTACAAACGGAGATACACATTTAGGTGGGGATGACTTTGATAACGTGATTATCAATTGGCTTGCCTCCGAATTTAAAGCAGAAGAGGGAGTTGATCTAAAAGCAGATCCGATTGCTTTACAAAGACTGAAAGAAGCCTCTGAAAAAGCGAAAATTGAAGTTTCCGCCTCTACCCAGACAGAAATAAACCTTCCTTATATTACAGCCACGGCTAGTGGTCCTAAACACTTAGTGAAAACCTTAACTAGAGCGAAATTCGAACAACTTTCTGAAGATCTAGTAAGACGCTCTATGGAACCTTGTAAAAAAGCTCTATCCGATGCTGGACTTTCAGCGAGTGATATTGACGAGGTGATCTTAGTAGGGGGTTCTACTAGAATTCCTAAAATTCAGGAAGAAGTAGAAAAATTCTTTGGTAAAAAACCTTCAAAAGGAGTGAACCCTGATGAGGTTGTAGCGATTGGTGCTGCCATTCAAGGGGGAGTACTTACAGGAGATGTAAAAGATGTACTTCTTTTAGATGTGACTCCACTTTCTTTGGGAATTGAAACGATGGGTTCTGTTTTCACGAAACTAATTGAGGCCAACACTACGATTCCAACAAAGAAATCAGAAGTGTTCTCAACCGCTTCAGACAACCAACCTGCGGTAAGTATTAGAGTAGGTCAAGGCGAGCGCCCAATGTTTAACGATAACAAAGAAATTGGTCGTTTTGATTTGCAAGATATTCCACCTGCACCTAGAGGAGTTCCTCAGATTGAAGTAACCTTTGATATTGATGCGAACGGGATTCTAAGTGTATCTGCAAAAGACAAAGGCACTGGAAAAGAGCAAACAATTAAAATCCAGGCTAGCTCAGGTTTATCAGAAGACGAAATTGAAAGAATGAAGAAAGAGGCTCAGGAAAACTCAGCTGCAGACTCGAAACGTAAAGAAGAAGCCGAAGCGATTAATAAAGCGGATGCACTTATCTTCCAAACGGAAAAGCAACTGAAAGAATTCGGAGACAAATTATCAGCAGATAAAAAAGCGGGAATTGAGACGGCTTTAACAGAGTTGAAAGCGGCTTATGAAACCAAAGATCTAGAGTCTATTAAGACGAAGACGGAAGCTTTAGATGCTGCATGGACAGCAGCTTCTGAAGAGTTATACAGTGCACAGGCTGCTGCTTCAGGGCAAGGTGCGGATTCACAACAAGACCAAGGGCCTGCTTCTGATGATGTGCAAGATGCAGATTTCGAAGAAGTCAAATAATTAGTAATTATCATCGATTAATATCGATTGAAATATAAAATGAAATCGCTGCAAACGTATGGTTTGCAGCGATTTTTTTTGTTTATCAAGGGTCAAACAGTTTTAGGTTGCGGTTATTACTGCGGAGTTTCCACTCAATGACGAGTAATAAACTAAACTTATATTTTAACGGTATGAGCGTTCGACAATCAGGCATACCGGCAGTTAATCGGTGTTTATCTTTTTCAATCCAGTACCGATCTTAGAAGAATGGTAAATTTTAAAGGTTTGCAGCAAATAGTAAACTCGAAAAATTATACCTATTACATTCCAGGAAAACACTTTTTAGCATCTATGGAGGTGCACCAACAAGTGCGCTTATCAGTGGAGTTCGATTCTTTATCTGGAGAGTTGAGGAATTTGTCAGATGCTCTACCTGATGAGTTAAAACAAAAAATCAAAAATTTAGGAAAACGTACTAATCCTGCAGTTGTGAGCAGAACATCCTTGATATTTGTAGTACTAAAGTATTGAGTTCGGTAGATGTTATTTCTAAATAAGACGTTGGAGAAAATCTAGCAGTTCATTTTAATAATGAGTTTGGCAGCACCATTACAAGTCTGGGGACGGAACTGTTAGTGGGTAAAATGCATTTTTTGTTATTATGAAGAGATTTAGAGCTTTGGAATTAGAAGGAATTAGATACTTTTGCATTTCAACAAAAATCTAAGAAATGTTTTCAAAAATTATAGTACACCGTGTAGGTAATAAAATTAATGGGGAAGGTCTACGTATTTCCTCTGAAGAGTTGGAAGTAGAGGAAGGCATGAAGGAGTCGCTTACTGATTTTTTCTTAAAAGGGTTTAAAAGTGATGAGCAGTTTCAATTCTATAGCGATACCTACTTGAATCAAAATCCCATTTATCAGGCAGTTAACCAGATATTTGAGGTTCCTAGTGTGTTTTTGACTGAAAGTGAGAACATTGCGACCCATTTGTTTGAAATCACGCAAAATCCAAGAGTGCAAGGAGGAGATTTGTTTGTGTGCTATTTTGAACCAGAAGAAGGAGATGAAACTTCGGTGGCAAAAGTGGGCCTTTTTAAAACAGAAACCAAACTTCCCTTTTTGAAAATTGAACCCTCAGAGGAGTCATTTGATCTTAACAAGGATTACGGAATTGGACTTACAAAACTTGACAAAGGTTGTGTGATTTATAATGTAGATTCAGATCTTGGATACGCAGTCTCGGTAATAGACCAAAACAAGAATGGAGATGAGTATTATTGGTTTGAAGATTTTTTGAAAGTGAAGCAAAGAAATGATGCCTATTTTCATACACAAGAGACCTTAGCTGTCTATAAAGATTTTATAACCAAACAACTGCCCCAAGAGTTTGAAATTTCTAAGGCAGACCAGGCTGATTTTTTAAACAAATCCATTTCCTTTTTTAAAGATAGAGATCAGTTCGAGTTCGAGGACTTTACATCCAACGTTTTAGAGGATCAGAATGTAATCGAAAGTTTTGTCAATTACAAAACCGACTATGAGCAAGATATGCAAGTTTCCATTGCGGAAGATTTTGTAATAAATGAATCCGCGGTTAAAAAGAATGCTAGATATTTTAAGAGTGTTATCAAACTCGATAAGAATTTTCACATATACGTGCATGGAGATCGCAAGTTAATTGAAACGGGACAAGACGAAAAAGGAAAATACTATCGACTTTATTTTGAAGAAGAAAAATAGGTTGTTTTTTTAAGGGCTGGCCTGAAATTAAAATATGTCGCTTGGAATTGTGTAAAATCGAACTTATTTGTAAATTTGAATACTTTACAAATCTCTCTTTTGTGAGAATCAATTCGAAATTTAAAATCTATTAAAAATCAAATAAAATTATGAAAGTAACCGTCGTAGGAGCAGGCGCTGTAGGAGCTAGTTGTGCAGAATATATTGCCATGAAGAATTTTTGTTCGGAAGTGGTCGTAGTCGATATTAAGGAAGGATTTGCGGAAGGAAAGGCTATGGATTTAATGCAAACTGCCTCACTGAACGGATTTGACACAAAAATTGTGGGAACCACAGGGGATTATAGCAAAACTGCAAATTCAGATATTGCTGTAATTACTTCAGGAATTCCACGCAAACCAGGAATGACACGTGAGGAACTCATCGGAATCAATGCTGGAATCGTAAGTGAGGTTACTAAAAATCTAGTAGCGCATTCCCCAAATGTGATTATTATTATCGTATCCAATCCAATGGACACCATGGCATATCTTGTCCATAAAACATCAGGACTTCCTAAAAACCGTATTATTGGGATGGGAGGAGCTCTGGATAGCGCAAGATTCAAGTATAGGTTAGCAGAAGCGTTAGAGGCGCCAATTTCCGATGTAGACGGAATGGTGATTGCTGCACATAGCGACACGGGTATGCTTCCTTTGATAAGTAAAGCAACAAGAAATGGAGTCCCAGTAAATGAGTTCTTAACCCAAGATCAGATTGATTACGTGGTAGAAGAAACCAAAGTGGGCGGTGCGACATTAACCAAATTGTTAGGTACTTCTGCATGGTATGCGCCAGGGGCTGCAGTTTCCGTCATGGTACAAGCGATTGCTTGCGATCAGAAAAAGATGATTCCTTGTTCCCTTCTTTTAGAGGGCGAATACGGGCAAAATGACATTTGTTTAGGCGTACCGGCTATCATCGGAAAAAATGGAGTAGAAGAAATTGTCAATATTCCACTTAGCGACAAAGAAAAAGAGAAATTTAATGCCGCTGCTGAGGCTGTTAAAGCAGTCAATAACGATCTTAAATTTTAATAAAAGATATCATGATCTTGAACCTCGCTTATGCGAGGTTTTTTTAGGCCTATACCACCAAGATCTTATCAAAGAGCGGTTCAATATCCAGATTATTAAATCTCCATAGGTAAGAATTTTATCTTAATTGGAATTTAAGCAGCGTAAAGATCGGGCTTATGGAATATTAATAAAATGTGAATTTTTTTCGTTGGGCCTTTAAATCGTCTATTTATAGTAAATTTGTCTAAAATATTAAAGCATGCGTAATAATTTGAGATTATTATTTCTTGGCTTGTTCATAAGCCTTAGTCTAGGCGCGCAAACGGCGACGTCTTCCAAGAATCAAACTCCTAAACTTGTGGTCGGACTTGTGGTCGACCAAATGAGATGGGATTATCTAAATCGCTACCAAGATCATTATGGGAATGAGGGTTTTAATCGTATGATTCGTGAGGGGTATAACTTTAGCAATGTAATGATTGATTACATTCCTACGGTCACCGCTATTGGACATACTTCTGTGTATACTGGATCCGTTCCTTCGATTCATGGAATTGCCGGAAATGACTGGCTTGATCGTGAGACCGGAGAGAGTGTCTATTGCACTACCGATACGCAAGTAAAAGGTGTGGGGGCAAGTTCAAACAAAATTGGAAGCCATTCGCCAATTAATTTGAATAGTAGCACGATCACAGATCAATTGGGTATTGCCACTAGCTTTCGTTCAAAAGTGGTTGGAGTATCGTTAAAGGACCGCGCCTCCATTTTGCCGGCCGGACATAATCCCTTAGGAGCCTTTTGGTTTGATGAAGGGAATGGACATTTTGTGACGAGTTCCTATTATATGAATGAACTCCCTAAATGGCTACAAGACTTTAATGCTAAAAACCATGCTAGATCTCTCGTTTCTAAAGGATGGGATTTGGTTTTAAATCCAAAAGAGTATAAAGAAAGTACACGAGATGATGTTCCATGGGAAGGACTTTTAGGAAGTGCGACTACTCCTACTTTCCCGTATAAAAATTTACTTGCTGATTTTGATAAAGACAAAAATGTAATACGCAGTACACCCTTTGGAAATACCCTTACATTTATGGCTGCTACAGCGGCTGTGGACGGGTATGGACTTGGAAAAGATGCAGATCCTGATTTCTTGGTTGTAAACCTTGCCTCCACGGATTATGTGGGGCATAAGTTTGGACCCAATTCCATTGAAGTTCAAGACACTTATATCAGGCTAGATCGTGACTTAGCTGAATTCTTCAAGGCATTAGATCAGAAAGTGGGCAAAGGAAATTACCTGGTCTTTTTGACCGCCGACCATGGAGCGGCTCATTCTGAAGGATACATGAAAGAAAACAAGCTGAAAAGTGGCTTTTTTGCCCCAGAACTTATCGCAGATTTAGAAAAGGAGTTGAAAAAGGAATTTGGAAAGCAAGATTTAGTTTTAGGTTTTCAAAACTACCAAGTGTACTTAAATAAAAAAACAATTAAGTCTGCAGATCTAGAATACGATGATGTGGCAAACCATGTGGTCGACTGGCTGAATCAGGAGAAAGGTGTTCTCTACGCAGTTGAGCTAAGGGAACTTCCAGAGGCAGCAATTCCAGAACCGATAAAGACTCGAATGATCAATGGGTATCATTGGCAGCGGAGTGGCGATATTCAGATTATTCCACAAGATGGTCTTTTGCCTTCCTATTCAAAAACAGGGACAACACATACTGTTTGGAACTCTTATGATTCGCACATACCTCTACTCTTCATGGGAACTGGGGTCAAAAAAGGGTCTAGCTCAAAGCCTTATCATATGTCCGATATTGCTCCTACGTTAGCGCAGATGTTAAAAATAGAAAATCCAAGTGGAACTATTGGGAATCCTATTTCAGAACTATTAGATTAGGGTAATCTTCTCGCGTTATTGCGCCTGATAAACAAAAAATTCCGAGTCTATTCGACTCGGAATTTTTTGTTGAATGAAGGTGACGTGTAGGCGTAATGTGCAACATTCCATTCCTTCGCTCGATTGTTTAAATATCGCGTAAAAAAAATCAACGAGGCATTTAGTCTCGTTGATTGTATAGTAGATAGACAGTGGATTAATTTGCTTTCGGCGGATAATTTGCCATCATTTCTTCGATGATTTGTGGGATCTGTTTTTGCTTTTGTTTTGGAGAATCCACGGAGATTCCGTCGCCGATTCCTTGCCAAACCAATCTCTGGGTTTTTGCATCGATTAGATCAATGACAAGGCCCCCGCGGTTGTAATTGGTGCTCCAAGTTCTTTGCATTCCAAAGCCCCAGCCCCAAGGGCTACCCCAACCGTATAGGCCGTAAGGGTTTGAAGTGTGGATGTCATTTACATTTTTATGCCTTGCCTTTACATTTATGATAAGTTCAGGATTTTGTGAAGGTGTAAGTCCTTTGGTTTGAAGTTGCTTCGAGATTTCATTCAAAACTCGGTCTTTGTCAATGTCATTTAATTTCAAATCTTGAATCCGAAGTTGGTAAGTACGGTATTGATTGAAATTGGTAGTTTCTGCATAATCAGAGCGAACTTGGAAGGGGCTACAAGAGGCCACAACTAAACTCGCCGCTATGAATAAAAGGAACGTGTATTTTTTCATTTTGATTTGTTTTTATCTTGGTTTTTTTTAAAGGTATCCGTTTTCTTGTCGTAGCCATAGGGGCAATGCTTGCATCCGTTTTTACAACAAAACCCTCTTTTCAAATGGTAGTTTTCCGTAAAAACTCTGTATCCTTGCTCGTTATAATAATAGTCTTCATTTTCTTTGATAGGTAGACGAGACATAAGTTAAATTTTAAACTACATTTTTTTTGATTAGTTTTGAACTATGGTTGTGGTCTGTTCAATACTTCTCAAAAATACGAAAATAAATGGCATCACGCTATTTCCATTTGTGATTTTGCGCTCTAAACAGGATTTAGAAGATTCTGTGTTGCTTAATCATGAACGAATTCATCTGCGGCAACAACTTGAACTTCTGGTCGTTTTTTTTTACCTATGGTATGTGATTGAATACTATTATTGGTTTTATAAATTGAAAAATGGTCCTCAAGCGTATAGGCGTATTTCTTTTGAAAGAGAAGCGTACGCTATGGAGCACGATAGGGAATATCTTCAAAAACGAAAACTTTGGAGCTTTTACAAGTTTCGAAAAATATAGGACTTTGGTGGTTTTTAGTAGGCAGTAAGTCCAATTCATTCGGAAAAATATTCTTTTTTCACGATGGATTTATTTTTGCGCTATCAAAAATTAAGCCAATTTTTATTATCTTTGTCCTCAACAGATGTATCTATGAAAAAGAGTACCCTAAACGACATTCTACAAGAGTACAAGAAAGTACTTCATCATGACCTTACCGTGTACGGATGGGTTAAAGCTTTTCGTTCTAATCGTTTTATCGCATTGAATGACGGTTCGACACTCAACAATTTGCAAATCGTAGTGAATCCAGAACTCGGGTTCAGCGAAGATTTAATCAAGAAAATTAATATTGGATCTTCTCTAAAGATCACAGGTGAAGTGGTGGAAAGCCAAGGAGCCGGTCAAAACGTTGAGATCATCGCAAAAAAAATTGAAATTTTAGGCGACAATTTCTATGAGGAATTGCAAAAGACGATCCTACAGCCCAAAAAACACTCTCTTGAGAAATTAAGGGAAGAAGCGCATTTGCGATTTAGAACCAATTTGTTTAGCGCAGTATTCAGAGTAAGAAGTGCAGTGAGCTTTGCTATACATGAGTATTTCAATAGAAATCAGTTTAGTTATATTAATACGCCTATAATTACGGGAGCAGACGCAGAAGGTGCGGGAGAAATGTTTGGCGTCACGGCGCTAGATTTAAACGACCTTCCAAAAGACGATGCAGGACAAGTCGATTTTGAACAAGACTTTTTTGGTCGCAAGACTTCACTGACGGTTTCGGGTCAACTTGAGGCAGAAACAGCGATGATGGGGCTGGGCCGTGTTTACACTTTTGGACCTACTTTTAGGGCTGAAAACTCCAATACAACTCGGCATTTAGCGGAATTCTGGATGGTGGAACCAGAGGTTGCATTCAACAATCTTGAGGACAACATTGATTTAGCCGAAGATTTCCTGAAATATGTAATCAAGTACGTATTAGAGAACTGCAAGGAAGACTTAGCTTTTCTAGACAAACGTTTTTCAGAGGAGCAAAAGCAAAAGCCTGAGAAGGACCGTGCAAAGGAAGGACTCATTGAAAAATTAGAAAATGTAATTGAGAAGAGATTTAAAAGGGTTTCCTACACAGAGGCCATTGAAATTCTACTAAACTCAAAAGAAAATAAGAAGGGTAAATTCCAATACCCGGTCGAGGGTTGGGGTGCCGATTTAAAAAGTGAGCACGAACGATTCCTAGTGGAAAAGCATTTTGGATGCCCAGTAGTCCTTTTCGATTATCCGAAAGAAATCAAAGCGTTCTATATGCGCCTGAATGAAGAGGAGAAAACGGTGGCTGCAATGGATGTTCTATTCCCAGGCATAGGCGAAATCATTGGGGGATCCCAAAGAGAAGAACGTCTTGAAGTGCTTAAGAAAAAGATGGAGGAAATGGAAGTGGATCAGCAGGAGCTTTATTGGTATTTAGATACTCGAAAGTTTGGATCCGTTCCCCACGCTGGATTTGGATTGGGTCTTGAAAGACTCGTTCTATTTGTGACCGGAATGACCAATATTAGAGATGTGATTCCGTTCCCTAGGACCCCAAAAAGCGCAGAATTTTAATAATTATATAAAATATTTCGGAAAGCCTATAGAATCCCCCGATAGAATAGCCGTTATTTTTGTAGCTTGAACTGATATATGTTAAAACAAAATTTACAACTTAAACTAGGCCAGAAACTGGCTCCTCAACAGATTCAATTGATGAAACTGATTCAGCTTCATACACTTGAATTTGAAGAAGAGTTGGAGCGAGAGTTGGAGGAAAATCCTGCCCTTGAAAGGACGAGTGAAGAGGAAAAGGAAGGGGACGATTTTGAGGACGGTGCGGAGTATGAAGAGGAAGGGACCGAGACAATCGATACGGATTTTGATGTGAATGAATATCTTTTCGACGATGAACCCTCCTATAAAACCGCTTCAAGCAATTATTCAGCGGATGACGAAGAATTTGACAATGAAAGTCTTCTCACGGAAGGGCAGACCCTGTACGATTACTTGATCGAACAGATTCGCCTAATTAATATCGGAGAAAATGAACTAAAAATAGGGGAATATATAATTGGCAACCTAGATACAGACGGCTATTTAAGACGTGAAATTAAGGCGATTGTAGACGATCTGGCTTTTTCTCAAGGGATCTACACGACCAAAGAAGAGGTTGAAAATATCCTGGAGAACTATTTGCAAAAACTAGATCCTCCGGGAGTGGCGGCAAGAAGCCTGCAGGAATGTCTTCTGCTTCAAATTGAAAAGAAAGTCACACGCGATAAGTCTGTTAGTTTAGCTGCAAATATCCTTCGCAATCAATTTGATGCTCTGACCAATAAGCACTATAGCAAGATCATGCAGAAGTACGATGTGGAAGAGGAGGATCTCAAAGATGCGTTAGAGGAAATATCAAAACTTTCTCCCAAAGTTGGTGGGAATTTTGATACCCAAACAATCACAATCAACCAGGAAATCATTCCGGATTTTGTAATTCAAATCAAGGAACTAGCCAAAGGAAAATTCGAAGTAGTTCCTTTGCTTAATAGCAAAAATGCACCTACTCTAAGGGTTTCTGATGAATACAAGGAGATTCTCTCTACGTATTCCCATGACAAAACTTCGAGTGAGCACAAGCAAGCAGCACTGTTTATTAAACAAAAGCTAGACGCTGCAAAATGGTATATTGATGCTATTAACCAAAGGCAGAATACACTGCTTCAAACCATTACTGCGATTGTGAAATTGCAGAAGGAATACTTTTTGACTGGAGATGATAAATCCCTTAAACCCATGATTCTGAAAGATGTCGCTGACATCACTGGGTTTGATATATCGACCATTTCGCGGGTTGTGAAAAGTAAATATGCAGATACGCCCAATGGTATTGTCTATCTAAAAGATCTTTTCTCAGATTCGTTAACCAACGACGATGGTGAAGAGGTTTCTACCAAAGAGATAAAGATGCACTTGCAGGAAGTGATTGATAATGAAAACAAAAGAAAGCCTTATACGGACGATGCGCTGGTCGGTTTGTTAAAAGAAAAGGGGTATAATATTGCTCGTAGAACGATTGCTAAATATCGTGAACAGTTAAGTATTCCCGTAGCTAGATTAAGAAAGGAATTGTAGCATTCTGCTTTCTAACAAAGAAAAGCATCTTATGCGAAATTAAAATAGGCGTACTTTTTAAAGTACGCCTATTTTAATTTTCGTTTGTATTTTCAATCTGCTGAAGTTGTTTTAAGTTTCTACCTAAGCGACCTATTAATATGCCATAAACCAGACGGTAGTACCCCCAGATTAGAACCACACTCAGGATCGTTGAGACGATCATACCTGTAGCAAGTCCATAAAGAGTCGGACTGTCTATTTGAACGTTTTCTTGGTATAAAAGAGCAAAGAGGAAAGTAATAATCATTCCAATAAACAGGACGATTAATAAAATGTTTACCAGTATAAATAAATTCACTGTTTTTCGAAATGCTACAATTTGTAGTATGAATTTTTTTAGATTTTCCTCAACTTTGATTTTTTTGTATGCCCTGTAGAAGCGCACCACAAACAGGCTGCTCACGAGGAGACTTGACACTTTCATTACCGTATACAACACCGAGAATATTTCGCGGTACTGATCGGGATTTTCAATTCCTAATTTCCCAATGGTTTTCATGAAATCACCCAAATCGTCTCCACTTAGGATGTAATACAAAGCGATGGCAATAAAAAGGGTGAACTCTGCGATGCTTATATAATAAATGTATTTCACATAATTACGTGACTTCTTATTGAGCATTTCAAGGATTTCTGGCGCTCCGTATTTTTGAGTAAGTGGCTGTGTTTGCCACTGCTCTTTCAGGCTATCAAGATCAAATTCAGGCATGCTTTTCCATCAATTCTTTAAGTGTCTTTTTTAGACGGTTCATTTTGACCCGAGCGTTTACTTCGGAGATACCTAACGTTTCTGCAATTTCTCGGTAGGGCTGATCGTCCAAGTACATGACAACGATGGCTCGTTCTACTCTTGGAAGTAATTTAATTACTTTGTAGAGTAGGGCTATCTGAGATTGTTTCTCATCGTTGTCTTCTTCCAGATAATCTCTTTGGTGGTATTCCATGAGTTCATCTGTTTTCGGCGATTTTGTTTTCTTTCGAAATAGCGTAATAGCGGTATTCAGTGCGACGCGATACATCCATGTCGAAATTTTACTTTGTCCTTTAAATGTGTCGTAGCTTCTCCATAATTGTAACACAATTTCTTGGAAAAGGTCTTCTTCGTCTTCCAAAGAGTTTGTATAGAGGCGTGAGACTTTGATAATCAAACCTTGATTATCTTTTATTAATTTGGAAAAGATTTGCTCTTTTTCGCCCACCTCGCGTCGTTTTGATGGCGAAGATATTAAAATCTTAGCATAAAATAGAAGGCTCTATTTAGTTTTATTAAATTTTTGTTTGCTACCCAATAGAGGCTTTGTGCGCGGGGGCTATTGAATTCGGCTGGCAAAATAGGACGAAGTTGCGGGAAATGTTTTAATTTTGAAACCTATATGGAACTGCCATTGAATACCGCTCCTATTGTTGAGCTTCCGATAAAAAAGGAGGTGCGCCTCTTTTTGAAAAGAGAGGATCAGATAGATCCTGAGATTTCGGGGAATAAATTCTGGAAACTTTTCTATCCCATCAAAACTTTACTGGAAAATGAAACAAAAAAACCGGTAATCTATACCTTTGGAGGTGCTTATTCCAATCATATTGCCGCAATTTCTGCGATGGGAAAACGCTTTGGTTTTGCCACCCATGGAATTGTGCGTGGAGAGGAGTTAAAAGACAGTTGGATGCAAAATCCCACTCTTCGTTTTGCCCACCAAAATGGAATGGAATTTAGTTTTGTTTCGAGAGAGGTTTACCGAGAGAAAGGACAAATTGTGCAACTTGTGAAAGCCCTAGCGAAAGATGCAATTTTAATCCCGGAAGGAGGCACGAGTGAATTGGCAGTGGAAGGCTTTAAACATGTTCTAGGGGTTGAAACTCAAAGTTTTGATTATATTTGTGCGCCCGTAGGCACGGGGGGAACCCTTGCAGGGCTTTCCAAATTTGCGGGTCCAAATCAGAAAATCCTAGGGTTTAAGGTCGTTAAGGATGGAAGCTTGGATGCGATTATTAGTCGTCTTTCAGGACGAGAGAATTTTGAATTGATCGAGGCGGCGGAAGCCGGATATGGAAAAATGTCGGTCGAACTCATTGAGTTTGTGAATGCATTTTCGAGTCAGTTTTCGGTGGCGATAGACCCTCTTTATATGGGGAAGATGATGCAGAGTTTACTCGGGTTAATCGAGAAAGATTATTTCCCAAAAGGAACCAGGATCTTAGCCATTCACACGGGTGGTCTGCAAGGAATTGCAGGCGCAAATGAATTTTTGCAATCAAAGGGCAGAGTGTTAATTCAACCTGTAGAGAATTAGAGCAAAACTAATTTAGTTTAAATAGATAAGACATGAAAAAGAGCTTGGTTGCTTTTACGCTTTTAATAATTACATTTTTGAATGGTCAAAGTTGGAAGACAGAAGATCAATACATCCAAAAATTCGCACCCTATGCGGTGGAGGAAATGGAGAAGTACCAAATTCCCGCGTCAATAACCTTAGCTCAAGGTCTATTAGAAACCGGAGGAGGCCAGAGCCGTCTCGCGCAAATGGGCAACAATCATTTTGGAATTAAATGCAAGGAAGAGTGGACTGGGAAAACCATGTCCCATACGGACGATGCGCCCAATGAATGCTTTCGAGTGTATGAAGATCCGCGTGAATCCTACGAAGATCATTCTAAATTTTTACGGTTTCGAAAATACTATCAGAATCTTTTCACGCTAGACATGCAAGATTACAAAGCATGGGCCCATGGACTTAAAAAAGCAGGGTACGCAACGAATCCTATGTATGCTTATATTTTAATTGATAAGATTGAAAAATTAAAACTGTACGAATTCGATCGTACAAGTTCGAAAGAGACTTACTTTACACTTCTAAAGCTATATCCGGAACTGCGGGAGGATAAGATTTTCATGGCGCAATTAGATCAAACCAATGCGAAAACGGAACCTGTCACCTTAACTGTTCCTTATAAGCAAGTTTCTTATGCGCAAAGAGTGGAGGATGTTCAGCAGTTGCGTTCGGAAGCGGAACTCCTTCAAGGAATTCTCATTAAAACCCATCCCAATTCTCGAAAGAAATTTGTTATCATTCCTGCCACCACTACCGTTGCATTTATCAGCAATAAATTTAATATTGGAGAGAAGCAGATTATGAAATGGAACGAGCTTTCTGGTCCAGAGCTACAGAAAAACGATGTTTTGTTCCTAGAAGCCAAATCTTCCAAAGCCCTAGTTGCAACCTACGAGGTACAAGTAGGTGAAACCATGCATGACATCGCTCAGAAATTTGGCGTGAAGCTCTCCCAACTTTATTCTAAAAATCGAATGTCTTACGGCGAACAGCCCCGTGTAGGCCAGCTGATTTATCTCCAAAAGCGCAAGCCGAGACGCTAAGTCTCCTTCTAATTTCGTAAATTTGCACACCTTGAACGAAGAGATTTTTTCGTTCTTAAATTGATTTATTATGGTATACCAAAGAAGTTCAGAACTCTTCGATGAGGCGAAAAAATACATTCCTGGCGGGGTGAATTCACCCGTACGTGCCTTCAAATCCGTAGGGGGAGTACCCGTGTTTATGAAGTCGGCGAAGGGAGCCTATTTAACTGACGAAGACAACCGAGTATATATTGATTATATTAATTCTTGGGGGCCCGCAATTCTAGGGCATACACATCCTAAAGTTTTAGAAGCGATTCAACAGCAGGCTGAAAGTGGTTTTTCGTTTGGTACTCCCACCGAACTTGAAACTCAAATCGCGAAATTGATCGTCTCCAAAGTACCCAATATAGACCAAGTTCGTATGGTTTCTTCAGGGACTGAGGCTTGCATGAGCGCCGTGAGGTTAGCTCGAGGATGTACTGGGAGAGATAAAATTGTAAAATTTGAAGGATGTTACCACGGTCATTCGGATTCGTTCCTAATTAAAGCAGGAAGTGGAGCTGCGACCTTCGGGAATCCGAATTCTCCAGGAGTGACGAAAGGAACAGCGAAAGACACTCTACTTGCAAAGTATAATGACTTAGAGGGCGTAAAGTCACTTTTTGAAAAAGAAGGAAGCGATATTGCCGCAATCATTATTGAACCGGTAGCGGGGAATATGGGATGTGTTCTACCCGAAGACAATTTCTTGCAAGCCCTTAGAGACCTATGCGACCAACACGGTGCACTTTTGATTTTTGATGAAGTAATGACAGGCTTTCGTCTTGCTTTCGGGGGAGCGCAACAGGTTTTTGGTGTTCGTGCAGACCTCGTCACGTTTGGAAAAGTAATAGGAGGAGGAATGCCGGTGGGCGCTTTCGCAGGGCCGAATAAAATTATGGATCATCTTGCACCTAAGGGTGCCGTTTATCAGGCCGGTACGTTGAGTGGGAACCCTTTAGCGATGAGAGCCGGGCTAGTGACTTTAGAACAAATTCTAGGAGACGAGAAGTTTTATACAAGAATTAACCGTACAGCTGAAATTTTAGACCGTGAAATTTCCATTATTTTAAATGAAAAAGGGATCTCTCATCTGATCAACCGCAAAGGCTCTATGATGTCTTTGTTCTTCGAAACCTCAGAGGTGAAAGATTTCGATCAGGCGGCTCAAGCGAATCACGAGATGTTCAATGAATTCTTTCACCATTTATTGAGCCACGGTATTTATTTACCACCGAGTGGTTTTGAAACTTGGTTTATTTCCGATGCAATAAAAGAACAAGAACTTGAAAAAACATTAGAGGTCATAAGTAAGTTTAAATCGTAAACTTAGAGTAGGTAATAAGAGCCTAGAATAAGGACCACATTAAGGATCACAAGGGGAAGCAGCAAGTTTTGTAGCTTCCTCTTTTTTGTTATGACAAAGAAAAGAAACACGAGTCCAAGTAGTAGTAGAGTGGGGAGCGCGGGATAGGTGCGAAACGATTCGGCAAATTCTCCTTTCCAAAGTAAAGCAAGGGCAGTCTGCGCTCCACACCCATAGCACTCAATGCCTAGGTAAGTTTTATAGGGACAACTCCAGAAAAAATCTTCTAATTTCATCCTCGTTTAGCTCGTTCGTATTGCACTGGAAAACTGCAGTTTTCATTGTACTCCATGGCCGTTTGGCTTGCGAGATATGGGTTTCGAAGGATTTCTCGACCTACAAAAATAAGGTCTGCTTTGTCTTGGATTAAAATCTCTTCTGCTTGCAATGCATTGTGAATAAGTCCCACGGCTCCTGTTTTAATCGATGCCTCACTTCGAATGGCTTCTGCAAAGGGTACCTGGTAAGAATCAAATACGGAAATTCTAGCCCCCTGAATATTCCCACCACTTGAGACATCAATTAAATCCACCCCTTTCGATTTCAGAATTTTGGAAAGGGCAATGCTTTGCGATACATCCCAACCCTCTTGCGCATATTCATCCGCAGATAGCCGAACAAGAAGGGGATGCTTCTGATCTAGCAAAGGAGTGATTTGGTCTATAATTTCAAGTAGAAAACGAATCCGGTTCTCAAAGGAGCCACCGTACAGATCCGATCTTTGATTGGACAAAGGAGAGAGGAATTGATGAATCAAATATCCATGAGCACCGTGAATTTCAAGAAGGTCAAACCCCGCGTCAAGCGCACGCTCTGCTGCATTTTTAAAGGCCTGAACGATCTCTTTGATCTCCTGTTCATTTAATTCGTGTGGAATCTGTTCCGAGTCTTTGTAGGGGATTTGAGAAGGTGCGACGGGAATCCAGCCCTCGGAAGCAGGCAATTGAACACCTTCCCAAGTGGAGGCTTTTCTTCCCGCATGCGCAAGTTGGATGCCTACTTTTGAATTCGAATTTTTATGAATAAAAGAAACGATTTTTTCTAGCTCTACTTTTTGCTTATCGTTCCAAAGCCCAAGGCATTTATGAGTTATCCTACCTTCTGGTAAAACGCCGGTCGCCTCCATAATTAAAAGTCCTGTACCTCCCATGGCTCTAGATCCATAATGAACAAAATGGAAATCATTGGGCATTCCATGCTCACAACTGTACATGCACATGGGAGACATCACCCAGCGATTTTCCAATTCTAAATTTCGTAGCTTTAAGGGAGTGAAAAGTTTCATTCGTACTATTTTTTGATTGTATAAGAGGTAAAATTAACCTTTTTTCGTTCATTAACCTAGGCTTGGGCTTTACTCTCCAAGAAAAAGTCCTACATTTACTCCCACTTTATAGATGTTTTAGATGAACAAAGAATTGACCATCGACTATGAATATTTCGATTCCGTTGAGCAGCTAGATGCGATGGAACAGAAACTTTACGAAGCGGCCCAAAAAGCTCGCAAAAACGCGTATGCCCCTTATTCTAAATTCCTAGTGGGCTGTGCACTTTTACTCGAAAATGGAGAGATTGTTTTGGGGAATAACCAAGAGAATGCTGCGTATCCCTCTGGCCTTTGTGCAGAACGTACAGCCATCTTTTGGACTTCGGCAAACTATCCGAGTGAAAGAATTCTTAAATTGTTTGTCATCGGCGGTCCAGAAAGGTCTGTAGAGAATCCTGTACTTGCCCCTCCATGCGGCGCTTGTCGACAAAGCATTCTTGAATATGAAAGCAAGCAGGGACAAGAGATTGAAGTGTATTTTGCGTCCACTACTGGAGAGGTCTGCAAAACACGCTCCATTCGGGATTTGCTTCCGTTTTCATTTGACTCCAGCTTCCTATAATTTTTTAAAGTAAGACTCTTTCTTTATTCGTATCTTCGCCTCGTTCCTAGAACAGGGAATGGTGTGCAATTCACCAACTGTCCCCGCAACTGTAAATCACCGTCGTCTAATTTTTAGAAGAGCCATTTTTACATCCCGTAAGGAGAAGGCCTAAAAATGTGAAAGTCAGGAAACCTATCTAAGAGCACTCGAATTATTAACGCTTTCGGAGGAAAAGCCTGAATATCCCTTGCATTACGGCAAAGGACTTAGACTTTATTTTTTCCGGTAAGTAAACTTTAACCAAAATTTTTCAATTATGAGAAAACGATTAATTTTTGTTGGAGCGCTGCTTGTCGTACAATCAGTAGTGCATGCCCAACAACAACCCGCAATTGGCGAAATTCAAGAGGTAACAATTGCAGGTAAACAGAAGCAGCAACTTTATGCTACCGGTAAGAACGTGATGCTTTTAACTTCCCAAGATTTACAGCGCTTTAAGGGAAGTGACTTAGGCGAGGTACTTCAAAGTGTGAGCGGCATTCAACTCACTGGTGCCTCGAACAACTCGCAAGAACCCAAATTCCCAAAAGTGCGAGGAGGTAAACTTGCCAATGTACTCATCCTAATCGATGGAGTACCCCTAAAAGATGTGACAGGAAACGACTATACCGCTACGGATCTTCGTCTGATTCCTTTGGAGACCATAGAAAGTATCGAAGTTCTTAACGGGTCTTCTTCCGTTCTGTATGGATCGAATGCGACCGTATCGGTTATTAATATTCGAACGCTTGAAAGCGCTCAGAAAAAACTGCAGGGAGTCGCAGGTTTAAAAGGAGGTTCATTTGGTCATTTTGGTCAACAGCTAGCTCTTCGTGGGAAACTAGGGGCTTGGAGCTACAATCTGAATGGAACAAATGAGAAACAGGACGGACTTTCTTCTGCAAAAGGAGAGGGGTTTGATAAAGATGGAAGCGAAAGACAAAGTCTGGGGGCTCGAATCGGCTATGACAGAGATTCTTTTGGATTCTATGCGCAAGGCAATATGTCTCATCATTTCCACGAGGATGATCAGGGGGCCTTTTCGGACGGTAAAGGAAGAGGAGACGACTCCCAACAATTCGTGGGTGTTGGAGGGTATTACAAATACAAAGGTGGACAACTCGTGCTCAATTCACGTTTGTCTGGCTCTGAAAGAACAATTCAGAATTGGAATTCGGACCACTACCGTGATGAGTATTTTTACAAGGGTGAGAATAGCTTTGTAGAACTTTTAAATCACTATACATTTAATCAGCACATTTCTCTAAGTGCAGGAGTTTCCTACGAGACTCAGAAAATGGGATCCAAAGCTCTTCCTTGGGGTGGAGAATCGATGGAAGACGTCCTTGTTTTGAAAGAAACGAAGGTTTCGAATTTTGATGTCTTTGCCAATGCCAATTTAAACTGGGGGTTGTTCCATTTGGACCTAGGCGCCCGAAACACCCACCATTCTGAATTTGGAAATCATTTGGTATACAGTGTAAATCCATTTGTCCTCAAAGAATTTGGTTCAAACTATTATAAAATAGGATATTCTTACGCCACTGCATTCATTGCACCTACGCTCTACCAATTTTATGGAAGCTTACCCTATACAGTAGAAAACAAAGAACTCGTACCGGAAACCAATTCCACGCACGAGGTGAATTTTAGTGTAGGTCGCAAGGACCAGTCTCTTGTATTAAACGGATCTTTCTTTATGCGAAACGAACAAGATGTTTTCGCCTACGTGAACAATCCTGATTTCACAGGACAATTTATTAATGTGAATGAAAACAAAGTGAACGGATTTGAATTGGGATTTGACACCAAATGGCAACAGAAATGGAGACTAGGTGCCAATTTCAGTTTTGTTGAGAAAGAAAATGAGCTTACTCGTTTGCGTCAACCTAAACAGAGGGTAAATTCCTATATCCAGTACGATCCTTTTGAAAGCACTTCACTAGCTCTCTCGCATCAATTCGTTTCCTCCCGCAGTGACTCCTACTGGGATGATCAAAGTGCAAGTGTGAAAGATGTGAATTTGGAAAGCTACCACGTGTTTCGCTTAAGCGCGAATCAGAAGATCACGAAGGCCTTACAAGCGAATTTAAATATTGGAAATCTTTTTAATAAGTCCTACACGGACGTTGCAGGCTACACGACGCTTCCTCGTTCCTACATGCTAGGGGTTGAATATCAATTTTAAGAAGTATAAAGAAGAACAACAAAACCACCAGAATCAAATGATTTGGTGGTTTTGTTTGTTTTATTTCTGTTTTACATTTAGTTTTTCAGCTTCCTTAATCACATAGGAAATCGCCTGGGATTTTTCATTTTCAATTTCACCCTCTAAAATAGCTTCTTTGACTTTCTCCTTTAGGATTCCAATTTCACGTCCGGGGGATAGATTGAAAAGTGCCATGATTTCTTCTCCAGAAACAGGAGGTTGAAAATTTCGAATCTGATCTTTCTCTTCGACTTCCTTGATTTTGCTAGCCACGTAATCAAAATTCTTTTTAAAGTTACGCTGTTTTTTTGAATTTTTGGTGGTGATATCGGCTTTGCATAAAGTGAATAGATCCTCCATATCTTCCCCCGCATCAAATAGCAAACGTCTAAGGGCACTGTCAGAAGTATCGTCGGTAACCAGTGAAATAGGTCGAGAGGATAGTTTGACAAGTTTTTGCACATATTTCATGTCTGAACCTAGTGGAAGTTTAAGTCTTTGAAAGAGCGTTCTTACCATTTTTGAACCTAGGTATTCATGGCCATGAAAAGTCCAGCCTATTCCATCGACGAATTTTTTAGTGGGTGCTTTTCCCACATCGTGGAAAAGAGCGGCATAGCGCAAATATAAATTCTCTGTGAACAAGGAAATGTTGTCCACTACCTCAAGGGTATGGTAGAAGTTGTCTTTATGGGTTTGTCCCTCAATTTCTTCTACTCCTTTTAGCGCAACAAGTTCGGGAATAATTAGGTTTAATAAACCCGTTTCTTCCATAAGGCGTAGGCCAAGGGACGGTTTCTGTGAAAGCATTATTTTATTGAATTCCACCATGACCCTTTCCATGGAGACAATTTTTATTCGCTCTGCTTGCGTCGTAATGGCGGCTAGGGATTTGGGTTCTATCGTGAAATTCAAGGTAGAAGCAAATCGGAGCGCACGCATCATTCGAAGGGGGTCGTCACTATAGGTTTGCTCAGGTTCTAAAGGGGTTCGAAGGATTTTGTTTTCAAGATCTTCAATGCCAAAGAATGGATCAATGAGCTCTCCGAAAGACTCAGGATTAAGCGAGATCGCCATGGCATTGATGGTGAAGTCGCGACGCATCTGATCGTCTTTTAAACTGCCAGATTCGACATTAGGATTGCGGCTGTTTTCCGTATAACTTTCCTTTCTTGCGCCAACAAATTCAAGTTCAAGCCCCTTGTGCTTGAACATAGCCGTTCCATAGGTTTTAAAAAGTGAAACCTTTAGATTGGGTCCAAGTTCCGATGCCACGGCCGTGGCAAGTTCTAAACCAGAGCCTTCCGTGACAAAATCAATATCTGTAGGTGTGTCTCTTTTTAATAAAAGATCACGCACATAGCCTCCCACAATATAGGCGGATTGGCCCCGTTGCTCGGCGATTTGCGAGATCGTTTTGAAAAGCTTGAAATTTTTATTTTGTACTAAATTGAGTTTCATATTGACAAAAATCCTTGGATTTAGTAAGGACAATGGGTGCTCCAGGTGTGGCAAAGTTCCCTTCCTGGCAAAGATACGAATCCTTTAGAAAATTACTCACGTATCACGTGGATTCGATTGTCACTCCAAATGCGAATGATGGAAGAACCTGAAAACGTAGAAACGCGATCTTGGTCCTGATTGACAACAAAGTCAACATTAGAGACAATGTCTTTATGGATGTCCGAAAACTGCAGAGGACTTTTGTCGCCACTTAAATTGGCTGAAGTGGAAACCAAAGGGCAATTTATTTTTGAGATTAGTTTTTTCAAATAGGGCTCTTTGGTTAAGCGAATACCTATGCTCCCGTCGGGTGCCAAAAGCTCTTTTGGAAGGCCCTTCGGCTGGTCGTAGACTAGGGTCAGTGGTTTCTCCGCAAGATCGATGAGTTCCCAAGCAATGGAGGGTACTTCCACGAGGTCCATCAATCTTTTCTCGTTTTCCACTAGGATGATCATGGATTTGCTCTTTTCTCTAGACTTAATCTCGTAGATGCGAAGAATGGCTTCTAGACTAGTAGCTTTGCAGCCTAAACCCCAAATTGTATCGGTGGGGTAAAGAATGACCCCGTCGTTATTTAAAACCTCAATTACTTGTTCCATGGTGCCTTTTGAAAATAGCGAGTTTTAAGAATTTCATGATGATGCAAATGATGGCCTAACAAGAGTTTGCCAAGTTGTTCGACTTGGATTTCGTGGCCGTTTGCTACGCCGGAAAAATGCAGACTCTCTTTTGGGAGTGCTTGAAAAAATAGGAAAGTAGATTTTCGTACACACTTAAATTCTTCTAGCATCTCAGAGAGAGGGCGAGCATTTGCCGCCGCATTTTGGGCATAAAGTTCCTCGTCCCATCCTTGCAGTGGCTGCGTATCCTTACGTGAAAAGCGTAGGGCACGGTAAAGGAAAATCCTTTCGGCATCGATAAGATGTTGCAAGACTTCTTTGATACTCCATTTGCCATCTTGGTATTGAAACAGGGCCTGCTGGTCGGAAAGTGGACTAAGCAAGTCTAGCGTTTTTTGTTTAGAAAGAAGGAGTTGTTGCTGCCAATTTTCACTGGAGGTTAAAGAAATATAGTTCTCTAAATATTGAGTAAAGTCTGTCATGGTACTAAAATTAGATCAAAAAAGAACGGCAAGGCCGTTCTTTTTACTTTAAAAGGATAAAGCGTTTTCTAAGTCGCTTAGCAAATCATCTGCATCTTCAATACCGACACTTAGTCGCACGAGATCGTCTGTAATACCTAATTCTTGTCTTTTTTCTGCAGGAATCGAGGCATGGGTCATGGTGCTAGGGTGGTTGGCTAGAGATTCCACACCGCCAAGACTTTCTGCTAGGGTGAAAACCTTGATAGATTCTAAAAATTTCACAGCCTGCTGTTTGTCATTGGATTTAAAAGTAAAGGAGACCATTCCGCCAAAACCATTCATTTGATTTTGAGCAAGATCGTACTGAGGATTTGATTTCAGTCCGGGGTAAAATACCTTGTCTACTTTGGGATGCTGCGCTAAGAATTCGGCGACTTTCATTCCGTTTTCGCTATGACGTTCCATTCTAAGGGAAAGCGTTTTGATTCCTCGCAAAACTAAATAGGAATCGTGAGGTCCTAAAATTCCTCCGCTTGCAAATTGGATGAAATGCAGTTCTTCTCCAAGCTCTTTGGTCTTGGTAATTAAGGCTCCAGCGATCACATCGGAGTGCCCTCCTAGATACTTGGTAGCCGAATGCATTACAATGTCGGCACCCAGATCAAGTGGGCGCTGAATGTAAGGCGTAGCAAAGGTATTGTCCACGGCTACCAAAATATTTTTGCCTTTCACAAGAGCTGCCACTTTTTTAATGTCCACTAACTTCATTAGCGGATTGGTGGGAGTCTCGAGCCAAACAAGCTTTGTGTTTTCTTGAATCACTGAGTCTAAATTCTCTGCGTTCTCGAAGCTTACAAAAGAAAACTCTAGTTGGTATTTAGAAAACAATTTTGTGAACAATCGATAAGTGCCGCCGTATAAATCATCCACAGCCACAATGTGATCGCCTGGATTTAAAAGTTTTAACACGGCATCGATGGCAGCAAGTCCTGAACCGAAGGCTAGACCCGTGTGGCCATTTTCAATGCTTGCAAGAGAATCTTCTAAGGCCTGTCTTGTGGGATTTGCGCCTCGTGAGTATTCATATCCTGCTTTTAATTTTCCAGGAGTTTCCTGGGCAAAAGTGGAGGTTAAGAAAACGGGTACATTTACCGACCCGGTATGCGGTTCATGCTGTTGACCGCCATGAATAACTTTGGTATTAAATTTCATCGTTCTTTACATTTTAATTGCTGATTTGTTGGCGAATTCTTCGGCCATTTCTTCCATCCATGCGGCTACGTCTTCCTCACCAGAAGCTCTCGAATACGTACTAGCAAGTGAAATTAGAACCTGATGGATAAACATCTTCATTTGATCAAGCGGCATGTCTTTCGTCCACAGATCGATCCGCAAAGCCTCCATCGTACGATCGTCCCAAACTGAGATCATTGTCGCTTTGGTTGGCTGTTTTTCAACTCCGCCGTCTTGGGCATTCCATAAGATGGATTCTGGCACGTTGTTTTCGTCTAGTTCTACATCAAGTGTGATTTGCGTCTTTTTCATTTTATTAAAATTCTCTGCTAAGCATTTGCTTAGGGATTAGTGAGAGTAAGTGGGCTTGCTTGGGAAATGTGGATTTTTTATTTCTGTCCATTGTTTAATCAAAATGAGAATCAAGAGATTCAAAATTTCTGATTAAAAAAATAAGACATCCCACCCAATCTCTGCATGTCATTTGTTATCTTTACCACGTAATATAATTTACAAAATTAAGTAAAATAAAAGGACTTGCCTCGTTGCAAGGTTCGAAGTTCAAATAAAAAAGATGCAAAGCGAAAAAATAATTAATCGGATCGTGGACTGGCTAAAAGAGTACGCTCATAATGCGGGTGTGAAAGGCTATGTGGTTGGTATTTCAGGGGGAGTGGACTCCGCCGTAGTTTCTGCACTATGCGCAAGAACGGGACTTGAACTTTTGCTTTTAGAAATTCCCATTCGTCAGAAAGAGTCTGAGGTGAACCGAGCTTGGGAGCATATAGAAGATTTAAAGAAGAAATATAGTCATGTGCAAGCTTTGAAAGTGGACTTAACCGATCCCTTTGAGAATTTGGAGGGCACGCTTGAATCGAATCTTCCGGTAAGCGACAACCGCCTAGCCTTAGCCAATACCCGATCGAGGTTAAGAATGCTAACGCTTTATTATTATGGACAAACTCAAGGGTTGCTCGTCTGTGGTACAGGAAACAAAGTGGAAGATTTTGGCATCGGTTTTTATACCAAATACGGAGATGGAGGTGTGGATGTCTCTCCCATAGGAGATCTTTATAAAACAGAAGTCTACAACTTGGCGCGAGAATTGGATTTGGTAGATTCAATTCAAAATGCCATTCCCACTGATGGGCTATGGGACGTGGAGCGTACCGATGAGGACCAAATTGGAGCTACTTACAAGGAGCTTGAAGCCATTCAAAAAGAATGGGGAGAAAAGTCGCAAGACGATTATCAGGGACGAATGCTCGAAGTCTACCAGATTTTTAAGCGCATGAATTCTCAAGCGCAACATAAAATGAATCCAATTCCTGTTTGCGATATCCCGGAACAGTGGAGAGATTAAAATAAATTGACAAATGAAATCAGATCGAAATAAAAAAATACTTTTTTTCTTTATCGGAGCCATGACCATGTTCATCGCCCTGTTTTTTATTAATTCTGGAGATTTTCGAGATCTTACAGGCCAAAGTAGTGGGACGATAATTGTGCCGGACGCAAGCCCACAGCAAATTGAACCCGTTCAAAGCGCGATGGAAAATAAGGATGTCGTTTTAAAATCCAACGAGGACATAAAGGAATTAACCCGGCAAGACCTAGTGATTTCTTATGTGAAAGAAAATGGGCAGCTGCCCTCTTATTATCTTACGAAATCGCAAGCAAAACATAAAGGGTGGATTGCCAGCGAGGGAAACCTTTGTGAAATTTTACCTGGACAGGCCATCGGAGGAGACATATTTGGCAACCGCGAAAAACTCTTGCCGATTGAAAATACCTACATGGAAGCAGATGTAAACTACAACTGTGGCCAAAGAGGGAAGGATCGGATTGTCTTTACCAAGAAAGGAGAGGTTTGGTTAAGCAAAGACCATTACAGATCATTTCAAAAACAATAAGCCAAAAATCTTTTTTAAGTTATGGACACAAACCAAGTCTTTATCGACTTCAGCATCATTGGAGAAGAAAGTGAATTCTATAGTCAATTGAAGGAAAAACTAACTCTTCCAGATTATTTTGGGGACAATTTAGATGCACTCCACGATTCCATTTCAAGCGAGGTAAAGCTTCCTCTTCATATTGAGTTTGTCAACATGAGTGTGGATCAGCTTGAGACGTTTGAAGGGCTTATTGAGACGCTTGAAGATCTGGAGGAGGAAGTAGATGACTTCGAGTTTTCCTATTTTTTGGAGCAGTATTCGGACGAAGACTAGCTTTAAAGAGAATTCTTTTTTAAGTTTAGAATGGAGGGAAGATCGAAAGGGTTTTCCCTATTTGTTTTGGCTTTAAATTGAGCCTTTATCCAAAGGCACAAAAAAAGCCGCCAGATTGCTCCAACGGCTAAACCATTTGAATTATAACAGTTTGATTAAAGTCCAGACCAACCGGTAGCCCAAGTTGGTGTTGCAGAACCTGCACCTGCGCCCGTTGCGCTTGCGTTCACGCCAATGGTTAATGCAGGAATGTCCATAGATATTCCAAGTGAAGTTTTAGCAGAAGCTTCTTTTCCAATGTTCACATATTTTACGTTGGTAATTTTGCTACCTCCTAGGAAATGACTTAAGGTAGAGTCGTGTTCAAAGTTGAATCCTGTGCTCCATCCGTCTAGTACGATGTTGTCAAAGGTTCCATGGCTACCTACTCTTAATTTAATTCCATCAGATTCTCCAACTCCTGCAAATCCAATAAAGGTTGCATTTTTGATAGTAGGATTTGATCTTGGATCCGCATCGTTGTTGTTAGAATTGTTGTCCGCTTCAATCCCACGGTTTCCGATTTTATCTGCTCTTCTTTTGGTATAGATCCCCGTAGCAGTACCGTTCCATCCTTCTGTCCAGTCAAAGGCATCGTCCTCGTTGTAAACAGAGACAATATTCGATACATTCACAGTTCCTCCGAAGAATTCGATTCCATCATCAGATCCGTTGATTAAAGATACGTTGTCAATTTTGGTTCCGTTACCTACTCCGAAAAGAGAAAGTCCGTTAAATTCTTTTTCAGCGGTAAATAAAGCTCCTGCATATTCGATTCTCACATAGGTCAATGAACCTGAGTTATCCGAAGCATTGGTTCCTCCGTACTGTGTATTTCCAACTTCTGCCGTCGCTATAGTTCCTTTGTTGATTGGTGCTCTGCCGCTTAAAACGATACCTCCCCAGCTTCCTGGTGTTTTTGCACTTGACGTGAAGACAATCGGTTGTGTCGCTGTACCGTTTGCGAAAATCTGTCCTCCTTGCTCAACGGTTAGGTATGCTGCAGTTCCAGCGGTTGCATTGAATTGAGTTCCTGCAGGAATGACAAGTTTTCCACCTTCTTTTACGTGAATAGCTCCTGTAATTGTATAGGTTTGGCTAGCGTCTAGCGTTACTGTTTCTCCTGATTTAACTTCTCCTTTAAAGTCACTTGGATTCGTTGCAATCCCTGTTGGGGGAGCAATTACGGGATCGTTTGAATTGTCACAAGATTGAAGGGCAAGACCTGAGGCAATTAGTGCGCCAAGGGTCCATACTTTTAGTTGATTTTTTTTCATTACTTTAAAATTTTGATTTATTAATTATTTGTTTGATTGATTGTATTAAAGGGGGGTTAGAATTCATAAGAAACGCCTGCGCCTAGAGAAATTCCTGTTTTGAACTCTCGGATGGTGTGGTCTACCGTCGTGTTTCTTTGGATTCTCGAGAAAGTAGGGTTTAATAGGTTTTTCCCACTAAAGGTTAATCCAATTCCATTGTTGAATTTAATTTTAGCGACCGCATCCAGAGTATTGATTGACTTGTCGATTTGGTTTCCAAGTCCTTCATAACCTAAAGCGTAGACATTGTCAGAAATATGAGAGTAGGATACTACAAAGTCAAGAGTTTCACCACGGTTTCCTTTTTGTTGCCATCCTAGATTTACGTTGGCAAGGAAATCAGAAGCGCCGGTCATGTTGTCTTGGTCTTTAATGAAGTTCACGGCAACAGTTGTGTTTTCCCTGCTCACTTTGGCCGCATCAAGATCTTGCGTGGTGTGGAGGTAGGTGGCATTGGCAAAAGCATACAACCTCGTTCCATTTCTTTCATACAAATCCTTACGGATTTCTACTTCGGAACCGAAGATTTTCCCCGTATCTCCTACGTTAACAAAAGAGGATAAGTTCGCCGAAGAGGCTACCGTCACTCTCGCAATTGGATTTTGAATGAGTTTCGCAAAAGCAGTAATTGAAATTAACTCACTTTTCTTAGGAAACATTTCCCATTTCAAATCCACGTTGTAATTGTCAGAAGGATAGAGATCGATATTTCCATAGCTAGAATCGTCAATGTCTTCATATTCAAACGGGGCTAGTTCCAGCAATAGTGGGGATGTGTAGGTTTTGGAAGCGGAAAATCGTAAGTTCTGCGTATCGTTTAGGACATACTTTAAGTTAAGTGCAGGTAAGATTTTTGTGTAGTTTTTTTGAACTTCACCTCCGTTGGAAAAGATTGCGGTGTTGTAAACCATGTGCTGGTCCAGGTGATCCACTCTAACTCCCAATTGTCCAGTGAAACGATCACTTATTTCATAGTCTAAATTGGCATATCCAGCATTGTTGAATACTTCTGATTGGTAAAACTGAGGAATAAGAGCCGCCTGCCCATTGTGTAGGATGTCTCCCCTAAAGGTAACAATGTCAAAATAAGCGCCAGTCTGGTAATTCCCTAGATTGAAAAACGAGTCGTAATTGCCAGGGTCAACATAGTAGTTGAAAGGTGCAAGCTTCACTCGGAAGTTGTACTGCGTAGCTTGGAAATCACTGTCCTGATATTTTGTATTGTATCCTAAGGATACCTTTGCTCTGTCGCTAAGCTGGTAGTCAAGTGATAGGTTTCCAACGTAGTCAGACTGAATTAAGGAGTCAAAGTATCGGTGATTTACACCTGGGTTACTACTCGCGAAATAGCTTTGGGAGCTTGCGCGATCAAATACAGATACGTTTTGTTGACGGTCTGGATGTTTACTGTCTAGGTTGTTATATCCTAAATTCCAATTCAATTTTAAATCGTCTGCTAGCGCATGCTCGCCTCTAAGTTGGAGAACAAGAAGGTCGTTGACTTTCGTAGCCGCACGACGCATCTGCGTATAGCCTGTGGTTTCGGAAGGATCGTCCAAGAAATCTCGGTTGTGTCCTTCATAGAATCCTAATTTTTGGTCTGTTGTGTGGATGTAATTCCCTGTGAAATTAACAGAGTTTCTCGAATTCATACGGTAGTTCAAATTGATAAGGCCCGTAGTGTTTGTCGTATATTTGAATTCTTCGCTTCGAGAGTAAAGTTTGTTGGAGGAAGTGCCACTATCGTATGAGCCTCCGAAAGTACCTTGAGCATATTGATGATCATTTTCAAAAGCACCATATCCAAAGACGGAAAGTCTGCCCTCTGATCCTATTTTGAAGTTGCGACCAAAGTCGACAGCCAATGAGGAATTGATAGGGGTGAAGGTTTCCTGGTTTTGAGTTCCTTTTGTAAAGGCAAATCCTTGGGCTAAAACAGCATTATCAGTAGGCTTGGTCGCGCCATTCCAGCCAAAGAAATTAAGTCCTTGTGCTTTGTAGAATGTATTTTGCTTAAGCGTTGAGAGGTTTGCAGAGCTGGAAAGGCTTACTTTAAAATAAGGTTTTCCCGTATGAATTTTAGATACTATATCGACAGTGGCTCCAGAGACATCGCCCCAAAGTTTCGGATGATAGACCTTGTCTAGGGAAAGGTAATCAATCATGTCCGTTTTCAAAATGCTCAAATCGATGTTTTTGAAAGAGGGATCGTTTGAAGGAATCGAAAGTCCGTTGATGGTCGTTGCATTGCTACGGTCTCCTAGTCCACGGATGAAGATCTGTCCAGATCCTTGTTGTTTTTGAGTTCCTGTTGCTTTGGTTACCGCAAGGGAAACATCCCCAATTCCTTGTTTCTCTAATTGTAGGGAGCCTACACGTTCGATGACTTCTAAAGAGCGTCGTTGGGTTTGAATAAGGTTTGCTTCTGCGCCTTTGTTCGTGGTTCCACGGATCACAACCCCTTCAATTTTCTTTTCGGTTCTGATTGTGTCCTGGGTTTGTGCAAACCCGTAAGTAAAGGAGGCGGATAGAAAAAACGCCGCGATACTTATTGTACTTCTTTTCATTGCTTTTCGTTTCTGTTATAATTCGCCACAAAGGAACTCAACTTGGAGGTCTGAGGCGGTTTACGAATGTTTAAATAATCTTTAATAAACCTTTACGAGATTTAGGGCAATGTTAAGTTTCTGTAAACACACGGCGAGGCCAGTGTCCCAACTCAATGAAATTAGCTAACTTTACCTCTTTAATACATCACCGCTTTAAAAATGAGCCGAAAAAAAATTCTTTTAATTGACGACGAGCACGATATTTTGGAAATTCTATCGTATAATTTAGAAAAGGAAGGCTTCGAGGTCTTTGCTTGCGATAACGGTACCGAAGGGATTGAAAAGGCGCGGGAAATTAATCCAGATTTAATTTTACTTGACGTGATGATGCCGGAGAAAGACGGGATCGAAACCTGCCAAGAACTTCGAAAAATCAAATCATTAGAGTCGACCTTAATTGTATTTTTGTCAGCACGAGGAGAGGAGTTCTCCCAACTAGCAGGTTACCAAGCTGGCGCAAACGATTATGTCGTCAAAGTCATAAAACCAAAGATTCTTATTTCAAAAATTAATGCTCTTTTGCAACTCACAAGCAAAAGTGAGGAGGTGAATAATGTACTGGAAGTAGGGGATTTAATTATTGACAAGGATAACTTCCGAGTCACGCAAGAAGGAAGAGTATTTCTACTCCCTAAGAAAGAATTTGATCTGCTATACCTTCTGGCTTCTAACACACAAAAGGTTTTTAAGCGAGAAGAAATATTGGAGAAAGTTTGGGGAAATGATGTGATCGTTGGGGAACGTACTATTGATGTGCACATTCGCCGACTACGCGAAAAATTAGGTGACCGCCGTATCCAAACCCTAAAAGGAATTGGATATAAGTTAGTGGTCTAATTTAAATTTCAACTTCTGTTTTGAACCGTCTCTCCTCCATCGCGGCCCTTTTCATGACGTTAGCTATTACGGCTATCGTGCTGATGTATGATTACTATAAAGGTGCCTATGATGGTCCTAACGATAATATTCTGCTTTTTATTATCAGTATTTTGCTCATATTCTTTATCACCTATGTAGGTGTGGATTATTTGGTTCGTTACTATTCTCGGAAGCAAATTCAAAAAATGGCCACAGAGCTTCCGAAGGATTTTTTTGCCGATCCAAATAACATTGGATTTAAAGAGCTTTCGGAAAAGCTCAATCGCAGCGCGAGTGAACTCGATATGATTAACGAGATGGAAACCTACCGAAAGGAATATATCGGAAATGTTTCGCACGAACTTAAGACCCCGCTATTCTCTATTCAAGGATACATTGAGACCTTGATTGATGGTGCCGTAGAGAACTTAAGTATTCGCGATAAGTATTTAACCCGTGTAGGGAAATCAGTAGAGCGACTCTTGACCATTGTGAATGATTTAGACATGATTAACCGTTTTGAGGCGGGAGAGATAAAGTTAAAGGTGTCTAAATTTGAAATCCATAGCTTAACGCGTGAAGTCTTTGATATGCTTGATTTAGATGCCCAGTCGCGCAATGCGAAATTAAGTATTACAGGAGCCTTACCCCAGGTCTATGTGCTCGCCGATAAGCAAAAAATCGAGCAGGTGCTGATCAATTTAATCTCCAATGCGATTCATTACGCAAATCGCCAAAAACCTCAAATTAGTGTCCGTACGACCGTTTTAAAAAGCAAAGTTTTAATCGAGGTCGAGGACAATGGGATGGGAATCAAGCCGGAGGCTCTTCCTCGTATTTTTGAAAGGTTTTACCGCGTCGAATCCAGCCGAAATCGCCGCGAAGGCGGTAGCGGACTTGGACTTGCAATCGTGAAGCATATCTTGGAGGCTCATAACGAGTCGATTCACGTGGAAAGCGTATATCTAGAGGGCACTAAGTTTGGCTTCTTTCTCGAAAAAGCCCCGGTGTAGGGTCGGAATTTAATTCTTTTTTTTGAATTTATTTTTACAAAATTCTCCAAAAGGATTTTGCAATTGTTATATATTTGCAGCTCTAATCAGAGCAAACGAATCAATAAAAATTAAAGTGCTGAAAAGACTATGGTTTACAAAATCCGTATTATTTTAGATACAAGGGAAGACATCTTTCGCGATATTGAAATCAAAGGGAAACAAACTCTATGGAACTTGCATTTAGGAATCAAAAGTGCATTTTCTCTTCAAGGCGAAGAGCTGTCCAATTTCAACTTATTAGAATCCGACGGGACTGTTTATAAAAGCGTTCCTTTAGAAGACATGAGTGATTTAGGTGACGGGGAAATTATGTCTGATATCTACGTAAGTGAAGCCTTTGAAACAGCGGGCGATAAAGTACAGTTTCAATATGGACTCTTAGATTTATGGGAGTTTTTCTTGGAACTCATTGAAATTAACGAGGAGAAACCTTCGGTTAACTACCCCATAACGGTATTTCGATTTGGAAATGTGCCTCTCAAAGCCCCGAGTAAGCAGGGTCCAGCCAAAGCAAAAGGAAGTCCGAAGGTAGGTGGAGAAGACGATGAATTCGGTTTTGACGATGATTTTGGGGATGCCGATTTTGATGACGATTCGCTCGACTTTGAAGACGATGAAGCTGAGGGGTATTCTGATTCCTCTTTTGAGGAGGATTTGGATTAAGAGGCCTATAAACACAAGCATAAATAAAGCTGCACTTTTTTAAAGAGTGCAGCTTTTTAATTGGGTAACTTTCGCTTCAAATCCGTAGATTTGCGCGTTAAGCTTTGGCCGGATTGCGCCAAGAAGAAGCAATTAAGCGACTTAAACTTAATAAATGTATTATGAATAAATTGATCCTTTTTGCTGCACTAAGCCTTTTGCTTTTAAGCTGCAACAGCCCTAAAAACAGTATGACCATGAGTGAGACACCAAGTGAGTGGAAACACACAACTACGATTTATGAAGTAAATATTAGACAATATACTCCTGAGGGGACCTTTAAAGCCTTTGAAAAGCATCTTCCACGACTAAAGGATATGGGTGTGAAGACGCTTTGGTTCATGCCAATTACTCCCATTGCGCAGGAGCAAAAGAAGGGAACTTTAGGAAGTCAATACGCAGCAGCCGATTACACGTCGATTAATCCTGAATTTGGGAGTCTTGAAGATTTTAAGCATCTCGTGGATGAGGCGCATTCCATGGGTTTTAAAGTAATTATCGATTGGGTAGCAAACCACACAGGTTGGGACCATACGTGGACTAAAACTCATCCCGAATATTATTTGATAGATCCTAAAACGGATACGTTTCAAATCGCTTCCGGTATGGAGGATATTATTGAGTTAGATTATAGCAAACCTCAGTTGAGAAGAGCAATGATCGATGCAATGAAGTTTTGGGTAGAGAACACGGGCATTGATGGGTTCCGATGCGACCTCGCATCCTGGGTTGAAGTGGATTTTTGGCAGGAGGCTAGAGCGGAACTAGATCAGGTAAGACCTCTTTTCTGGCTTGGAGAGTTTGATGAATTAGACACGCCTGAATATGGAAAAGTTTTTGATGCCAGTTACATTTGGAATTGGATGCACAAAACAAAAGATTTTAACGAGAAAGACTTACCTCTAAGTGAGCTGAAATCACTTTTACAGCG
Organism: Chryseobacterium sp. A301; assembly: GCF_054489425.1. Classification (NCBI taxonomy): domain Bacteria; kingdom Pseudomonadati; phylum Bacteroidota; class Flavobacteriia; order Flavobacteriales; family Weeksellaceae; genus Chryseobacterium; species Chryseobacterium sp. A301. Next base: position 76,450 of record NZ_JBTMWY010000004.1, read on the forward strand.
CTACTCTGATATTGGAGATAACTCTATGCGGGCCTGGTTCACATCCAACCATGATGAAAATACTTGGAACGGAACAGAATACGAAAAATACGGTGTTTTTGCCAAACCGCTTGCCGTCTTCTCAGTCACATGGAACGGAGTTCCGTTAATTTACAACGGACAAGAGTTACCACTTAAAACCAAAAGATTAGAGTTTTTCGAGAAAGATCCAATTCCTTGGACTTCTCAGCCCGAACTACATAGCTTTTATAAAACGCTATTAGAGTTGAAAGCTTCGAATCCTGCACTTCGCGGGGGAGATCCAAAAGTGAAAACCTTTTGGTTAAACACGACGCAGGAAGAGAAAGTCCTAGCGTATTTAAGAGTGAATGGGGAAAAAGAGGTTCTTACGCTTTTAAATTTTTCTAAGGAACCGGTTCAGTTCGAACTCGAGGATCCAAATGTGAAGGGAACATTTACGAATGTATTTGATAAAAGCCAAAAGGAACTTACTGGAAAAGTCAAGTTCGATTTACCGGTCTCTGGTTACCTTGTTTTCGAAAGGTAAATTAATCATACAAAGCAAAAAAGAAAGCCGTTTCGATACCTACTATCGGGACGGCTTTCACTTTAAAGAGGAATCCTGCTTCGACTCCAATTTCAAACTCAAATTTTAATTGAAATACTTATGGTAAGTGCTCATCGATATTTTTAAGCTATTAAGAGCATTTTCTCCCTGCTCTTGATCTGTGCTTCCAGCGAGCGCTTCCAAGCCATGCATATGCTCTGTAAGCCATACATGAAGAACCTCGTGAGATTTCCCCTCCATCGTGCAACTTTTGATGAGTTCTTCGTTGGCCTCATTCATTTCTTTCCCAAGTTGAGAATAGGATTTTTCTGAGGCATTAAAATCTGCAAGCAGGGTCTCTTGCTTTTGGATGAAGGGAAGCATTTCAGGGTTGGTTTCCCAGCGATCTGTGCCGTTTAATTCAAGTTTGGCTTGCTGTTCAATTGTCCTTAGATCCTGGAAGGAATCTTGTGCATGAGACATCGCCGCTTCATGCATGTGCTCAGAGGAGGTGGATTCTGTTTTTTGACAAGCGTTAAGCGTAAAGAATGCACTAATCGCTAGTAGAAATAGTTTTTTCATGGGGATTTGTTTTTAGGTTATAACTAGGATAAAGTTACAAATTTTAAGTGAGGAATCCCTTCAAATTCGCAGTACTTCTTGACGTAAAATGGCCTTTCCAATCTGGAAAGGCCATTTCTTCTTTTATGTAAGCCAATTAGCTTGCAAACTGCATGGCAAAGAGATCAGGGTAGACTCCTAAAGCAATGAGCACAGCAATTACAAATAAGGCCACGATTTTGTACGTCAAAGAGGAGGTCTCGGAAGTCTTGAAAGTAGTTTCTTTAAAGAAGAACATTGCCATAATCAATCGAAGGTAATAGGCAATCGAAACGGCAGATCCTAGAATGGCGACAAGCACCAAAAAGACTGCGCCATCCATGGCTTGAGCAAAGAGACTAAATTTCCCCATAAACCCTGCCGTTAATGGCACTCCTGCCATCGAAAGTAGGGAAACAGTCGCAACCACGGCTAGGATAGGTTCGGTTTTCGCCAAGCCTTTAAAGGCGTTGTACGAGGTCTCTCTTTTTAGTTTTTCGACCCAGATTAGACAGAGCATTACCCCTACCGATGCAATTGCATAAACAAATAGGTAGAAAGCCAAATTATAAGTAGAGAGAGAGTTGAGCCCATAAAAAATGAGTGCTATATACCCGGCGTGGGAAACAGAAGAGTAGGCAAGCATTCTTTTTGCATTGGTCTGAGCAAGACCCATGGTGTTGGCCAGTAACAAGGTGATGATCACCATAATTCCTAAAATATTGAACCATTGATCGTAGACTCCAATAAAGGCAATGGTCATCAATCTAAAGAGGGCATAGAATCCTGCAATTTTAACGACACTCATCATAAAAGTGGTGACGAGCGAAGGAGAACCTTGGTAAACGTCCGGACTCCACATATGAAAAGGAGCGAGTGCAACTTTGAATCCCATCGCTGCAATCATCATTATCACGCCCATGATAAGCATTAAGTTCGAAGGATATTCAATTGCATATTGGTGAATCTGATAGAGATCAAAGCTTCCGGAAGTTCCGTAAATTAAAGCAATACCAAAGAGTAGGAATCCGGTTGCAAAACAACCCATTAAAAAATATTTAACCGAGGCTTCGTTGGATCGTAAGTTGGTTTTGCTTGCTCCCGCCAGAACATAAAGTGGAATGGAGAGAATTTCAATTCCTAAGAATAAAGTAACTAAGTTTTGATACCCAAAGAGTACAATAGCTCCACAAACCGAAAATAGCATCAATGCATATAGCTCAGATTGATGAGAGCGGTGGTTGTTAAAGGAGAAACCTCCTAAGAAGAAGATTAATAGGGTAATGACTAGGGTAAGTTTTGTAAACAGGGCCGTATTGGCTCCGTATTCGTACATCGAATGGTACTTAAGAAAGAACGAAGGTTCCGGTAAATAACTTACATAGAGGGCGACTAGAAGTCCCGCGATTCCAAGGTAACGTGCATATTTTCCTTGGTTAAAAACTCCAGAAAATAGGGCTGCAATTGCGCTTATGAAAACAATAATTAATACACTCATTTTATACTTATTAGTTTACCATGGATTGGTAGATAAACGTCAATGAACTTCCGACCAAATCAAGGATGGGTCCGGGTACGACACCAAAGAAAATCACGCACCCTGCAAGGGTAGCCATGACGATGAATTCAGAGGTGGATAAATCTTTTGTACTCTCCAGGATAGAAGGGTCTCCTGAATTTAACATCGTATGACCGTAGGCTCTAAAGAGATATGCCGCAGCTAAAATAATCGTGATTCCCGCAATAATGGCTGCTAGGACATTGTAATCAAAGATGGATTTTAGTAGAATAAATTCTCCGATAAAACCATTGGTCAAGGGTAGTCCTACTGATCCAAGTAGCACAATCATAAAGAGCACCGCAAACTTAGGGGCCGTTTTGGCAAGGCCACCCATTTGGCGAATGTCTCTGGTTTGGAATCGTTTAATTAAGATGTCCGCACAGTAGAACAGTCCCACGATATTGAATCCGTGAGCAAAAGCCTGCACCAAAGCTCCTTCTCCTCCTTCAATTGTCCACGTACCCTTAAGTACGAGTAGGGCTGAGGCAAAAATACCTGCGACCATCAGGCCGACGTGAGAGAACGAGGAATATGTGAAAATTCGTTTGATGTCAGTTTGTATGAGAGCAATTAAGGCACCGTGGAGGACTCCTACGATGGCAAGAACCAGAACGATGGTTCCGGATATACCTGCAACTGCGTCCGGCGCGATCGGGAGTAGATAACGTAAAATACCGTAAATCGCCATTTTAAGCATGATCCCAGAAAGAAGCATGGTTCCCTGAGTGGGAGAATAGGTATAGGTGTCGGGTTGCCATGTATGAAACGGAAAAACCGGTAATTTGACGGCAAAAGCAAAGAAAATAAACCAAAAAACGACGGTTTGCTGATTTAAGTTCAGAGCTGCATTGTACATGTCGGTTAAGGCAAACGAAGGAGAGTAGAGGTACACGTAGATAAATCCACCAAGCATAAACAAAGAGCCCACAAAAGTGTACACGAAGAATTTCGTGGTAAACTTAAGCTTTTTGTCCTCTTGACCCCAAAGACCCGCGATGAGCCAAATCGGAATTAAAGTAACTTCCCAAAAGATGTAGAATAAAAGTCCGTCCAACGATGTGAACACACCAACGAGTCCGAACTGCATCAATAGGATTAATGCATAGAAGCTAGAGCGGTACGGATTTTTTTTATTGAACGAAGAATAAATAATCAGCGGCACCAAAATGTTGGTAAGTAAGAGCAACAGCATAGACATACCATCGATCCCGAAATGTAGGGTACTCTTTACAAATTGCAGCCACGGGTAGTTAATTTCATGCTGCAATACTTGGTTCACCGTTAAAGACGAGTCCAGACCACTAAAGGTGCACAAGGTCACAATTAATTGAACGATGGAAAGGCCTAAGGCAATAAACTTACTGCTTTTTCCTTTCAAGAAAAACAGAACGATAGCGCCTAATAGGGGCAGCAGTAATAATGCTAATAAATGATACGACATTACTATTGTAATATAAAGTTAACGATCAAAATAAGTCCGACGGCAAGAGCCATCACGAGTACGTAGTTCTCTACGTTTCCGTTTTGTAGACGTTTCATGGATTTTCCACTTTCTTCGGCACCTTCTCCTACGAAATCTACCGCTTTGTCCAGGATGGAAACATCAAACATTTTACCTGCACGACCCAGTCCCTCGACCGTGCGTACAATTAGGGCATTGTATAGCTCATCTATGTATAGTTTCCGAGCAGAGAGTTTCTCCCAGCCTGTGTATTTTGAATCTTCTAAGGCTAGTTTATTCTTCGTTACATACAGGTGTCTAACGACCATCCATACAATAAAGAACATGGTGATAGTAAGGGCTAGAAGAATCAGTTCAGTGGTATGACTCAGTCCCTGTAAATTTGCCTGAATTTGGCTTTTGACCGTATCGGTTAAAACGGGGCTAAGCCAGTGCTCTAGGTTTGCAAATTTACCCTCAGCAATGAGATGCGGTAGGTTTAAGAATCCACCCACTACAGATAGTACCGCTAAGACCACAAGAGGTAAAGTCATATTCAAAGGACTTTCGTGAAGATGCGCTTCTTGTTCCTTTGTTCCTCTAAAGCTTCCATGGAAGGTCAAGTAATAAAGACGGAACATATAGGCAGCGGTCATCGCTGCAATGGCGAAGAGTAGTACCCAATAAAGTGGACTTTTCGCCCAAGTAGCCACAAGGATTTCATCTTTGGAAATCATTCCTGAGAAAAGAGGCATTCCAGAAATAGCAAACGTACCGATTAAGAAGGTAATGTGCGTGATTTTAATTTTGTCTTTAAGTCCTCCCATTAGGCGCATGTCTTGCTCTCCGCTCATCGCGTGAATTACGGAACCTGAACCTAAGAATAAAAGGGCTTTAAAAAAGGCATGTGTCATTAGATGGAACATAGCAGCAGAGTAAGCTCCGACTCCTAAGGCAACGACCATAAATCCAAGTTGTGAAACTGTGGAATAGGCTAGAACCTTTTTGATATCATTTTGTCTCAATGCGTAGAACGCGGCAAGTAACGCGGTGAGAATTCCTATGAAAAGGATTCCATCCATTACAGTAGGGGCAAGGACATACAGAAAGTTTGAACGAACCACTAGGTAGATTCCGGCAGTTACCATCGTTGCAGCATGGATTAGAGCCGAAACCGGGGTAGGTCCTGCCATCGCATCGGGTAACCATGTGTAAAGAGGAACTTGAGCGGATTTACCTACGGCACCTATAAACAATGAGGCACAAATGAATATGATTACACCTGAATCGAGTTGAAATAGGGATGCATTTTGAGCCACCGATAGGTAATCAAGTGCATTGGTATGTTGGGCAATCATGAAAATACCCATTAGAAGACCTAAGTCTCCAATACGGTTCATTATAAAGGCTTTTCGTGCTGCTTTCCCAAATTCTTTGTTTTCGTACCAGAATCCAATGAGTAGGTAAGAACAAAGTCCTACGCCTTCCCATCCAATGAATAGAATTACATAATTGGATCCCATGACAAGCAGCAGCATCATAAAGATAAACAGGTTCAAATACGCGAAAAAGCGATGAAACCCTTTGTCTGTATGCATGTATCCGATAGAATACAAGTGGATAAGAGATCCAATTCCTGTGATGATTAAGATCATCATTAAGGAAAGTTGATCTATTTGAAAGCTAAAATTAATTTGCATTCCATGAATGGTAAACCACTCAAAAGCGCGTACAATCACAGGCGCTGAGTCCGCTTGGAAGTTTAAAAAGAGATACCCCGCTATTAAAAAGGAACCTAAAACCATGAGTGAGGCAAGGGTGCCCACAACTATTTTGGGTAAGTTTTTTCCAAAGAGTCCGTTAAAAACAAACCCAATGAGAGGTAATAAAACGATTGCGTAAACCAAATTTTCCATTGTTTGTTATCCTCTTAGTTTGTTAAAGATGCTTATGTCTACCGATTTTGTATTTCGATACAACATAGAAATAATGGCGAGTCCCACAGCTACTTCGGCAGCGGCTACAACCATGATGAAAAACACTAGTATTTGACCGTGTCCGTCTCCACTATAACTAGAGAAGGCTGCAAGCAAAAGATTTACTGAGTTTAGCATCAGCTCTACACATCCTAAAATAATGATGGCATTTTTTCTCAGAAGCACTCCTGTAACTCCTAAGCAAAAAAGCAGTGTGCATAGAACTATGAAATAGTTCAGTGGCACGGTTTGAATAAATGTATTAACGTCTCCCATAACTTATAATTCTCTTTTACCGATTAATACCGCTCCTACAATCCCAGCTAGGATTAAAATAGAGGCCAATTCAAAAGGCAGTACATATTCATTAAATAGCAATCGACCTAGGTTTTTTGTAAGTCCTACCGTGTAGTCAGTTCCTTCGGCCGCATAAATGTTTTCACTCACACCTCTAAATGCGCCTAGCATTCCAATAAGCAGGATTCCTCCTGCAAAGACCCCAATAAATTTAAGAGTGTTTTGCTTTTTACTTTCGTCCATCTCATTTAAATTAAGCATCATAAGTATGTAGAGGAACAAGACCATAATGGCGCCTGCATACACGATGATTTGAACGATCCCTAAAAATTGTGCGTTTAGAAGCACATACATACCAGCAATAGAGAACATTGTAACGATTAAAGAAAGAACCGCGTACATTGGACTTTTAGCAAAGACAAAGTAGAAGGCACTCGCTAGGGCAATTGCTGCCACTAAGAAAAATAAAAACTGTTCCATTACTTGACGGCCTTTTTTTGAAGTTCACTTTGACGCTCCGTGATATCAATGCGATTGTTGATATCCTCCACTAGTTTCTCTTTGCCATAGATAAAAGATCCACGGTTCAATTCCACATCAACGAGTCGATCGGTTAAATAGATGGCAGATTTTGGACAGGCCTCTTCACACATACCACAAAAGATACATCGCAGCATGTTGATTTCATAAACCGAAGCATATTTTTCTTCGCGGTAAAGATTTTTTTCGTCCTGGGTACGTTCACTGGCTGTCATCGTAATGGCTTCTGCTGGGCAGGCCACAGCGCAAAGACCACAAGCGGTACAACGTTCTCTTCCCTGTTCGTCTCTTTTCAGGACATGAAGACCTCTCCATACTTTCGCACGAGGCTTTTCTACCTCAGGATATGAAAAGACTTTTCCCTTTGGACCTTCAATTGCGTGGCGCAGCGTTATTGCCATTCCTTTTACAATTTCCGGGAGGTATAGCTTCTCCATAAAAGTCATTTCCTTATTGGAAACTACTTTGGATCTGTTTGTTAATTTCATCTGATTCTATTTTGGTTTGGATCCTGAGGCTTTCTCCCTTAGATCTACAAAATGTTATTTTTTTTTAAGCGCCTGCAAGTAAAATTACAGCTCCTGTTACAACAAGGTTTAAAAGGGCAAGTGGGATTAATGATTTCCATCCCAGGTGCATCAATTGATCGTAGCGGAATCTTGGAATGGTCCAACGAATCCACATGAAGATCATAATACCAATCACAGATTTTGCGAGAATGGATACGATGCTTAAGATTCCCGCGACGTTTTCACCCCAATTTTGAGTGACCCATTCTATTCCGGGATAATTAAATCCTCCGAAGAATAAGGTGGCAATTAAAGCGTTGGAAATGAACATGTTTACGTATTCTCCAAACATGTACATCCCAAAGTTCATCGAGGAGTATTCCGTCATGTACCCGTTAACAAGTTCGGATTCACATTCTGGCAAATCAAAAGGATGTCGATTGGTTTCTGCCATAGCCGCTACAAAAAATATAATAAAGGCTAAGGGTTGATAAAAGATATTCCAATTAAGGCCGTCCACGGAAAAAAGTCCCCAAAGCTTTCCAGTCCCTTGATCCGTTACTATTTTCATTAGATCTAAACTTCCACTCATCATAATAATGGAGAGAAGAGATAGTCCCATGGCGAGCTCATAAGAGATCATCTGTGAAGAAGCACGAATGGCACCTATAAGAGAATATTTGTTATTCGAGGCCCAACCTCCAATCATCATTCCGTAGACGCCAATGGAAACCATTCCAATCAGAAACAGAACTCCGACATCAATGTTAGCGACTTGCAAGGCAAAGGAATCTCCCCCGATGTTTAGTGTTTTCCCCCAAGGGATAACCGCTCCTGTAATTAGGGCGATAAACATGGTAATAGAAGGTCCTAAGATGAAAAGAAAGCGTTCTGCATTTTGCGGAATAAAGCCTTCTTTAAAGAAGAGTTTTCCTCCGTCTGCTAAAGGTTGCAAGAGTCCAAAGGGACCCGCACGGTTAGGGCCAATTCGGTCTTGTAAAATAGCGGCCAGCTTTCTTTCTCCCCAAGTAGAATATGCTGCAATCCCCAAGGAAAGTGCAAAGAGACTGACGACTAGTATGATCTTAAAGGTGATTAAATCCATAGTTCTGTACTTTACTTACCAATTAATTATCAATTGGATTTTTTTCTTTTTTCTATTTACGTGTGAGAGGAGGAGTTCTTGTCTTCTGCACTAAGTTCTTTTGCTCCTGGATTGTCTAACAAAAGATGTTCGTCTTGCGGTTTTTGGTAATGGTTGAGTGAAATTACCGAATGACGATCGATAGCTCTAGGTCCTTCTACCTTCCAAAACTTAAGGTCTTTTTTCTCAAAACGACACGTGTTGCAGATCCATTCTTCGCTTTCGCCATACTGATTCTGTCTAGCCGTCACACGGATTACTTCTTCTCCCTTCATCCACAATACTACATTTCCTGAGCATTTCTCACAATCACATGATGCATCCATAGGTTTGGTAAACCAAACGCGTGAAGCAAAGCGCGAGGTACGGTCCGTTAAGGCTCCTACTGGACAAACATCAATCACGTTTCCGTAAAAATCATTGTCTAAGGCCTTGTTTAGATAGGTCGATATTTCTGCATGCTCGCCACGGAATAGAATTCCGTGTTCTCTTCCCTCCGTTAATTGGTTTGCAGCAAGTACACAACGTGCACAAAGGATGCAGCGGTTCATGTGCAGTTTGATGTTAGGTCCAATGTCCTCGGGTTCAAACGTGCGTCTTTCAAATTCAGTTCGAGAGTGTGAGACTCCATGTTCATAGCCTAAATCTTGCAAGTGGCATTCTCCGGCCTGATCGCAAACAGGACAGTCCAAAGGGTGATTAACAAGGAGGAATTCGGTTACCGCACTTCGAGCCTCTTGGGTTCTTTCCGACGTTAGGTTTTTAATTTCCATCCCATCCATGACGGTGGTTCTACAACTGGCAACCAGTTTGGGCATGGGTCTAGGATCTGCATCGGAGCCTTTGGAGACTTCTACTAAACAGGTTCTACAACGCCCTCCACTGCTTTCAAGGGGCTTATAATAACACATCGCCGGAGGCACGGATTTGCCGCCAATGAGTCTGGCCGCTTCTAAAATAGTGGTTCCAGGATCTACCTCGACACTTTGTCCGTCTACGGTGATTTTGAATTTTTTAACTTCTTCGCTCATTATAGTTGAATTCTAAAATGAATTAATTATTATTTTACTTTAAAAATATAGCCAACCCCAAAATTAAGTTGCCCAAACATAAAGTCTTGTGAGGCTTTATCGGGTTTGTTGTTTAAGGTGGTTTTTATATCGGGCATATTAATATAACCGACTTTGCCTTCTACTCTGGCCATCCATCGTTTCCAAAAGATGACATTGATATTGGTTCTCGCATCAAGACCGAAACCTGCCACGTGAAAACGATCGCTTCTTTCGTTTCCGAACAATTTTACGTTACTCTTGGGCATTAGCATTCCAATTCCACCCCCGTAACTCCATAAGATATCAATCTTTTCCTTTTTGAGGATTGGTTTGTATTTCTCCAAACCTAAATTGACATAGTTTAACCCGTCCGTATGTTCAAAGGTTAAAAATTCGCTGTCGCTTAAATTAACCTCTCCATTTTGCACTTTTGCCGCATATACAGGATCTGTGATTTCTCCTTTGAATCCTACGGTTTGGTCTTGGTCCATCACATATTTCATGTGGTCTTGAGCAATCACAAGCGCCAAATCATCCTTGAGGAAATATCCCAATCTAAAATTAAATTGAGGAATGGAAATTTTTCCGGGATTGATATAATCTAAACTTAACTTCGAAGGACGATCGTGCGCCACGACATTTTCTAAAGTGAAGTTATAGTCTGCTCCTTTGAATCGAATGTCAGAATCGGTAAATCCTGCTCGATTCCACCCCCAAAAGACAAACATTTGTCCTTTTTTGGATAAAGGTTGAATCTCGAGATCCAATTCTTTTTGGTTTTGCAGAGTGTCGGTTTCTTGGGCATAAGCAAAATGCACAGCTCCAAAAAGAATTACAAAAATTTGAAAGATCTTCTTCATTTTATTCGGCACTTGCCGCTACTGGAATTGGATCTGCATAATTTGCAAGTCCATAATTTTTTGTTAGGGCTTCCGGATTGTTTATATGCCATTCGAATTCGTCTCTAAAATGACGGATTGCAGCTGCCACAGGCCATGCGGCTGCATCGCCTAGAGGGCAAATCGTATTTCCTTCAATTTTTCTTTGAATATCCCAAAGAAGATCGATGTCCTCCATGGTTCCTTGTCCTTGTTCAATTTTCTTAAGTATTTTATACATCCATGGAGTTCCTTCACGGCACGGTGTGCACTGTCCACAACTCTCATGGGCATAGAACCGGGATAGGGTCATGGTATGCTCTACGATGCACTGATCTTCGTCCAGTACTTCAAATCCTCCTGACCCCATGGAAGTACCCGTCGCAAATCCGCCGTCCGCAAGAGATTCGTAATTCATGAGTCTGGGTTCGCCGTTGATGGTTTTCAAAAGTAGATTGGCTGGAAGAATAGGAACGGAGGATCCACCAGGGATGCAGGCTTTTAGTTTTTTTCCATCCTTAATGCCCCCACAGTATTCCTCTGAATAGATGAATTCTTCTACTGAAAGGTTCATGTCGATTTCGTAGACTCCGGGTTTGTTTATATTTCCACAAGCTGAAATCAGCTTGGTTCCCGTGGAACGTCCCACTCCAATTTTCGCGTATTCCGCGCCGCTCATTTCAATAACAGGAACAACGGCTGCAATGGACTCCACATTGTTTACTACAGTCGGTCTTTCCCAAAGGCCTTTCACAGCCGGGAAAGGAGGTTTCAGTCTTGGATTTCCTCTTTTTCCTTCTAAGGATTCTAAAAGGGCAGTCTCTTCTCCACAAATGTAAGCTCCTGCTCCTCTTTGAACATAGATTTCCAAATCAAATCCAGAACCTAAAATGTTTTTGCCCAGGAATCCTGCCGCTTTCGCCTCGTCTATTGCCTGTTCTAAAATGTCAGGTATCCAAGAGTATTCTCCACGAATGTAGATATAGGAAACGTTGGCCCCCAGACAGTAGGAGGAGATAACCATTCCTTCGATCAGTAGGTGAGGTAGAAATTCCATGAGGTATCGGTCCTTAAAGGTGCCGGGCTCAGATTCGTCTGCATTAACCACAAGGTGTCTTGGAACTCCTTCGGGCTTAGCCAAAAAGCTCCATTTTAAGCCGGTTGGAAATCCGGCTCCTCCACGTCCACGCAGTCCCGAAGTTTTTACTTCTTCGAGAATTTGCTCTTGGGTCATTTTGAAGGCTTTTTCAGCCGCTTCGTAGCCTCCGTGCTCGCGGTAGACGTCGAAGTTTCTAATTCCTTCTATATGTGCGTTTTTAAGTAAAAGTTTTTTACCCATTTCTCCTTCTATAAATTAATCCAAAGCGAGGGCTCCCTGTCTGCATAGAGCAAGAATCTCATCCACTTTTTCAGTAGTTAAATTTTCATGATAAAACTTGCCAAGCTGAAGCATTGGGGCATACCCACATGCACCTAAGCATTCGACAGGCTTAAGAGTAAACATTCCATCCGACGTAGTTTCTCCGTCTTTAATTTGCAGGGTGGTACGGATGTGGTCTAAAATTTTCTCACTTCCTCTTGTTAAACAAGGACCTGTTCTGCATACTTCGAGTACATACTTACCCATTGGATTCATATTGAACATCGTGTAAAAAGTGGCCACTTCGTACACCTCAATCGGTTTGATTTGAAGTAAACTTGCCACGTAGTCCATTACAGGAACATCCAACCATCCGCCAAATTCTTTTTGGGCAAGATGCAAAATTGGAATCAATCCCGATTTTTGTCTCCCTTCAGGGTAACGGGCAATTATTTTATGAACCTTTTCTAAAGATTCGGGTTTAAAAGCAATTGTTTCGCTCATGGTATAGAATTCTATAGTGTTTTACTTTGGAGTCAAAGACTTTGTTTTTCAAAGCAAAACGGTTTTCAAATACGTCGTTTTATTAGGCGTCAAGTTCTCCGGCAATGACATTCATTGAACACATAGTGACAATGGCATCCGAAATCATTTGACCTTTAATCATTTCAGGGTAAGCTTGGTAAAAGATAAAGCAAGGACGTCTAAAGTGCAGTCTGTAAGGGCTTCTTCCGCCGTCGCTCACTAGATAAAATCCAAGTTCTCCATTTCCTCCCTCTACACAGTGGTACACTTCTCCTTTAGGAACTTCCGTTTCTCCCATGACAATTTTGAAATGGTAGATAAGAGCCTCCATACTGTTGTAGACCTCTGCTTTTTCTGGAAGATAAAATTCGGGGACATCTTCATGGAAGTTTCCTTCCGGTAGATTCTTGTAGGCTTGTTCAATGATTTTTAAACTTTCCCAGACCTCGTGTTGTCTGACCATGAATCGGTCGTACGTATCTCCTGCGGAACCTATCGGCACCATGAAGTCAAAATCTTCATACGAAGAATAAGGGGAGTTTACACGGACGTCGTAATCGACACCCGCCGCTCTTAAGTTAGGACCTGTAAATCCATAGCTTAAGGCACGTTCTGCCGAAATGGGTCCCGTTCCAATAGTTCGGTCCATGAAGATTCTGTTTCTTTCGTTCAAGGCACAAAATTCACCCCAAATTTTAGGGAATTTTTTTAACCAAGTCTGAAGAAGTTCGTGGAACTTAGGAGTGAAATCTCTTTCAAATCCACCAATTCTACCCATGTTTGTGGTCATCCTTGCTCCGCAAATTTGCTCGTACATTTCGTAGATGGCTTCACGCTCTCTAAAGAGATAGGTAAGTCCCGTGATGGCTCCTGCATCCATTGCAGTAACCCCATTGCATACCATATGGTCGGCAATTCGGGCAAGTTCCATCATAATCACTCGCATGTAATCGACACGTTTGGACACTTTGCATCCAATTAGTTTCTCAACCGTCATGTGCCAACCTATATTGTTAATAGGTGCCGAACAATAATTCATTCGGTCGGTGAGGGTCGTGATTTGAGAAAAATTTCGGCGCTCTGAAATTTTTTCAAACGCGCGGTGAATATACCCTACGGTTTGTTCACCGTGTACAATTCGTTCCCCGTCCATGGTAAGCACGTTTTCAAAGATACCGTGCGTTGCCGGGTGCGTAGGTCCAAGGTTCAGCGTATAGAGTTGACCGTCGATTTGTTCCTTGGCATCGAATTGGTTAATTATATTGGAGAGTTGATTGTCTTTCATAATAGGCTCTTGTTAATGGGTAGGCATTATCTACCAAACATGTTATCGTCCTTGTCGCTACGGGTTCCGTCTTCGAGACGGTATTCTTTTAGCATCGGGTGGTATCCCAAATCCTCCATGTTTAAGATCACGCGAAGGTCAGGGTGTCCTGAGAATTTGATTCCAAAAAAATCATAGGTTTCTCTTTCCATCCAGTTGGCTCCTGCGTAAAGATCCGTAAGGGTTTCAAACTCGGCACCTTCTTTCTTGGTAAAGGATTTAATTCGTAAACGGAACTTTTCCTTCATGTTATGAAGATGGTAAATTACACCCAGTTCATTGTCAGTATCCTCTGGATAGTGAATGCCCGTAATGTCCGTTAAAAAGTTAATTTCGAGCGAAGAATCGCGTAAAAAATGGACGATCTTTTTTAAGTCCCCTTTCTTTACCACTAGCGTTAACATACCGTAGGGCTCACTAAAGGAGAGGATGCTATCTTGAAATTCTCTTTGCAGAGCTTCTAAAACGAATTCGTTATTCATGTTGTTTCTTTATTTGCGCAGGCTTCCCAAAAGAGGTCTGCTTTATTGTGCCCTCAAATAGTTTAGTTGATTCCGTAAGACTCTAAAAGAGCTTTGTACTGGTCGGAATCTCTTCTTCGAATGCTTTCACTTTCTGCCAAGGCTTGTACCTGCATGACTCCTTCAATGATTTGCTCTGGTCTTGGAGGACAACCGGGTACGTAGACGTCTACAGGAATAATTTTGTCGATTCCTTGTAACACGGAGTAAGTGTCAAAAATCCCTCCGCTAGAGGCGCATGCACCCACTGCCACAACCCATCTAGGTTCTGCCATTTGGGTATATACTTGCTTAAGCACGGGGCCTAATTTCTTAGAAATAGTTCCACAGACCATTAGCATGTCCGCGTGGCGTGGAGAAAAGGAGTTACGTTCCATACCAAAACGACTTCCGTCGTATGTGGGATTCAGAAACGCCATGTATTCAATTCCACAACAAGAGGTCGCAAAGGGAAGAGGCCAAAGGGAGTGCTTTCTTGCAAGTCCCACCACACTGCTGAGCTGGGTCGCGAAGAAACCTTCTCCTTCAAGTCCTTCCGGTGGAGTTGCGTCCATTCTAATTACGGGTTTGTTATCTGACATAATGTTTGTTTTAATAATTAATGTTTAACGGTCCCAATCTAAGGCCCCACGTTTCCAAACGTATAGGAAGGCCAAGAAGAAAATAGAGACAAACGTAAGTACGGCTAAAAAGCCTTCAATTCCAAACTCGCGGAAATTCACCGCGTAAGGATAAAAGAATACGATTTCTATGTCGAAAAGAACGAATAGAACCGCGGTCAAGAAATATTTAACAGAAAAGGGTGTTCTTGCATTTCCTTCCACATCCACACCGCATTCAAAACTTTCGTTTTTCTTCGTATTGCCCTTCACTTGCTTCGGTCCAAGAAAATGGGTGCCGAGAAGAGATAAGAGCACGAAACTAAGTCCTATCAATCCTTGGAAGAGTATAGGGATATAATTTTCAGGTAAATTCATAGCAACTGCATTAAATAGTAGATGCAAATTTAATGAATTAATGATAGAAAAAAAATATGAGGTATAGAAAAGACTTTTTAAATGAACAGAGGGTGTTCAATTTAGAATTGTTATAAATAACTATTCTTTTTTGTTTTTTTTCAGCTTTCTGATCAAAACGAATGCGAGAATAGCGATATACAAAAACAGCACGCTCGTGGCTAAAATGTTGATCGCTGCATTGGTTCTTGGATCCTCCACCTCGAAAAAGAGGTTGTATGCAATGTAAAGTACGACCAGAGCAGCATATACGAGAAGGTGCTTTTTCATTTTAGGAAAGTTTTTTACTATAAGTCCTTCTTCGTTTGTGATTAACGGGATGGTAATCTTGCCACAAAACTTGAATGTTTTTGTTTTCTTCTAGTTCAGGGTTGGTTTCTAAGAATTTGATTCCTTTCTTTTTGAACGATTTGTAGATTTCTGTAAAAATAATGGAGGTGATTCCTCGTCTTTGGTATTCTGGGTGGATGCCAATCAAATAGAAGTTGGCTCGTTCGTTTTTGCGTCCTGCGGAAAGGAAATGCATCCATCCGAAAGGCCACATTTTCCCTTTCGATTTTTGCAATGCTTTGGAATAGGAAGGCATTGTAATGGCAAATGCAACCAATTTCCCACTTGAATCGCAAACACAGACGACATAATCTTTGTGAATGAAATTGAAGTACTTCTCCTTGTACATTTTGATCTGTTCAGGAGAGATAGGAGTATAGGTGGATAAATTTCGATACGTTTCGTCAAGAAGTTCAAACATCGGTTCCACAAAAGGAATCAGCTCTTTTTTGGATTGAAATTTTAAAACCTTTAAACCGTATTTTTCCAAGACAAGGTTGTAAAAACGCACTACTTTTTCGGGAAGGATTTCAGGGAAGGTTAATTCGTATTCAACCCATTCTTTTTCTTTTAGAAGGCCGTGGCTCTCCATATGCTGAGGGTAGTATTCGAAATTATATAGCCCAATCATAGTGGCCAGACGATCAAATCCCATGGTAAGCATTCCTGCTTTGTCAAGGTTTGTGATCCCCATTGGGCCTTCAATTGTGTTTATTCCCTTTTGCCTTGCGTATTGAGCAGCGGTGTCAAGCAATGCTTTGGATACATCAAGATCATCAATGAAATCCAGCCATCCGAAACGCACTTTTTCTACCCCCAATTCTTTTCTCTCTTTGTGGTTGATCATCACGGCAATACGACCTACGACTTTACCGTTTTTTAGCGCAATGAACTGCTTGGCTTCTGCGTAAGCGAGGGCCGGATTTTGGGCGGGATCCCAGATTGATTTTTCATCCTGAATTAAAGAAGGAACGAAATTCGGGTTATTTCGATATAAATCCATTGGGAATTGAATGAATTTCATCAAGTCATCCTCAGATTTAACTTCTTGTACAGAGAGTTGTGGCATTTTTCTAGATTGAATTGGCAAAGATAATTATTAATTTTTTAGTGGACGTATTTGGCACGGTTTTTCCTTCTTTTTTAGTATATTCGGCATTCGAAAATTATGAAGCAATACAATAAGAAATATGGGTAGTTATTATTTGATTATAGGGCTGGTGTTTATTGTCAGCATGATTGTGCAAAATAAGCTAAAATCTAAGTTTGCACACTACAGTAAGGTTCATTTGCAAAACGGACTTTCTGGAAAAGAAATTGCAGAGAAAATGCTTCGCGACAGTGGAATTCACGACGTGCAAGTTATTTCTGTGCCGGGTCAATTGACTGACCACTACAATCCGCAGAACAAAACCATCAATCTCTCCGAAGGAGTTTATATGCAACGAAATGCAGCTGCAGCGGCAGTCGCTGCCCATGAAACGGGCCATGCGGTTCAGCATGCGACGGCTTACGCAATGCTTACGCTACGCTCCAAGATGGTACCCATGGTAAACATATCGTCAAGACTACTTCAGTTTGTTCTGATGGCTGGACTTGTGGTTCTTGCGATGAGTGGAAACAAAACCGTACTTCTTGTCGGAGTAATTTTGTTTGCTGTGACTACTGCATTTGCCTTTGTCACCTTGCCTGTGGAGTATGATGCAAGCAATCGCGCTTTGGCCTGGCTGAAAAGCAGTGGAACCTTAGCGAACAAAACAGAATACGAAGGAGCTGAGGATTCCCTTAAGTGGGCTGCAAGAACGTATGTGGTTGCCGCCTTGGGCTCTCTTGCTCAATTGATTTATTTTGCCTCTCTGCTTTTTGGCGGAAGAAGTAATAATTAGAAATGAAATTATACTGAAATTAGAGAATCTCCTCTATTTCAAATTGAACAGACGGCATTTCAGCAAATTGGTTTGAAATGTCGTCTTTTTGTGAAGTTTTGATTCTAGCCGTGATCTGGCAACTTTGGTCTGCATCAAATTGTAGAACTTTTGCTTGCAGTTTGTTTAAAACCGTAAATATTACATTTTGAGAAGCGAATGGAAATGTGACTCGTACAAGTGATTCTAATTCTTGGGTTATGATTTTACATTCTTCCAGCGTTAATATAGCAGACTCCTTGTAGGCCTTTACAAGCCCTGATACGCCAAGCTTTGTTCCTCCATAATAACGAACTACAACGAGTAGTACGTTGGTGAGTTCATTGGATAGCAGTTGATTGTAAATCGGAAGTCCGGCACTTCCAGAGGGTTCTCCGTCATCATTGGCGCGGTAATTCTCTCCCTCAAGTCCAAGGCGAAATGCATAACAGTGATGGGTGGCCTTAGGATGCGCGGCTTTAATGTCAATTAAGGCCTTTTGAAATTCTTCTTCGGTTGAAATCGGATATAAAAACCCAATGAATTTACTTCCTTTTTCTTTTGTTAAAATGTTTTCGACCTTTGAGGCTGCTGTTTTAAACTCCGTGATCATACTGCGAAAATAAGAAAACTTTTGACCAAAGAAAACTGCCCTTTAAAAGGGCAGAGAATTGCTTTGTTTACTAGACGGTCCTAAATAATGTTTTGAATGATTGGTACGAAGGTAATTGGATTGCATACTATAGCTTTTTGCAAATGTTTTTCACCTAAAGACGTAACCTTTTACACAAGTGGTATTTATCGCATAAATGTCGTAACTTGCATAAGTGACAACGGTAAATAAGACATATCGCTTTAGATTGATGCCAAATGAAGAGCAGGAGGTACTCCTTGCTAAACATTTTGGATGTACACGTTTTGTTTACAATTACTTTTTAAATGAGCGCAAGCAGCAGTACCAAGCAGATAAGAAGTCTGACACCTATTATGCGCAAGCAGCCACATTAACTAAAATAAAAAAGCAAGAAGAAACGAATTGGCTGAAAGAAGTTAATAGCCAAAGCTTGCAGTTTGTTTTAAGGTCTTTAGACACGGCTTATCTAAACTTCTTTCGTGGAAATGCACAATTTCCAAAGTTCAAATCACGTCGAAACAAGAACAGTTTTACAGTACCACAATTCGGTAGAATTGATGACGGTAAATTAATTATACCTAAATTCAAAGATGGCATCAAAATCAAGATGCACCGTGAATTGAAAGGAAAGATTGGTAAGGTGACCATAACCCGAACACCAACAGGGAAATATTTTGTTTCAATCTTTACTGAACAGGAAATTGAGCAGTTAACAAAAACAGATAAGCAGGTTGGTATAGATTTAGGGATTAAAGACTTTGCGATTACCTCCGAAAATAGGAAATTTAAAAATAATAGATATACAAAAAAATATGCACGGAAATTAAAAAAAGCACAACAACACTTATCTCGTAAACAAAAAGACAGTAATGGGTTTGAAAAACAAAAGCTCAAGGTTGCAAAGATTCACGAGAAAATCGCAAACAGTAGGTTAGATACCTTACATAAAGTTAGTAAAGAGCTTGTTGAATCCTATGATTTAATAAGTATTGAAGACTTAAACGTAAAAGGTATGATTAAAAACCACAAATTATCTAAACATATTGCTGATGCAAGTTGGGGTAATTTTGTCACACTACTTCAATATAAGTGTGATTGGTATGGGAAAGAACTTATAAAAGTTAATCGTTTCTATCCCTCGTCAAAAACTTGCAACGTGTGTGGTTGTATAAATCAAGACTTAAATCTTTCCATAAGAGAATGGATTTGTAGCAACGGTCATAAATTAGACCGTGACCATAATGCTGCAAAGAACATTCTCAAAGAGGGATTAAAAATATATGGGCAGGAACTGTCCATTACAAAGGTGGAGAGAAAATCAGACGTTAGCAATAACGCACACTCTATGAAGCCCGAAGCCCAGCCCATCGCCTCTAGCGTGGGTGGGTAGTTCACTAACTAACTTGGTGTTTTAATAGCCAGGTTGTTTTTTGCATAAAGAGCAGAGTGTATTATTTTGCGGCTAAAACCTCGTATTGGAATTGTTTCCAAAAGGAAAGAGAAGGTTCAATTTGAACTAAATTTGAACTTTGTAGATCTTCTACAGAATCATTCTCATTTTTAAAACGCAGATGAATTTTTTCGATAGTTGATTTTCAACGAAAACGCATGCATAAAATCTAGATTGTTGTCCCAAAGTTGCATGTCATGGGATAGTGTCGAATCGAATAAGAGATTTGACTTTCTGCGAAAATTGGGTCTGTCTTCACGAGAAATTGCGCAGCTTCTCGGTGTAACCCAAGAGGCTGTGAAGAAATCAAATCAACGTCTTAAAAAGAAACTAGGGGATAGATATTTTCAACTTGAAGAGCTGTTAAAAAAGGAGTAATCGTTTTTGTATTCCGTCAAAAGATTATTTCCAATAGTCCACTTTTGAGTTGCTAAGGAATTAATTGTGGGTGCAAGGGTTCCTTTTTCTAAAAAAAGTTCTGGATTTTGAATTTGGTAGGCAGTGTCCCATAGACCTAGCTCTAGGAATTGCCTATGCATTTGTGCTCCTCCTTCCACTAGTACGGATTGAATACCACGAAGGTGAAGTTCTGTTAAAAGATTCGGAATTAGATTCGTAGAATCTATTTTCATGTATTCGATATTGCCCTCAACTTGCTGTTTTTTGGAATTAAACACCAAGGTAGGAGCCTCTAGATTAAAGAGTGGGGTGTCCGTAGAGAGTTTTAAATCTAAGTCAAGAACAATACGGATTGGATTTCTGCCCTCTATATGACGTACCGTAAGGCTTGGTTTATCCCTTTGTGCCGTGCGGGTTCCTACAAGAATGGAATGTTCTTGATGCCTTAACAAATGCACCCACTGATTAAGTTTAGGGTTAGATATCGAGGTGGGTTTGAAGTCTTGATCTAGAAAACCATCTGCAGATTGTGCCCATTTTAAAGTGATATAAGGTCTTTTTTTTATCTGCGAAGTTATAAAGCGTTTGTTTAACTCTCTTGCTTTTTCTTCGAGAACTCCTACACAGACCTCAATTCCGGCTTCTTTAAGCAGTTTGACCCCTTTGCCGTCCACCTTTTCACTTGGATCTAAAACGCCAATGACAACTCTTTTAAATCCTAGTTCCTTCACCCTAAGTGCGCAGGGCGGAGTCAGGCCGAAGTGACTGCAAGGTTCTAATGAAACGTAGAGGGTTGATTCCTTTAAGATAGAATGGTCCTCGATTTGGCTTATGGCATTGATTTCCGCATGCGGTGATCCTGCCTTTTGGTGAAAGCCTTCCCCTATGATTTTGTCATTGTGTGTAATAACTGCACCCACGATTGGATTTGGATAAGTGTCTCCAAGCGCTTTTTGGGCAAGTTCCAAGCATCGTGTCATATAGGCCTTATCGCTCATGGTAATATTTTAAAAGAGCATCTCCTAAAAGAAACGCTCTTATATTTTGTTATTCTCCTGTGATGATATGATGGAGGCTTACTTTTAGTCGTTCCAATTGTTCTTTTTTCTCGTCAAGCTTTTCGTAGGTGTCTTTCAGTAAAGGATTCTCACGTCCAGGCGATTGGAAGAAACTTAGGTTGGTCTCCAGATTGGTGACTTGTGTCTCAAGGTCTGCAATTTGATTTTTAATCTTTCTTGCTTTGTCCGTTAATTGGCTCTCGGAAAGATTTTCATCCTTAAGGTCGTATTCGCTAAGATTGTTTAGTTTTAATTTTTCACGTAGCAATTTGTTGAACTGACTATGGATGTAAAGTCGATCTTTTGGAACTTTGCCTAAGGCATTCCAACGAGCTTTTATGTCTTCTATTTTTGCCTCACTGTCCGCGTGGTTTGTCACCGAGGCGAGTTCGTCCATTAACAATTTCTTCGCTTTGAAATTGTCAAGCCAGTTGTCCTGAGCAGCAGGGCTTTTTGTACGGAAATTGGTGAAGAAGACATTGCACGCTTCTCGGAAATCATTCCAAGTAGACTGCACGGTATGGCGCGGGGTAGGTCCAATGCGCTTCCATTCGCTTTGTAAGTTTTTGAATAGGGGTACCATCTTGTCCCAATCTTCCGAATTCATGTTTTGCTTGGCCGTTTCAATCAGCGATAATTTTTTCGATAGGTTTTCTTGCTGGGCACTCTTAATGGTTTTAAAAAACTTGTTTTTTGCCGAATTGAATTGACGCACTGCTTCTTTAAACTCGGACCAAGTTTCGTTTACATTCTCTTTTGGAACGGATCCTATTTTTAAGAAGGTGGATCGTATTTGTTCTACCTTACTCAAGGTGTCTTTGAAGTTGATATTATTGTCAGGAACAATCGTACTTGTGATTCCTTTAATCTGGGTAATCAGCTCACGTTTCTTTTTTAAGTTCTCGTCATGCAGCGCATCCATTTGGGTGTGAAGTTCCACGCGTCGATCGTGAATCTGATTGGAAATGGCTCGGAATTCATTCCATGTTGATTCACGGAACTCTTCTGCCACAGGTTCGCCCTCTTCTTTCCATAATTTATGAAGATACTGAAGTTCATTGAGTGCTTTTTGAACCGGTTCTTTTAGAAGATCTTTTGCACGTTCAATGATATGCTGACGCTTTTCAAGGTTGTGCACATGTTCCTGTTCTAAATATTCTTTGTTAAGGTCCAAAACCTGATAAAACTGATTCAAATGATAGTAATAATCGTTATTCAATAATTTGAATTGAGACTTTGCCACTTGCCCCGCGTCATTCCAATCTTTTTTGATGGAGCGGATTTCATGAAAAAGGTTAATTCCTGGTTCGCTAGAGGTGTATAGATTTTTTAGTCTCTCTAGAATGGCTTGTCGCTGAGTTAGATTTTCTTCGAACTGTTTTTCTTGGTCTTTCACCCATTCTACGTGTTTTTCTTTGAAAATGGAGATAAGGGCTGAGAGTTTTGATTGAAAAGGGTGTTCATAATCAAAGTCGGATTCAAGACTTCCGTCGGCAAGGAACTGTTTTCGTTTTTGATCCGTTTCAAACGATATTTTCTTAGTAGACCAGTCTTTTAATTGATTGAATGATCGGATTCTCTCTCCTGCATCAGGAAGGTTCACTAGCTTTTCGAGGTCGCTCAGAAGATTTTCGACCGAGTCCGATTCGTGAGAGCCTATTTTTTTTCTGTTGCCGACAGGATCTTGCTTTTTACTTTTGGAGGAGGGAGCGTCTTTTTTTTCTTCGCGATCAATTTCTGAAAGGACTTTCTCCTCAGGAATTTCAAGGGAAGGAAGCGTTTCTACATTTTGTGCATTTGCTGTATGCTGAGTCATGATCTCGGTATGCGAGGTACTTGGGGAATCCGGAGCCACTTGATCGGTAAGCTGCTCCTGTTTTTTAGGGTCAATTTCCGAAAGCACCTTTTCCTTTGGAATCTCGAACGGTTCTTGCTGCTCCATGTTTTGGCTCGGATCTAAATTTTGAGGCGTGTGCTCGCTCGGATTTGTATTGTTTTCGGGGTTTGTCGCATTGGAATCCTGCATACTCATAACTTCTGACTTTATGTTAGTGGTCTCTTTCACGCGCCGTGTGAAAATAGCCCGTTAAATATAGACATTTTTTCGATTTCTTTCGTAGTTGGGCTTTTTTTCGTTCACGGTAGGGACTTATTCCATAGAGCCCAGGCTTTTTCTGCTTGCTGTTCCAGCATGAAATAGCCATTTAAGCATTTTGCTCCTTGATCGCTTGCTTTTTTAATAAACTGCGTATATTCTGGATTGTAAATCAGATCAATCACCAAATGCTTAGTTCCTAGTGCTTCAAAGGGGAAGGGGACACTGTTTTCAAGGTCTGGATACGTACCCACAGGCGTGCATTGCACAATGAGTGAGGCTGACTCCACTTGACTCTTGGTCAAAGATTCAAAGTTTTGAGACGATTTGCGTTCAATAACTTGGTAGGGGATTTCAAGTTTATCTAGGACGTATTTAACCGCTTTCGCAGCACCGCCATTCCCTAGGATTAGGGCGGAATTATGGTGCTCTTTGCGATGCAATTCAAGCGTTTTTTCGAAGCCGTAAGCATCGGTATTGTATCCGACCCATTGCCCGCCCGTTATTTTCACTGTGTTTACAGCGCCGATTACCTTCGCTTCTGGGCTAAGCCCATCGAGAAAGGGAATGATTTGTTCTTTGTATGGAATGGTGACATTAAACCCTTTTAAGTTTTCCTTTTGAATTCGCTCTTTGATATGGCTTAAGTCTTCCAAGTCTAGTAGGAAATAATTGTAATTTTTCAAAAATAATTTT
This sequence comes from Chryseobacterium sp. A301, assembly GCF_054489425.1. Lineage (NCBI taxonomy): Bacteria > Pseudomonadati > Bacteroidota > Flavobacteriia > Flavobacteriales > Weeksellaceae > Chryseobacterium > Chryseobacterium sp. A301. The sequence continues at coordinate 100,307 of NZ_JBTMWY010000004.1, forward strand.
CTAAACTTTTGGGTAAAATACTTTTGTGAAAAAGAATAAGAGATTCCCTTTCCAACGAGTCCGTAATTTGCCTGTAATTCCATAAATCAAATATACATAATTTCACACGCATTTGCGCGACGAGAATGGTTTCAATGCTTTTTTTGGAACTTTTGGCTTGAGGCTTGATTTAATCTGCAGGGAAGGGGTCTTTCTTGATTTTTGAAAACAACCAAGAAACCAAAAGACCAAATACAAGGGCGACTCCCGCGACTATGAAATAATTTTCGAGGGTGATTCTCACAGGGAATGGAAGTTCAATGCCTGCTTTGAAAAGTCCTGTTTGCATTTGAATCACACACAGAATGGTTCCAATTGCAAGTCCTAAGAAGATTCCAATCACAACGATAAGTACTCCTGTATAGAAATAGATTTTTCGTAGCTGCGCTCTTGGAAACCCTAGAGAAATTAAAGACATGGCTTGCCTTTTCTTATCGAGTTGAAGAATGATGATCGCACCTGCCAAGTTGAAAGTAGTAATCAAAATAACAAGAGAAAAGATTAGATAAATCATAAGCTTCTCTGTGTTGATCATTTTCCAAAAGGCTGCGTTTTCTTCGTTTTTCGTATTTATTTGGTATTCGCTACCCATTTGTTTTTTAAGGGCTGCTTTTACACTAGAGGCCCGGGTTGGGTCGTGGAGTTTGGCAACAATTTTATATGCACTTTCATTGGAAGTGCCTAAGAGAGATTGAGCAAGACTAATAGGGGCAATAATGTAGTTGTCCAATTGATCGTTTCCTGGGAATACCCCCGTAGCAATAATTTCTTGTTTTTCAAAAATGTCCGCCTCTGAATTGATGAGTCCAACTCCTGGTTTAGGCATGTAAATGAACGCAGGTTTTAGCGTCTCTCCCACAGGAATGGCCAGGCGGTTGTCCAAATTGTTTTCTAAAATAACTTCCTTGCCTTTTCGAAGATCCGGCAGTTTTCCAAAGAAAATTCGTTTGTCTATGGGATTTACTTTTGTGTAATTTGAATCGACCGCTCGTAAATAGGCTATTTCACCTACGCCGCCGTAGTTGAGGTAGACTTTTTCTTCAATTAATTTGGAGTAGGCCTCTACTTCTTTTTGTTTTTCTAGGAGTTTCGTAATTAAAACGGGATCCTTAAGCTGTTTTTCAGAAGTACTTGAGATGGTAATGTCCGCATGCAGATCTGAAATAAGAGCCTTGTTGAGGTCTTCCAGTCCGGTAAAAACAGACACAATGATGAACATGGAGGCTACAGCGGTCATCATTGCAAAAGCGGCAAGCCACGTAATAAACGTGACTGCAGTTGAGCCTTTTTTAGCTATTAAATAGCGTTTTGCAATGTAGTATGCTGTACTTGCCACCTTTCCTTATAGTGTGGGATTGTCTCCTTCGCCCTTTAATTCTTTCTCAATTCTTTCCACGTCGTCCAGCGAAGTGTCTAGGTAGAATTGAAGCTCTGGAATAATACGGACCTGTTTTCCCATTTTCTTCCCTAAGAAATTTCGATATTGAGATTTGTTCTCTTCGATTTCTTTCATAATCGCTTTACGATAATCGTTCGGGAATATACTTAAATAGATTTTTGCAATACTTAAATCGGCAGAAACTTTTACATCCGAAACACTTACAAGAAAACTTTGCTTGCTCTCTGAGGCTTGTTTTCTAAATAATTCGGAAAAATCTTCCTGAATGATTTGGGCGACTTTTCTTTGTCTGTTACTTTCGTTCATGGCGCAAATTTACTACTTTTGTTTGAATATTCTCTCGCTCTCGCTGGACTCTATTGTAAGAGTTGGCTAAGGTGTATTAAGAACTTAAATACCATGAAAATTGAACATTTAGGAATTGCCGTGAAATCGCTTAAAGAATCCGATTCACTTTTCGAAAGACTGCTTGGAAAGGGTAGTTACAAAAAAGAAGAAGTGGAAAGGGAGGGAGTGATTACTTCTTTTTATCAAATAGGAGAGAGTAAAATCGAACTTTTAGAATCCACCAAACCGGAGTCTGCAATTTCAAAATTTATTGAGAAACGAGGGGAAGGGATTCATCATCTTGCTTTTGGAGTGGAGAATATCGAGGCTGAGGTTGAAAGGCTGAAAAAAGAAGGTTTTGAATTTGTTTCGGAAGAGCCAAAGAAAGGTGCAGATAATAAGCTCGTTGTATTTCTTCATCCCAAATCTACTGGAGGAGTGCTCGTGGAATTGTGTCAAGAAATTAAATAATTCTTTCAAAAGTCGATGGAAAGTGTTATTTTTGCAATCCAACAAAAGTAATATATTAATAAGGTCCTATAGCTCAGTTGGTTAGAGCACCTGACTCATAATCAGGTGGTCCCTGGTTCGAGCCCAGGTGGGACCACTATTTGAAAATCAAGCACTTACAGCACTGTAAGTGCTTATTTTTTACCACCAAATTTCAAATTGGTACAACAATGATCCAACATTTTGAAGAAACGAAGTTATTTTGATTTGACTAAAAACCACACATAATAGTGACTACAACGGATTTGGGCAATTGGCTTAATGGGAAGTTTGTTTATATTTGGGATGATTTGCCAATTCTGAAAACGAAGCTCAATTTGGTCCCAGACTCGCTGTTGTACTGGAACGTTAGAGGTTATTTCAAAAACATCGAAACACATTACAAACGAACAAAATTTCAACAAGAAGTATGACTACAAAAGACGTATTGACTATCATAAATTCATTTCATAGCGATTTAAAGGTTGCGAAAGAATTGGTTTATGATAATTGTGGTTTTGACTTGACCGACCCAAAGTTGAATCCCGAAAGTGCAGAATACGGAGCTTGTTCATTTGTACTCAACGGAAAGACAATTCAACATCGTGTTTCTAAGATAACACCAACAAAAACGGGGCAGTTTGTGACAATGTGGAGAAGAAATAAAGACGGAATAACGGCACCATTTGACATATCAGATGACTTAGATTTTATAATTATCACATCAAAAAATGCTGATAAATTTGGACAGTTTATTTTTCCCAAATCCGTTTTGGTGGACAAAGGAATAATAACAAATAATGGCAAAGAGGGAAAACGTGGAATTAGAGTTTATCCCCCCTGGGACAATCCGACAAATAAACAAGCACAAAAAACTCAAAGTTGGCAGACAAAGTATTTTTTGACAATTAAAAACCACAATTTAACAGACTTTAATCTTACAAAAAAACTATTCAGCCAAACAGATGAAAATGATTAGCAAAAATCGACGGACAGAAAAATACGATTGGTTAACAGCACTTACCCTAATGAATTTTGTATCTAGCACAGTTAACAAAAGTAAAAAAAAACCAGCCTATTACAGCTGGTCCAATTGATATGAAATTGTGAAATGATTTTTATTTTAGATCAAATTTGACTTCCGAACGAATGTCTTTGGAAGAAGCACCGATAAGTGCCTTGAAGGCTCCTGGTTCTGCGACCCATTCGTGTTTTTTATCATCAAAAAAGCTAAGTGCGGATTTGTCAAGCGTGAAAGTGATAGTTTTTTGCTCACCAGGTTGAAGTTCCACTTTTTCAAAACCTTTTAATTCCTTGATAGGGCGGGGTAGTGAGGATTTAAGGTCCGAAATGTATAACTGTACAATTTCCGATCCTGCTCTTTGTCCTGTGTTTTTCACTGTGGTCGTGATGGTAAAGGTATCGTTTTGAGTTAAGCTTTTCTTGTCAATGCTGGCATTACCATATTGGAATTTTGTATAACTAAGTCCATGTCCAAAAGGGAATAGAGGTTCGATATGCTCTTTGTCGTGCCATCTGTACCCTACAAACAGACCTTCGTTGTACTGAATTGTATCGTCTCCAGGGAATTCCCCTAGTGCATGCGCTGAATTGTCAGATAATTTTACGGGGAAACTAAAGGGCAGTTTACCGCTTGGGTTTACATCGCCGAAAAGAACGGAGGCTAGAGCATTTCCTGCTTCCGTACCTAAAAACCATCCTTGTACAATAGAGTTCACTTCATTTACCCACGGCATAGCCACTGCGTTCCCAGAGATATTTACATATACCAGATTCTTATTTGCTTTGGCAAGTTTCGCAAGAAGTTCGTTTTGCCCATAAGGCAGTTCTAGCTCTTTGCGGTCAAACCCTTCACTGTCTTGATAATCGCTTTTGTTAAGTCCACCAATGAAAATAACCACGTCAGATTCTTTTGCCAAATCGATTGCTTCTTTAGTTAGTTGTTCTACAGAGCGGTCGTCCTTTAGGTTTTGCCCTGAAACCACGCCGTTGTAATCTCCAGTTGGATCTCCTACGTAGCCACGAGCATAGGTTACTGTAGCATTCGAGCCTACACGGTTTTTGATTCCGTCCAGTGGGAGAACTTCGTATTTTACTTTAAGTGAAGAGCTTCCTCCTCCTACGGTCATCATTTTGATTGCATTTTCCCCAATGACGGCAATTTTTTTGGAGGATTTTAGATCTAGTGGCAAAAGGTTGTTCTTGTTTTTCAAAAGTACGATTCCTTCCTCAGCAATTTTCTTACTTGCCTCAGCATGCTCCTCTGTACCAAAAGATCCGAAAGGTTTGTCTTGGTCCATGGTGGTTTTAAAGGACAGTCTAAGGACATTTCTCACTTTCGTATCCAATTGTTCTGTGCCCACTTTTCCTGATTTTATTAAATCAAGGTAAGGTTTTGCGAGGTAATAATTATCGTATGCATTGGTTTGTCCCATGGTAAGACCGTCAGTCCAAGTTCCAAATTCAAGGTCAAGACCGTTGTAAATTGCTTCTTTTGTATCGTGAGCTCCGCCCCAGTCTGCGACCACTGCCCCTTTGTAATTCCATTCATTTCTTAGAATGTCAATCAGAAGGTATTTGTTGTGGGAAGCGTGTTGTCCCTTGTATTTATTGTATGCCCCCATAATCGTCCAGGAATCTCCCTCTTGAACAGCCGCTTTAAAGGCAGGAAGGTAGATTTCATAAAGAGCTCTGTCGCTTACAATGACATCGTATCCGTGGCGATTGGTTTCTTGATTGTTAAGGGCAAAATGTTTTACACTTGTGGCTACGCCGTTCGACTGTACCCCTTTAATGTAAGGAACCACCATTTGGGAAGCTAGAAAAGGGTCTTCGCCTAGGTATTCAAAATTTCTACCGTTCAAAGGCGTACGGTAAATGTTTACCCCAGGCCCTAACAAAACGTCTTTTTTACGGTAACGAGCTTCTTCCCCCAGGGATTTTCCATAAAGCAAAGAAAGGTCTTTATTCCACCCTGCGGCAAGGGCGGTTAAGGCAGGAAACGCAATGCATGAATCGGTGGTCCAACCTGCTTGTTCCCATTCGTCCCATAAAACTTCCGGACGAATTCCGTGGGGACCGTCCGTCATCCATAGCTCTGGAATGCCTAGGCGTGGCACGCCCGCAGAACTAAATTTGGATTGGGCATGAATGATGCCAATTTTTTCTTCAAGTGTCATTCTTGAGAGCGCATCTTCTACACGTTTTTCGATAGGTTGCGAGGAATCTAGGTAAATTGCAGATTGCTGTGCACCAACACCTACTAAGAGTCCGACCGCAAAGCATAGCGTCAATAATCGTTGTTTCATGAAATTATCGTTAAAAAGTTTGAGTGTCAATAAATTTAAAAAGTTTTAATGTCTAATTTTGAGATATTAAAGATATAAAATATTAAGATATAAAATGGTAAATATTATTTTATTGATAATCAGTAGTATATGAGGTTTTTGAACGGTAGCTTTGAGCTGAATACATCACAGGACAGTCGAGTTTTGCAGATTTGTTCCAAAAGCGGTTCAAATCGAAAGCGTATCGCTTTCGCTTAGGATCAAAAATTCGTTGTAAATTGCAAATACGTACGCTAAAAATAGTTTAAACGAATGCAGATTATCCCCTTACTTCTAGGCCACTTTCATGTGGATTCAAATGGCGAATTTTCTATTTTAAGTTCGAGTTCTCCAAGTTCTGGACTTAGGATGGCAGTCCAGCCTTTTTTAATTAGAACAAAGCTCGATTTAATTCTTATTGATTTGAGGGTGCAATTGCAGGATTCTTCCCAGTCTCTACTTCTGCAAGCGTTTGAAACGCAGGGCATCGATCCGAGTGAAGTGACCAAAGTCTTACTTTCTCATTTGCATAAAGATCACGTAATGGGTCTAGGGCACTTTGCCCATGGAGAATTTGAGATGCACTTCAAAAAGGCCGATATTTATGTGTCAAGAGGCGATTTAGAGAATGCACTTCAAAGTAAGGACAGTACTTCGTATATTTTACCTTTATTAGAAGCTCTAAAGGAATCAGACCAAGTTCGGTTTTTAGAAGAACCAAAAGGTTGGATCACTAAAGAAATCTATTATGAGATTTCAGGGGGGCATACGCAGTATCATCAAGAATTTTGGATCGTTTCTTCCTCACAAATCGTTTTTTACGGCGGAGACAATTTGCCTCAGTATAGCTATTGGAGACGCAAAGTCGCGTACAAGTCCGATTACGATGGGAAAACCGCGAGCGAACTGCGAGAAAAATGGAAAACGCAAGCCTATGAAAAGAATTGGACAGTTCTTTTCTATCACGATTTAAAAAAGCCCGTCGTATCCCTTTGAAAATAAGGTTTCCAAAGGGAGGGTATATTCTTGCTAAAGTTTGTTAAACTGGAGAATCGTTCGTACGTTTCTTCTTTTTGGTTCGACCCCGCCACACGAGAAACCCGGTAATGGGCAGACTCGCACAAACCAAACTTGAAATTAGGGCAAGAATTTTCCCAAAGACCCCAAGGATAGCACCCACGTGGATGTCATAATTGGCGGCAATGTATTTTTCTCCTAAGTTGCGCGTTTCATATGGTCGATTTAGTAGCAAACGCCCTGAATTTTTATCGAAGAAAACTTCACTGTAATTGTAATATTTTTGCGCGTACCCTCGAACATAAACTGCTAGGTTATTCTCTGGATCTTCATGATCATAAGGGTGCTCATGACCTAAATCGAAGGAGTAGGCACTTGCATGGGGATAGAGCTCGTCGATCTGGCTTACCACTCGATCAAAGACATGTTCTGTGTTTGCTAAAGGTTTATCAGGGGATTTTAAATGAGCGTTATCTGGATACACTGTGCTGCCGCCTGAAAACGCGAAATACAGTGCAGCTTGAATAAAATAAAAGCTGTAAAATAAACCTGTGATGGTGACAATAAGGGCGATAAACGATGCGTAAAATCCTAAAATACTGTGTAGGTCGTAGTTTTTACGTCGCCAGTTTTTAATGTTTTTCCACTGAAACCAAAACCGCTGCTTACGTGCGGCTTTGTTTTTGGGCCACCATAATATAATGCCGGAAATAAGCATAAACAAAAAACAGATAACGGGGATTCCGACCACATATTTACCCCAATCAGAATTAAGCATATAGCTCCAATGGATGGACTTTACAATGGCGAAGAAGTTCATTTTCTCATCCTGCACGGAAAGTACCTTGCCAGAATAAGGGTTGATATAGACGGATTTGTATATAGGGTATTCCTCAAAATAGTTCCATGCCTCGGGATCGCGTTCAAAATAGAAAAATTTGTAGGATTTGCTTTTGTCAATTGGAATTTCCACCCAGTGCAGAGGGTAGGGTTCTGCCACTTGGATGTCAATTTGACGTTCTAATGCAGCAATTGGAAGTGGTTTCTTTGTTTCGTAGTTTTCTTCCCCGTGGTAAGTGATCTCTTTTCTTTGAGCTTTTTCGAAGTCTTCTTTAAAAACATAGAGCGCTCCGGTAAGGCTTATAATCACGATTAAGACTCCTATCGTCAGACCGAAGTAGAGATGCAGGCGTTTGATCGTGGATTTAAATCGACTTTTTGTCTTTTTGGGTGCTCGAGGATTCATGGGTTTTTGATTTTGGAAGAGAGGAAAAGAGTTTTAGAATAAAGTTGAGTTTTAAAAAATTCTGGATGGATAGACCATCCAGAACAAACGTGAAAATTAAAACCTAGAAGTTAAACCCTAACGAAAGGGAGAGCGTTCTTAGTTTTTGGGGGCTAACCGTACTCCATCCTGAATAGTAGTGCTTGTTAGTTAGGTTGTCTAGCTTTAGAGCTATGCTATAGCGATTTGGAAAATAACCTACCATTGCGTTTAAGACGGTATAGCTAGGTAGAGTAAATCTTCCCGTGGTGGTGCGATTTAAGGTGTGCTGCTCGCTTGCGTAATTCAACCCTGCGCCAAACGATAGGTTTTGGAGAGTTCCGGATGGGATTTTATAGTGGGCCCATAAATTCGCAAGAATCTTAGGTCCAGCTTCCTCGGGGCGTTGATTGTCATAGGATGGATCGCCACTTAATTGAGTTGCGTAGTTTTTACTCAGGCCGGCAATAAAGCTCAATCCTTCGATTGGATTCCCTACTGCGCTTAATTCGAATCCTTCGCTTAAGACTTCTCCTCCTTGAATGGAGTTGTTGATGTTTTCAGGATCAGTCATTATTTTGTTACTTACATTAATATGGTAGTAACTTAACGTAAGGGAAAGTTTGTTCTTGACCAGGTTTGCTTTTGCACCTACCTCCCATTGGTTTGCACGTTCGGGATCAAATATTTTTAGAGTAGGAGTGCCTCCACCAGCTGCAGTGACTTTCACAGGCGCCAAATATTGAAATCCGTTCATGTAGTTGGCAAAAAGAGAAAGTGAGCCCAGAATGGGTTGATAGACCACACCTAACTTAGGGGAAAATGAGGTTTGGTTTTCGATTTTGTCCTCTGACCACTGGGTTGGTTTTCCACTAAAGTTATCTACGCGAAGGGAAACCATTGCAGAAAGCTTAGGTGTCAAATTTAGTACATTTGAAAAGTAAAGACTTTTAATGTTTGTTTTTGCCTGTGCAGGGACTACCTTCGCATTAGCAAGGGCTTGATCGGCACCTTGTGTGGTTAAAATGCCCGTGTCTGTTTGGTTTTTTAACGAAATAGTTCCATATCCTACCCATTCGGAGTCGTTGTTGATTACATTAGTCCCTAGGTAATCAAGTCCTACGACTAGGCGGTTTCGCATGGTGCCAATAGAAAAATCTCCAATGAAATTTTGCTGAATTCCTGTAGCCAAAGTCTCACTGTTTGCCTTGGAAACAAGTCGGCTAAATTCATCCCCGTTGGAACTGTCCCATAAATAATGATAGTACCCAAGAGCTTTGCTCGAACTAGAGGAAACGAGCGTTTGCGAGGTCCAGCTCGGAGATAGTTTATAAATCATCTGGCTCTGAATATTAAAGCTTGGATTTTCAGTCGTCAAATTATTGCTTGTGTAAGATTTTTTATAATTCTTTTCAAATAAGTCCATGGAATGAAACGAAAGTGGTGCATTTCGATTTAAAAAGATCATCGGTGCATTCGCACCTTTGTTGCTTTTAAATTCCGTGTTGACTAGGAAAGTCAGGCGCTCATTTGCTTTGTATTTTAAAGAAGGTGCAATGAAAAAGGAGCGAGTAAATCCTGCATCTTGAAATGAATTCTCTTGGTGGTACGCGGTGTTTACGCGTAGAAACAAACCGTGTGAAATTGGAGTGTTGACATCGGCAGTAACGCGGTGAAGGGCGTTAGTCCCTGTAATGTAATTGATGTTTCCTTTGAAGTGATCTTCGGGCTTTTTGGTTTGTATGTTTATTAATCCCCCGTAGGAAACAAGACTTCCCCCGTAGAGCGTCCCAGAGGGTCCTTTGATTACATCGATGTTTTCAATGTTCTGTGGGTCTAGTCCTCCGTTGTTAAAACTTGCCATTCCGTTCACAAGACGAGATTGTGTTGAAAACCCGCGCATGGTGTAATATTCGGCTCCGTCGCCACCACGCGAAGTGCTTTCCCAAAGACGCGTGATTCCGGTGGCATTTGAGAGAACGCTCTTAAAATTGGTTGCCACCTGGTCTCTAAGAATAACTTTTGGAATGCTGATGTAGACTTGTGGATTTTCAATATCTTTTAGATTAAGCTTTGAAACTGCAAATGCATTTTCATTTTTGTAGGTTTTGGTTTGGTTGATAATGACCTCTGTAATGTCTTGAACCTGAGTTGTATCTACGTTTTGGGCATGCCATTGAGTGGCAAGCAAAAGGAAAGCGGGTAGGATTAATTTTCGCATAAAGCTGTATCGTTTTTTTATTTCGGGAGCAAATTTAGATATTAATTAGAATTATTCTAAATTAAAATAAGAAAACTTTCGATAGGTTTTATTTAATTTTTTATTACATTTAAAGTATTATTGATTATGTAAATTGATTTTAATTATTGTAATGATGAAATCAATAAAGTGTTGTACAAAAAAACAACTCTTAGTAGATACTAAGAGTTGCTTCTGAAAAAAATGAAAAAAACGAGTTATTGACTCGGTTGGGTGTACGAGTGAATTACAATGAATTCACTGCACTTATAACTTTATCGTGCTGCACGGTTCCTTCTACTTGATTCACTAAAACTCCATTTTTGTCAAAGACACTTATAATGTTTGAGTGAGAGAATTCCATCGGAGAAATTTTCTTGTATTTCACAGCGAGCACATTTGCTAGGTTTCGGAGACTTTCCTTATCACTGACTAAAAACTGCCAAGGTTCTTGATCCATTTTTTGGGTCTTTGCGAATTCTTTCAGTACCTCTGGACTGTCGTTGTCCGGATCAATGGAAATCAAAACCATCGAAGTTGATTCCTGATGTTTAGCATCTATTCCATTGTATATCTTTTTCATGTCTGCAATAAGGATGGGACAGGCAGTGGTACAAGAGGTGAAGATCATGGCTACCACCATATTTTTGCCTTTCAATTGTTCTAATTTCAAGGTCTCACCGTTTTGATTTTGCCACTCTGAGTCTAGTAAAAATACAGAATTGGACTCAGGCTCTAGCTTAGAATCGGATGCTCCTGTGTCTTTGCACGCTAGTAATAAAAAGGGGATGAGGAGTATAAGTAGGGTTCTCATAATTTAAGGTTTTAAGTCTTTCGCACATCGAAAGCCTAGGTTTGCAATTGAATAATCTGCTTTTAGACTTGCGCGAAACGCGTAGCGCATAAAAGCGGCGTAGTTTAATACATCTGCGGCGGAGGTAGCTGCACCGGCGCAGAAAAGTCCTTTGTCATCATACGATCCTTTTCTTGAATCGGAGGTGGTCATGATGGAATTGTAATCACTGGTCCATTCCCAGACAAGATCAAATACATTATAAACTCCGTGGTAATTCGGACGGGTTTTTTTGACTTCTCCTTTTTCACGGAACTTTTGATTGTAGAGTTCGATTAAATGTTCAGAGTACCCCGGTTTGGATCTCGCATTTTTTGTGGTTTCATCTGCCATAGCCACATATTCCCATTCGTCTAATGTAGGTAGTCGCTTGTTAGCGCTCTTCGCATATGCTGAAGCTGCAAACCAAGAAACATAAACCACGGGAGATTTGGGGTGGGTGTTTTTGGGTAGAGTTAAGTCGTCGGGCCAATCTTTAAGATAATCTTCATCCGCAAAAAGAGCTTTGACTTGGCTTTTTCTCCACTGTGGATTTTTTTTAACAAACTCGAGGTATTCCTCATGGGTGACAGCTCGCTCGTCAATCAGAAAGTCTTGCACTTCCACTAGTGTGGAATCAGCTCCGTAAAAAGGCTCTAGAAATCCTCCCTCTATTTTGACCATTTTTACCTCGGGGTTTATTCCTTGGGTTTGGGTTGCAGCACTGATTTCAGTAGCTTCTTTTTGCAAGGGTTTATGGCAGGAGATAAAGACAAATGAGAAACCCATTAGCAAAAAGCTCCATTTTGTAATTGTTTTCATTGGGTTTCTCATTTGGGATTAATTTGATATTAGAGTAAGTTTATTGTACTTTATGAAATACCTTTTGGTTTTCTTCTCCTGTCACGATCAGTTTTCCAATTGCACCTTTGTTAAACGCTCTAAAGATAGAGTGGTCTACAAGTACATATTCGCCAGGAACTTCCACTTTGAATTCTACGATAGCGGCACCCCCAGCTGGAATGACTGTCGTTTGAACATTTTCATTGATTCTAGATCCGCCCTCCATATACACTCTATCGAAGATCTCTCCAATCACGTGGAATGAACTCACTAGGTTTGGTCCTGCGTTTCCTACGAAAAGTCTTACAGTTTCTCCTACTTTTGCTTGTAGTGCGTTAGGACCCATTAGTGCATTTTTCTTTCCGTTGAAAACGACGTATGTTGGGTTTTCGTCTAGACCTTTGTCTTGGTCAAAGTCTTGCAGTCCTTTCTCGTCTGTTTTCCCAGTCGTATAGAATTCACTTTGCATAATGTAGTACTCACGGTCTACTTCACTAAGTCCACCAGCAGGTTCTACAAGTACAAGTCCATACATTCCGTTCGCAATGTGCATTGGGACAGGAGCCATCGCACAGTGGTATACGAATAGTCCAGGTTGAAGCGCTTTGAAATTAAAGATCGCTGTTTTCCCTGGTGCTACGTTGGTAGCTTCTGCTCCACCTCCAGGTCCATTGACAGCATGAAGGTCAATGTTGTGTGGCATTACACTGTTGCTGGCATTTTTAAGATGCAGCTCCACTTCGTCTCCGACTCTTAATCGAATAAAAGTTCCTGGAACAGTGTTGTTGAAGGTCCAGAATTTGTAAGTAACTCCGTCCGCTAGTTCCCCTTCAATTTCGGTTGCCTCTAGGTGGACTACCACCTTTTTAGCCTCACGATCTCCTACAGGAGCAGGAAGGGAAGGAGGGTTAGTGATTGCCTGCGTTTCTGGAGCTCCGGTCGCTTTGATTTCGATCGCTTCAGTCGCAGTCATTTGGTTTGCGTCTTTCGCAATGTTTTGTTTGCAGGCCACAAATAATAGGGCGCTTGCACTGAGTAATAATACTGTCTTTTTCATAACGTTTAATTTAATAGGACAAATTTATCTGATTTAAATCGAATTGTAAAATTTTTAGGTATGACTTTTGTCATTTGGTGTGAAAAGTAGGGGGTTAGCGGTTGTTTAGCTCCTCACGGCCTTGGTCTGAAACGAACTCGAAATTCCATGCAGGCTCAAAGGTTAATTCGATTTCAATTTCCTCGCCTGGGAACTCGGCTTCGAGTGCATTGACAACTCCGGTTTTGATGGCATCCCCCATGGGGCAAAAGCGTGAAGTAAGAGTCATGAGTACATGCACGGTGTTAGGAGCAAAAGTGATGTCATAAACAAGTCCTAAATCTACAATGTTGACATTAAGTTCAGGGTCGATTACATCATAGAGAGCATTCATGGCTCGTTCGTCTTTAGGTAAGGTGGTTTGAGAACTCATGAGTGGGTTGTTTTTATTAAATGGTTAAAGAGTTTGCTTACGTTTACGAGATAAATTCCAGCGACACTAACCCATAGGATTAGTCCCAGTTGTATTACCCAATGGGTTTGGAAAAGTATCCCCAAACTTAGTACAGTAAGGGCTGCAAGATAAAGAATAAATTGAAATTTTACTAGCTTCTCACTATAGAGGGTTTTAGGAAGCGGAATGTTCTTTTTGCCCGATAAATGTTTATACTTTGAGTTCCAAACAATGAACGGTAGGGTCTTGAATGTTTTGCCTAAAATAATGCCAGTAATCCAGCCCATAAATAGGAGCGTGCCGTATAGAACTGTAACGGAAGTCGAACTTGTCAAGTAAATGACTGGAATCAATAATAGCGAGAGCAGTAAAACCATCATGGAGACGAAAGTATGCTTCATGAGCAGTTCTATTTTTTTTCGAAGTCTGTTTTTAAAAGCATCGTAGAGATAAAGCATCCACAGAATAACTCCCGAAAGGGTAAGCGCTGCATAGAGCACAACTCTTAGGGTAATTCCAAAAAAGAACCCATCCACTAAGAAGAGGACTAAGGCCAAATTTTGCAATACAAAACTGCCTACTAAGAAGCGCTCCTTTTGTGATTTCCCAAGCAAAAACATAGGAACGAGTTTCGTGCTTACGCCGGTTATAAGTTGTAAGAACCAACCACCAAGGCCTGCGTGAGCATGCAATTTAAGAAAGTCTAAGTGATTGCTCGAAATATAGGGGAATGCCAGGTTGTAAGCGAGTAACACTCCGACACTGGTTGTAAAGACAAGCCAAAAGGCGGAGCTTGCCATAAAAAGACGCTGAATGGAATAGGTTTTACAAAGCGATGCTGTTTTCAAAACATTGATGAGGTATAGCACCGCAGCGACTACCACCAGAGTACCACCAGAAACCATGAGCCAGCCAGTATACATATGCCAAAAGCTGCATACCAAAATTAGAAGGCCCATAAGAAGTAGAGCCCAGGAACTAAGAGCTAGTTTTTCACTAAAAAGGCTTCTTTCACAAATGACCGGTAAGAGTTGATAGGAGGCGCCAAAGATGATCATGGTTCCCCATCCTAGTGCGGCCATATGCACAATGGCAAGGATATAAGCAGAAAAATAATGTCCAAGAAAAGCGCTGGAGGAGAACAGCATCATTACACAAAGCGTTAGGAAGCATAAGGCTCCTGAAATGTAAAAGGGTGCGATTGCTACATTTTTGGGCGCTTTTGCAATGTTAATGTTTGCCATGAGAAGGAATGAAAATCATTTGAATGTCCGTTTCTGATTTTTGAAGTACATGCACCTTGAAATTTTGTCCGCTTAATTCTTCAAGTAAATAGATAGGAATACGCTTGTGGTAAACAAAAAGCAAATGGGTCGGAGGAAGTTCTTTTAATTCACGAAGAATAGCTTCCATGGGACCTGGCATTTCAAGCGAACGAACGTCGATCTGCTTTTGTCTAGAAAGGGGGGTATCTGCTAAAAGTGCTTCAAACGATTCGGGAGAATGAAACGTTAGATTCTCATTTGAATCGGGCGCATCTGTTTGAGGGGTAGAGGCACTCTTGTTCTCATTGGCATTCGAAAGACCTTCCGATTGCTTTAGAAAGTAAGTATAGAAAAGTTCTTTCGACTTTGTTTCTACGTAAGCGTCTTGGGCCTTATGCTGCTTTAATAGATGAATTAAAGGAGTAGGAATAAATTTATTAATGACACACAGGATTTCTCCTGGGGCAATGGTTTTGAATTTGCCTAGAATTTCTTTTAAGGGATCACTTCCGTTTTCAATTATATCTCGAACATCAAAAAGAGTGATTTCCTTTTCGCTCGCAGCGAGTAGCCATTGGGGTTTTTGCGTGCTTTCGCTCGCTTGTTCTGAATCTCCTAAGTCCAGTTCGAAACCCAAGGGCAGCAAGGCTGCTTTAAAAGCTTCTAAACTTACATTTCCCATTTTGCTCGCTTCCAAGATTGTGACTCTCGAGGCCATTATTTTTCGAAGTATGGGGTTTTTAAGCCTAGTTAAAGGTTTGGAAAGAGAAGCGATTGCCTCGATCGCTTTGGGATCGAGGGCTATCACTTCTGTTATTTTTGTTGAAGGTAGAATTACTTTCATTTTTTGACTTTATTTTTTTTCGATTTCCCAAAAGGGGTCGTCGTAATTCTCCTCAGCATTATGCTCCTCTTGGTCAAGGATTTTACCAATTCGAATCAGATCCTTAGGATGGAGAGATTTTTCAAGCCAAGGGAAAAGTTCTCTTTCTTCGTACCGGGTATGCGAGTGCACTAGACCGGCCAATTCTTGAATTCTTTCACTTGGATCCTGAGTAGAGTTTGCAATTTCCTCGACGAGCCATTTAATTTCTTTATGCTCGTGCAAAGCCCGATTCACTAAGGAATCCGTGGTATCAGTAAATAGAAGATCTTCTTCCGTTTTAAAATGGGGTACTATGTGATTTTCATAAAACCACAAGACATACCTCGAAAGTCTTTCTACTTCGATTCCTTTTTTTGCACCCGATCTTAATTTCCAACAAAAAAGAAGCGTCGCGTGATGCTCTCTTGAAATGGGTACAAGGTTCGAGTTTCTCCTAATAGGTCCCTCAATCATATGGATAAATTTTACGTTAAAATTAAGGATTTATATTGGTAAAATAGAGTGAGTTGTTTAATCTGCACATTTAAATTGTACCGCTTTGTCCTTTAATAGCTGAGCTTTCTTTAAATCCGCCTCTTTGTCATTTGATGGATCCTCACTATTTTTAAGTGCCATTCTCACTTTAAACCATTCTGGACCTTTTTCAAGGTATTCCCAAGTGAAAATATCCCCGCGTTCGGCAAGTAGTTCGTAATAGAGTGGTTTAGGATCATGGTCGTTTTCAATCACAAGTGTGTCACCTCCCGTCAACTTATCAAAATATTGAAATACTGTAGGGTGTTTTTCTCGTGGTGCAAGTTGGGTAACGTCTAATACTTTTTCTGTTGACATAATAATAAAATTAAAAATTATACTTAAGTTAATATCAGGACTTTTTTATCCTGTTTTAGATGAAATTTTTTTCATTCAAAACCTTTAGCACATAGAAGTTCTCGTTCTCTTTAAATTCCTTCAGGTATGTGGATTGGTATAGCATAAAGATCTTCTCTCTTACTCCTTTGTATT
This sequence comes from Chryseobacterium sp. A301, assembly GCF_054489425.1. Taxonomy (NCBI): domain Bacteria; kingdom Pseudomonadati; phylum Bacteroidota; class Flavobacteriia; order Flavobacteriales; family Weeksellaceae; genus Chryseobacterium; species Chryseobacterium sp. A301. The sequence continues at coordinate 116,749 of NZ_JBTMWY010000004.1, forward strand.
TGTGATGTATGGGGCAGGGAGAAGTTTCGCTGCATTCATGGAGCCCTAGGCCGCATCCTGTAAATAGTCTATCTCCATCCACAGCGATGATGATCTGAGAAAGGTTAGTTTCAAGTTGGTGGTTTAGTAAATAGTAACCTCCGGAGCGACCTTTTCTGGACTGAACAAAATGGTCTCGACAAAGCTGTTGGAGGATTTTTGCAATAAACAGTTCGGGAGAATCTATGCTTTGAGAAATTTCTTTGATGGTAATGCTCTTGTTTTCACTGGAATGTTTTGCCAGATATATAAGGGCTCTAAGGGCATATTCGCAGGTTTTTGAAAGCATATTGATTGGTAATAGAGTACAAATTTAGAAAATATTTTTAAATAAGACAAATCTATCCGATTTAAAATCAAAAGAAATAAGCGAGGAGTAGCACATCTGTGGAAGCCCAAGGCCCCTCTAAAGGCTCTGTTATAACAGAGTAATCCACCTGATGGCTTTCTTAAGAAAGTTTTTTCGTTGGATTTGGCATAATAATTTCAAGAGATGAGGATATTATTTTTTTATGAAAATTCAACCTACTTTTCTTGTCGCCATAATACTTATTGTTGGCCTTGGAACAAGCGCAAAGATCACCGCTCAAGAAAAGCCAATTCGACACGTATACGCTTACGATGCAACCAATGACAGAGAACTTGTAAAAGCGAAAACTGATCTGTTTTTATTAAATGTGCTCGCTTCTGAAAAATTCAAGATGACGACGAATTCAGCGGGGGATGATCACCTCGATGTGAATTTAGTGGCACCGTACGACAAAGGAGAGATTTCGACCCGAGTGCGATACGATTTTCTAAAAGAGGGATACGTGGTTTCACTTTCGAGTACAGAGATCCATGGAAAAGATAAATCCGTCATTCACGTGAATGACACGAAAAATGAACTTCATCAAAAGCTCTTAGAGCAATTTGAAAGACTGTTTTTCACTACCTACGAAAAAGAGATCAAAAATTCTTAGATTAGGGGGAAGTTAATCCCAATGGCAAAGAATTCAAAGTTTGAATTCTCCTGTTCAGAATGTTTCAGAATTTTTTCCCTTGCCTCCAGGGGGGGAGGCAAAGCTTGAAGTAGCAAGAGTGCGCAAATTGCGGCAGCATAATTTATTTAATACCTTTGCTACCCTAACCAATTGAAAAAAAGACCTTTTTTGGACATGGCAAAAGCAAAAGCAAAAGATTCAAAAGACAAAAAACCCTCCAGATCAACGAGAAAGAGAGGGCAAGTTACCTCCGTTGGTGTTTTAGGCAGTGGGAGTTTTGCCACCGCGATCGTGAAAATGTTATCGGAGAATTGCACCGAGATTCATTGGTGCGTTCGCAATGAATACGTGAAGGGAGCTATTGAACAACGAGGACACAATCCTTCGTATCTAACTTCTGTAAGTTTCAATACGAAACACTTGAAAGTGACAACCGATTTGAACGAGCTTGTTTCGAGTTGTGAGGTCATCATACTTGCAACCCCATCGATTTATTTAGCGCCTGCACTTGAAAACCTAACCTGTGGCTATGAAGACAAGATTTTTGTGTCTGCCATCAAAGGAATTGTTCCTGAGCATAACGACATCGTGGCTCATTATCTTCGTGATAAATTTGAGATTGGCTTTCGGAATCAAGCCGTGATTGCGGGACCTTGCCACGCTGAGGAAGTAGGAATGGAAAGACTATCCTACCTCACCATTGCCACGGTGGATCAGTCCACAGCAAAGATTCTAGATCAACTATTTGCCTCTCGTTTTATTAAAGTAAACCATTCCACAGATATTTTAGGCAATGAATACAGTGCCATATTAAAGAATGTCTATGCCATCGGTGCAGGGATTGCCAGTGGACTCGGATATGGGGATAATTTTACGGCTGTGTTTGTTTCCAATGCCATCCGCGAAATGGAAGTGTTCTTAGAGTCTGTATACCAAGCTCCTCGAGATGTGAACGAAAGCGCTTATTTGGGCGACCTTTTGGTTACCGCTTATTCTCTTTTTTCGAGAAACCGAAATCTTGGAAATCTAATCGGCAAAGGGTATACCGTAAAATCAGCCATTCAATCTATGCAGATGGTAGCGGAGGGATACTATGCAGCCAATTCTATTTTTGCAACTTCCAAGCAAAAAGGAATGAACACTCCGATTATTGATACCATTTACAACATTCTCTACGAAGAGAAAAGTGCTGAGAATCAAATAAAAAAATTAACTGCAATTCTTACGTAAAGTTGCATGATAATTGCTCAATTTCAGAAGAAATGAAAAAGAGATTCCTACGAATTGGGGATAAACTAATCCTTTTTAGAATTTCGTAGAGAATAAAACTGAAAAAAAACCAAAATGAAGTCAATTTCAAAGACCCCTAAATCAAAATACGACGTGGTGTTGATTGGAGGTGGTATCATGAGTACGACCCTTGCGGCGCTTGTGCATGAACTAGAACCTGAACTTAATATTGCTATTTTTGAGCGTCTAGGACGCTTTGCAAAAGAAAGTTCTGCCGCCTGGAACAATGCGGGAACAGGACACTCTGCATTTTGTGAACTCAACTATACTCCGATGGACTCTAAGGGAAATGTGAATATATCCAAAGCCATTTCCATTGCAGAACAATTCGAAATCTCTAAACAATTTTGGTCTTATCTAATTTCAAAAAATTACATCTCAAATCCGAAACAGTTTATTAATTCTTGTCCTCATATGAGTTTAGTATTTGGAGAAGAGGACTCCGATTTCTTAGAGAAGCGACACAAAGCGATGGTAAACTCTCCGCTGTTTGAAGAGATGGAATTTTCTTCGCAGTTTGAGACTTTAAAAAAGTGGATACCGCTTATTATGGCCAATCGTCCCGAGAACGAGAAGCTTTCTGCGACCAAAATGGACTTAGGAACGGATGTTAATTTTGGATCCCTAACCCGTAAAATGGGACAATTTCTGATCCAGGATTCCAAGGTAGAAGTTTTTTTATACCATGAGGTAAAAGACATTGATCCTTTAAGTAACAACCAGTGGAAGGTGGAAGTGAAGGATCGCTTGAAGAATAAAAAACATGAGCTTACAGCCGACTTTGTGTTCATCGGTGCCGGTGGGTATGCTTTGCCCTTATTAGACAGCTCGGATGTTAAAGAAAGTGAAGGCTATGGTGGCTTCCCAGTTTCTGGGGAATGGCTAGTTACGCATAACGAGGAGCTCATTCAGCAGCACAAAGCAAAAGTGTATACATTAGCTTCTGTCGATGCGCCCCCAATGTCTGTTCCTCACTTGGACTTACGGATTATAGACGGCAAGGAAGCGCTGTTATTTGGACCTTTTGCAGGGTTCTCCACAAAATTCTTGAAGGAAGGCAGTTATTTGGATCTTCCGGAAAGTATCAATTTCAAGAACATCCGATCGCTTTTCGGCGCCTGGTGGCATAACCTTCCATTAACCAAGTACTTGATTCAGCAAGTTGCCATGACAAAAGCGCAGAAGATGAGCCATTTAAGACTCTTTGTTAAAGAGGCTAAAGACGAAGATTGGGAAATTAAAATTGCAGGACAAAGAGTTCAAATTATTAAAAAGGACGACAAGAAAGGAGGGAAACTGGAATTTGGAACGGAAGTCGTAGTGAATGAAAGTGGCTCAATTGCCTCTCTACTCGGTGCCTCTCCCGGTGCGTCCACTTCTGTGCACGCAATGCTGAATGTGCTCGAGAAATGCTTCCCGGAGAAAGTAAAAGGTCAATGGAAAGAAAAGTTAGAAGAAATGATTCCTTCCTTTGGACAGTCCTTATCGGAAAATCCAGAACTCCTAAAACAGGTTCGAGATTTCTCGAAGGAGAAACTTAAACTTGATTATTAAACAGAATTTACTGTTTTGAAACCTACGATTGAAAAGCCGTCTATAGAAAGGGACTTACTGGAGTCCCTTTCCCGCACCATCCAGCAAGAAAAGCAAGTGATTCTGCATGTGCGTTATGCAAATACGGCCTTTTTTGGTAGTTTGATTCGCATTTGGAAATCGAGTTACTTAGTGGAGCACGATACGGGAAACCGGAGCGAACTTATTCATGCGGAAAACATCAGTTTTTATCCCGTGTGGACCGAAATTCCACCTTTTGTTCATTATGAGTTCACTTTGGTTTTTTCAGGACTAAGCAAAGAATGCAATGAATTCGATTTTCAAGAACTTATACCCCAGAGCGGTGGCTTTGAAATCCCTAACATTAAACGCAATAAGTCCGATGTATATCGGGTCGAATTAATTGACTTATGAAACCAATTTTGTTTTTGCTTTTTGCACTTTTCATTTCTTGTTCTACTCGTCATACGGCATCTAGCACGGAGATCGAGAAGGATATACTCACTTTTCAATCGGGTTTGAATAAGGAATATTTAGACTCTGCCACCACGCCTCTGCGAGGTGCAAATTTTGATAAGTTTACCTCTCACCCTTTCTTTCCTGTGGATTTAAAGTATCGTGTGCTCGCAAAGCTTTCCAAAGTGAAAAATGCAAAACCGTTTGAAATTCAGACCTCTTCCGGAAAAATAAAAGTATACCGTCCTTATGCCGTGGCCCAATTTGAAATTGAGGGACAAGCGTTAGAGTTAACTCTGTACCAAAGCATGGATCTTATGAAAAGGCAGGAGTACAAAGACTATTTGTTTTTGCCATTTCGGGATGGAACCAACGGGGATACTACCTACGGAGGTGGCAAATACATTGATTTAAGGATTCCAAAAGATGGGAAAAATCAGATCGTAATTGATTTCAATAAATCCTATCACCCCTACTGCGCATACAATGCATACGATTACAGTTGTCCCATTGTGCCGGCAGAAAATAAATTGCCGATTTCTATTAAGGCTGGGGTCATGTACGAGCCTGTCTATTTTTGAGGGTCAATCCCTTTTTTTCAGAGATTAATCTTAAAACAACTCTTTCACAATCTCGAGGGAGCGAGGAACTTTGAAGTTTGCATGATGGTACTGGTAGTAGACCATTAGCGTTTCTAAAAACTCTTTTCGAGTGGAGGTTGGAATTTTCACCTCGTAAGGCGATTCGCTTAAGAAAATTTGGCGGTATAAATCAGAAAGCTCTTTGTGAAATAGATGGTGGGTTTGCCTTTGCACGAATGCGCCAGATTCTGGATCCAGGTAAGGAAAATCATTTACAAGTGGGTAAAATCCTTGAATTTCAAGAATTCGTGCTAGAAAAATGAGATGACTTTGAAAGTTGCCGTGGCTTAATTCAGAATTGAACTTTTCAATTTCACGATAAAGCGAAAGATTTTGAGATTCTTCGCGGAGGATTTGATTTAGGAAATCAGAGACAAAGAATACGACAGACGACGCTTTTATGTTTTCACTCCAATCGCTGGACTTGAGACCTTCAATGTTTGACAATTGCTTCAGTGCCGAGTTTGATTTCGATGGAAAGACTGTGAGTTGCAGTTCGTTTAGTGGAGTGAGATAGGCCTTTTTTTTGCTTTTAGGAGCGTAAGCTCCTCGCAAATAATAACTTTGATATCCCTCTGAAAAACTGAATAGGTGCAATATTGCATCTTTATCAGAATATTTCAAGTAGGAAAGTAGATACCCTTTTTCAATATGCATGGTTAGGATTCAAGGGAAGCAAATGGGAGCTTATTTCAATTGTTAGTGGTCTTTTACCCTAGTATGGAATCACTTGTGTGGTCAATAGGAATCACATTAGAGGCAATGGACTTTATTTTGTTTTTCGTGTCAAATATAAAATCGAGTCTTCCTAACAAAAGTCCAGCAAACCCAACTTGGTTCACAAGTACTTTTTGATTCTCGAGGTTTTGGTACTCTTTGGGGCGCTCAAAAAACGTGTGTGTATGTCCTCCCAAAATTAAATCAATGCCGCTCGTTTTCTGGGCGAGTACCACATCGGAAACTTTTGGTTTTTCTCCATAATCAAAACCAAGGTGCGAGAGACAAACAACCAAATCGCATTTTTTCTCTTTTCGAAGTACTGCACTGTAATGGTTAGCCATTTCTATGGGATCCAAATATCTGGTTTCTGCATATTGCTTTTTCCCTACAAGTCCTTCGAGTTCGATTCCCAGTCCGAAGACCCCTACGCGGATGCCTCCTTTATTGAATACTTGATACGGGGTGGTTCTTCCCTCCAATATCGTATCTGAAAAATCATAATTGCTACACAGGAATGGGAATTTTGCATTGGGAAGGACTTTTAAAAATCCATCGAGGCCGTTGTCAAAGTCATGATTGCCCATGGTGGAAGCATCATACCCCATCATCGACATTAATTTAAATTCGAGCTCACCCCCAAAAAGGTTGAAATAAGGAGTCCCTTGAAAAATATCTCCTGAATCCAAAACTAAAACTTGCGCCTGCTCGGCGCGGATTTTTTGAATAAGGGCAGCGCGGCGTGCGAACCCACCTTTGCCTGCGTTTCTACCTCCGGTTTGATCAAAAGGTTCTATTCTCGAATGCTGATCATTGGTATGCAGGATCGTGAGTCGTTTTTCTGAAGGCTGAAAAAGGTCTGCTGGGCTTTTTGCTTGCAATAAATGAGGGGCAACACTTAAAGCAAGTGCCGCCTTTCCGGATAGTTTTAGAAATTCTTTTCTTTGCATTAGTCCGTAGATTTCTTAGGGTTAAATTGTAATCGCAGATCTGTGGGTACTTTGATTTCAGGATTTTGCTTAATCAGATCAATGTATAGATCACGAAGTTTAATCCCTGTTAGCAGGGTTTCTCCTTTCTTAAAAAAATTCATATTGTCTCCTCCAAACGCTAAATAATCGGAAGTGGCGATATAATACGTTTGACTAGGATCAAGGGGCTTTCCATCCACGAGTGATTTTACAAGTTTGGAATTGGAAGTTTCAATATACAGATGGGAAACCGGATTGTTTGTTTGAGTGCTCGCATAGTACTCGAAAAGTTCCTTCATCGCATTTGCGTCCATTTTAACCACAACCAGTTCGTTTTCAAAGGGCATTACTTCAAAAACATGTTTTAAAAGCACGTCGCCTTTCCCGATGGATGTTCTTAATCCGCCGATATTGATAACAGCCGCATTCACAGCAATACCGTGGGATTTCCCCCATTGTTTTGCTCCTTCAAAGGTGTAATCAGCAAAGACATTTCCTAGAGAGCTATTTTCTCCAGTCTTGGTTAATTCTACCTCTGTATGTCCAATTTTGGCATTCATTTCTTGTTCGAGAGCGGATTTGTAGGGTGAAATGAATCGAACCATGGCCGAGTCGCTCGGTAAAGAGGAAGATATTTCTAAGTTTGGCTGTGTCTTTATTTCTTCCAGGGCAAGTGAACTTGTACAACTGCTTAGAAAGAAAGGGAGCAAATAAAAGAGCCAAATTTTGTTTTTCATAAACTTTAAGCTTTAGACAAAGATAGGGAAAGCGAAAGATTCTTAAGAATAAATTCCCGATTCTTTGCTTATTTATTCCTAAATTTGAATTCTAAACGAAGAAAAAAATGCATAGATTAAAAGGGGTAGGAGTGGCCCTTGTCACTCCTTTTAACGAAGATTTGTCGGTCGATCTAGATTCTCTCAGCCGACTCATTGAGTACAATATAGAAAACGGAACAAATTATTTGGTGGTACTTGGAACCACAGCAGAGGCTGCCACCTTGAGTTCCGAGGAAAAAAGAAGGGTTGTAGATCATATTGTTGAGGTCAATGCAGGGCGTCTACCACTGGTCTTAGGAATTGGAGGGAATAACACTCTTGCTGTTAGAGAGGAGATTGAATCCACTGATTTGTCTAGTTTTGAAGCCGTGTTATCCGTCTCTCCGTATTACAACAAACCAAACCAAGAAGGGCTGTATCAACACTACAAAGCACTTGCCTCGACAGGCAAGAACATCATTATTTACAACGTACCGAGTCGTACAGGACAAAACTTAGAAGCGGATACCACCCTTCGTTTAGCGCGTGAGTTCAAGAATTTAATCATGATTAAAGAAGCCTCTCCAAATATTTCTCAATATTTTGATATCATAAGGCAAAAACCAGAAGGATTTGAACTCGTATCCGGAGATGATGAATATACACTTCCCGTTACACTAGCCGGAGGAAATGGCGTTATATCCGTCATTGCACAAGGCTATCCAAAAGAATTTTCAACCCTTGTAAGTTTAGCAATGGAAGGTAAGGTAAAGGAGGCATATAAAATCCACAATAGCCTTGTAGAAATCACACGTCTCATATTTGCTGAGGGCAATCCTTGTGGGATAAAAACCGTCCTTGCAGAAAAAGGACTGGTTAAGAATTTTGTGAGATTGCCACTCGTAGAAGCATCAAGTTCGCTTCAAGCGGATATCAAAAAACAAATTGAGGGATTAGCGAGCTAATTTTTTCCCATTGGAAAAGACATGGAATTTAGGAAAGCTAATCTAAACGATATTGCCTTAATTCAAGAGTTAGCTCATGAATCTTGGCAAACTGCGTACAAGTCAATTCTAAGTGAGGAGCAAATACACTATATGCTTGAAACCATGTACAGCGAATCTGTACTTACGTCTCAGCTTGTAGCAAAGAACTATTGTTATTATTTAGTGTTGCGCAAGGATAAAGTTCCTGTAGGATTTCTTGGGTTTGAACACCATTATGAGCCATTGACTACCAAACTCCACCGTATTTATCTTTTGCCCTCGATGCAGGGCAAAGGTTATGGATCTAGGTCACTTGAGTTTCTAAAAGATAGAACAAAGAAGCATAACGATTCTCGAATTGTCTTAAACGTAAATAAGAATAATGTCGCAAAAGAGTATTACCAGCGCAATGGCTTTCAGGTTTACGAAGAGGGTGTTTATGACATTGGCAGCGGATTTGTGATGGACGACTATTTGATGGAATATACTTTTTGAGAATTGCACCACTTTTGAGTTTTGTGCAATGGAATTGTGAAAATTCTGATAGGAAATAGGGGATAATAGGGATTATGAATAAAAATTCACCTCTATAAAGAAGTATTTGTATATTTACTTAATCAAAATAGAGAAATAGGAATGAAAATGAATGTGAAGTTCGACTTTAACACCATTTGCAAAATGGTTCTAGAAGAGAAGCTAAGTTCGCTCGATATTAGGTACAAAATGTTGAATTTCGGTGAAATTGAACTCTTAGACAAAATCTCACCTCAAAAGCAGGAAGAATTAAAACAAGTGCTAAGCACGTACGGTATCGAAGTGATTGAAAACCAAAAAACACTTTTGGTACAAAAAATAAAAGATGCAATCGTGGAAATGATCTTCTCAGAAGAAGTAGTTCACGTGAAAGTGTCAGTCTATTTAGCAGACAAATTAGGACATAGCTACGGGTATATCTCGAATATTTTTTCGCAAGTGACCTATACGTCCATCGAAAATTTCATTATCCTTCAAAAAATTGAATATGCGAAACAGCTACTCATTTTGGAACAGTTGTCCTTAACGGATATAGCCCATCGACTCAATTATTCCAGTGTAGCCCATTTAAGTACACAGTTCAAAAATACCACTGGGATGACCCCCTCCCAATTTCAAAAGATCATTAACAAGCGTAGGGAAGCCGCCATTCAAAAATAGATTATGACAAAAGAGTACACTTATATTTTTCTAGCGGACGATGATGAAGATGATCGTTTGCTTTTCACAGATGCGTTTGAAGAATTGAAAATCACCACCAAAGTAAAAACCTTTAACGACGGTGCAGAACTGATGGACTATTTAAATGACGAAAATGCGATTTTGCCAGAGATTTTGTTTCTGGATTTAAATATGCCGAAAAAAAACGGGCTGGAATGCTTAGGAGAAATCAAGGCCTCCAATCGATTTTCGGATATGGCAGTGGCCATTTATTCTACCTCTTCTTCAGAGGATCATATAGAGGAAACATTCATAAAAGGAGCCAATATTTACATAAAAAAACCAAATGATTTTCAAGTTCTAAAAAAAGTTCTACTCGACGTAGTGACTATGAATTGGCAATTTCACACGTCAGGAATGAACAAAGATAATTTTTTACTTAGATTCTAAAAATGCCTATTCGCCTTGATCGTTCTTTATACTTACTTAGACTAATTTTTGTCGTTGCGACGGCCCTAATATTCTTTTTGATGGGGCTAACGTATAAGCATATGGATCAAATCGGGCAAACCAATTCTCAGGTAAATCGCTCGTTTGATATCTCCTTGAAATTAGAAGAACTTTTGTCAAGCGTCAATTCGATGGAGGTCGATCGGCGGAATTACATCTTGACTGGGCAGGAGCAATACAAGCGTAGTTTTTCTCTAAATGAAGACCGTATTCGAAAGTATACGCAGCGAATTGCAGTTCTCACCTATGAGAATGAGCACCAGTTTACAAACCTGGTGGATTTAAGAAGCTTGATTTTCTTAAATCTAAATCGATTAAAAGAGACCCTAAACCATAATGAGCAGAATGACGCGTCTACAAAGTTGTCTGATGTTTTAGAAGAGGGAAACTACATGAGGTCCCAGATCGTGGAGCAGATTGAAAAAATGCAGGTGCTGGAGCATAAGCATCTGGGCGAACTTCGTGAAGAGCTTCTTTTTAGTCAAAAATCCACTCCGATTTACCTTTACATTATTTCTCTTTTCTCCCTGGGTCTACTTGCTTTTGCTTTCTTTCGAATCAATAAAGATTTTAAAAATCAAAAGCTGATCAACCAGGAACTTCAGTTGTCTATCGATACTTTAGAGCTTGCGGAAACCGTAGGGAATAACGGAATTTGGACCCTTGATCTGTTTTCAGGAGCGCTAAAATTTTCAACCAATTTTTTTAAATTGCTCGGACTGCCTGAGTCTTCTAGACCAGGACTTGATCTATTCATTGGTCAGTTACACCCCGAGGATCAATCTTTTGTCGAGGAAAAAATAGAGGGTCTGAAATCAGGAAAAGAGGTGGATTCGTTTCGTTACCGCGTAGTGAACCCTGACGGACAGCAAAGGCAGTTTCAATCTTTAGGTCGTATTGTAAGAACCGGAAATAACCAACTGATCCTCCTTGTAATGACCACCGATGTGACGCGCGAAATTGAAGATCAATTAAAACTCGAAGGAATTAATTATGTTCTCACCGAGCGAAATAAAAATTTAAGTGTCGCAAACGAGACTTACTTAGAAGCGGAGAAAATTGGTTATTTTGGAACTTGGCAGTTCTTTTACGATGAAAAGGAATTCGTGTTTTCACAAAATTTAGTACGTCTCTTCGGCGTGGAACCCGATACATTTTCGCAGCAAATCAAGCATCTTCTTCCTTACGTTTATACGGAGGACCGAGAGCTTATTTCTCAAGTCATTCAAAAGATATACGAAGGCGACGAATTTGAACCTTTTGTGAGTCGTATTATGCCCAAAGACCATCCTCAAATGCGGTATCTTTCTACAACAGGCAAACGGATTTCAAATCCTTTCACGGGAGATTATCTACTTGTGATTACACAAGACATTACCGAGGAATTTTTAATCAAACTTGATCTCGAGCAAAACAATGTTGTTTTGGAGGCGAACAACAGTGAGCTCCAAGCATTCAATTACGCGGCGAGTCATGATTTGCAAGAACCCCTACGTAAAATTGAAACCTTCCTCTCTAGACTTCGCGATACCAATTACGAGAACTTAACGGAGAACGGCAAGCAGTACATGGATCGTACCCTTGTGGCAGCCAATCGCATGCGAAGTTTGATCGATGATTTGCTTCATTTTTCAAGATCCACTCGTTCAGAAGCGAGTTTTGAATTTACAGATCTGAATGTTTTGCTGCAAAATGCCCAGGAAGAGCTTGCCCATCTGGTGGAAGAAAAAAAAGCTGTGATTACCACAGAGCATTTGCCAACCTTAGATGTAATTCCGTTCCAAATCCAACAAATGTTTGTGAACCTAATTGGAAATTCCCTTAAGTATAGTAGTGAAAATCGCAAACCACTTATTGAAATTACCTGCACAAAAACCTCTTCCGCTCTAGAGCCTGTGATTCGCAATGAAGTCAAAACCAATTATTTTAAACTCGTTTTTAAAGACAATGGGATTGGCTTTGAAAATCAATATTCTGAGAAGATATTCACCTTGTTTAATCGCCTTCATTCGCGTGAAGACTACCGTGGAACTGGGATAGGACTTGCGATATGCAAGAAAGTTATTGAGAACCACAACGGCTATATTTATGCGCAGGGAGAGCCCGGAGAAGGTTCAATTTTCACAATACTACTTCCTGAGCAGGTCTGAAAATAAAACATTCTTCTGCTTAGTTCTCTTGTAATTTTCTTAGCGGAAGTGTCGAATTTCCCAAATATTGAAAGTTATTCTCAAAATTCTGTAAGGGAAATCCCCTTCTTTTTAATCACTTTTGTTTAGTTCAATGGGATCATTTTAGATTCTCTTAACCTCTGGCAGGGCAAGCAGTAGTCTTTTGAACGCTGGAAATCTCGAAGAATTTTTTTTTGGAATTTTTAGTACCCAATAAAAGTACAAAAACATGAAATTAGGGGATTTTGGCTGGGGAAATAACGATGAAAATCAGAAAAATATTCCTTTTTGGATAGCGGGTATTTTATTTTTGATTTGGTTTTTAGCTTACATGGTTTTTGATGTGGACAAGGAAATTCATTTTGTGTTTTTGCTAGCAGTACTGGTCCTTGTCTACAGGCTGGTTTCCGAATGTAGAAATACAAATTAAATCTTTAATACAACCTTAAACAATAAATGAATTATGAAAAAATTAAATTTAGTTAGCAAGCTGCAAATGTTTGCCTTCACGGTTTTGATGAGTGTGTACAGTTTTGCTCAGGAAGCTTCAGATTTGAAAGTAGATGTCGATATTGACAAACCTGGGGATGAATTGGCAAGCGGAGATTGGATGTCTAATCCTCTAGTATGGGTCATTGGAGCCCTTGTCTTAATTCTGATCATTGCACTTGTCGCAAGAGGGGGTGGAAATAAAAATTAGATCGTAATACGCCTTCACTTTAAATCTTATACTTAAATTGAAATTTGCACTTGGACTCTCGGCTCAAGTGCATTTTCTTTTTACGAGATTTTGCTCCATTTGGTTTTGTCTCGATAGTTCTTCAAGTAAAAGGCTTTCATCGATTGATTCGAAAGGCTCTGTAGCTGAGGGTCTTTTTTTAGTAAGGCTGAGACAAGTTCCTTGGTTTGTTTGATAATGGGATAGTCTTTCAAAAGGTCTAGTCTTTTAAAATCAACTACGCCACTTTGTTGCGTGCCTAACATATCCCCAGGACCTCTAATTTCTAAATCGACCTCCGATATTTTGAACCCATCGTTCGTTTGACAAAGGGTGGAAATTCGTTTGCGGCTTTCGCTGCTAAGTTTCTCAGAGCTCATTAAAATACAAAAACTTTGATCGGCGCCTCGTCCTACACGACCTCGCAACTGGTGTAGTTGCGAAAGTCCAAAGCGCTCCGTGCTCTCAATGACCATGACCGAAGCATTGGGTACATTGACTCCTACTTCAATCACGGTGGTAGCTACCATGATTTGACTTTCACCGCTTGCGAACACCTCCATAGCCTTTTCCTTTTCTTTGGGTAGGAGTTTTCCATGAAGCATGCTCACTTTATACTCTTTAAAATAGTCCGTGACAATCTGGTAGCCTTCTTGTAGGTTTTTATAGGCTAAGGTTTCGCTTTCTTCGATCAGGGGATAAACAAAATAGATTTGTCTTCCTTTTCGGATTTCATCTCGACAGAACTGGAATACACTTTGTCGGTCTTTTTCTTTGCGATGCACTGTAATAATGGGCTTTCGACCTGCTGGGAGTTCATCGATGACCGACACATCTAAGTCTGAGTAAAAGCTCATGGCAAGTGTTCGTGGAATTGGGGTTGCCGTCATTACTAAGATATGCGGCGCGATTTTATTCTTTGTCCAGAGCGTGGCGCGCTGCGCAACGCCAAAACGATGCTGCTCATCAATAATGCAAAGGCCTAGATTTTTGAATTGCACGGTTTGTTCAAAGACGGCATGCGTTCCAATTAGGATGCTTACGGTTTGTTCCCTTAAATCTTGGTGAATCACTTCTCGCTGTGCTTTCTTTGTACTTCCTGTAAGGAGGTGCACTTTAATTTCTGTGTTTTTAAGGAGCTCAGAAATTCCTATAAAATGTTGTTGAGCAAGGATTTCTGTAGGAGCGACAAGACAGCTTTGAAATCCATTGTCCATGGCCAGAAGCATGGAGAGAAGTGCGACGATGGTTTTTCCGGAACCTACATCTCCTTGCAAGAGACGGTTCATTTGTATGGGTCTTTTTAAATCAGAACGTATTTCTTTCAGAACCTTTTTTTGCGCGGAGGTGAGCTCAAAGGGCAAATGGTTTTTGTAAAAGTTATGGAAATGAGTGCCCACCTTTGTGAAGGCATGGCCTACTGCAGTGGTATCATGATGTTTCTTTTTCAGTCCATAGGACAGTTGAAAAAAGAAGGCTTCTTCAAATTTCAATCGATTGTCGGCCTTCAGCTGCCATTCTAGATCCGTAGGGAAGTGAATGTGCCGAAAGGCTTTTTCGCGCGATAGCAATTCGTAATGAGAAAGCACCTTTGTAGGAAGGTTTTCCTCCACAAGGGTGGGGAGTTCTTGGCAAATGGATTTAAGGATGCCTCGAAAGAACTTTTGAGTGATCCCTCGTTTGGTAAGCTTATCCGAACTTGGATAAATTGGAATTAAATAGGAAGGCCTGGATTGGCTCTCTTGAATTTCGATTTCAGGATGAGCCATGGAATAGCTTTGATTGAATTTGGATACTTTCCCAAAAATATAGAGTTCCTTTCCGATGGGTATTTGTTCTTTCAACCATTTGGAGTATTGAAACCAGATGAGTTCCATCGTGCCTGTAGAATCTTGAAATTTGGCCCGAAGTCTCTTGGCCCTACCCACACCCACTTCACTTAATTCCGAAACTTTTCCTTTCAGTTGTATTTCAGGAAGATTATCCGTGAGTTCCGAGATGAGGTAAATTTTGCTTTTGTCGATGTACCGAAGAGGATAATACTGAAGAAAATCTTCCACGCTTCGAAGCCCCAAAACAGAGTGCAATAGTTTTGCTCGTTCGGGGCCAATGCCTTTAAGGTATTCAATGGAAGTATCTAGAGTCAAGGGCATAGATTAAGGTTCGAATTTCGGAAATTTTACTTCAAGTACCAAAAGCCTTTGGCACTTAGAGAAAGTTAGAAAACGAAAACTAGGGAAGGACTAGTTCTTAATTTTAGATTTGATCTTCTTTCGGTAGTTTTCCCACTCTTCGCTGGAGGTGATTTTCAAATAATCTCCTCGACCAAAAAAGATCAAATAAGGTTCTAATTCTTTTGCATTCCATGAACCTTGAATAGTCGTGATGGGCATACTCTGTTCGTCGAGAAAAGCGATACTAGGCAAGGAGGTGATGTTCATAAACCTAGCAAAAGAATGGTACTTAGTAGGGTTCTTCTCGCGTGAATCCGCACCAGAAAAGTCTTTCCCGAAGACACTAAAGCTTTGCGTGCTGTGGATGTCAAATTTTACAGCATAATAATACTCACGGATATAGCTTTGAATCTCAAGCGAACCAAAGGTTTGCTTTTCAAGCATTTGGCAAGAATTGCAATCGGACTCATAGAATAGAATCAGAATCTTTTTGGGCACTTTTTGTTGAAGCTCAAATGCTTTTGTAATAGGAACCCAGTCCACTTGAGCATAGCTTTTTGCGAAGAAGAAAAATAAAACAAAAGCAAAGATTCGTACCATAGTTGTTTGGATAGAGTTTAGCTCTGAAAGTTAAAGGTCCTTAGCGGACTTCTTGCATTAATTTTTTAATTAAAGGAGAAATTAAAATAAGAACCACACCCGCAATGATCGCATATATTCCAAGCTGTTTGTATCCTTCAGTGTACGTAATCAATGCTTCATAGTTGGAGGCTCCCTCTTTTGCTTGAGACATTTTTGACCCAATGATTCCGGCCACATACTGACCATAAGCAGAGGCTAAGAACCACAGTCCCATCATCATCCCTTGCAAATTTTTGGTGGACAGTTTAGTCATAATGGAAAGCCCAATCGGAGAAAGGCAAAGTTCACCAAAAGTAATGATAAGTAGGGCAATGGCGAAGATGTTAAGAGAGGTGATGCCTTGTAGGTTGGCAAAGAATTTCGTTGCGTAAAGTGCGTAGAAACCTAATCCTAAGAAGAGGAATCCCAGTCCAAACTTCACAATCGTATTGGGTTCGAGTTTTCGTTTGCTGAGCCAAATCCAAAGAAGACCAGCCAGCGGTGCAAGCAGAATGATGTAGAAGGCTCCTCCCGAGTTGTTGACGCCGTTGGGATCAAGTCCTAATAAATCGTTGTTAAGGTTTTTTGCCGCAAAAATACTCAGCGAGCCTCCACTTTGTTCGTAGATTCCCCAGAAGATAATGGAGAATACAATAAAGATAAGGGCCGCCCAAAGTTTTTTACGTTCGGCTGGCGTTACTTTGCTCATTTCGTAAAATAAATAAAGCAGTGTAACAGGACCAATGATATACATGAATAGATCCGTGTACTGCGTTTTGGACACCATGGTCATAATTATAGGTATTAACACAAGGGTACCGAAGTACACTGCGTACTCATGCCATTTTTTAATCTTACGTTCCTTTAGTTCTGAATCCGGATGACCGGGTTGAAGACCAATGGTTCCAAGATTACGCTGAACAAAATGAAAATTCACAAGACTGATGACCATCACAATGGCGGCCAGCCCAAATGCGACGTTCCAACGTAGAGCCTCGGGGATCCATTGACTAAAGAGTTCTCCTTTTCCAATCGCAATGCATAAATAACCTCCTAGTAAGGCCCCGAGGTTGATTCCCGCATAAAAGAGTGAAAAACCTGCATCGGTTCGAGAGTCATTTGGACGGTAAAGTTTACCTACCATCGTGGAGATATTCGGCTTGAAAAACCCCGTACCGATAATGGTAAAGGCAATACCTAGAAAGAAATTATCGTGTGGATTGCTCGCTAAGATGGCACTTCCGGCGATCATCATAAGACCTCCCCAGAAGAGGGATTTACGAAAGCCTAGGATTTTGTCTGCAAAGAGACCTCCCACAAAGGTAAAGGCATAAACAAAGGCCTGCGTAGCTCCATACTGCAGTTGAGCAATGTCTTCTTTCATGAGAAGTTCCGTAATCATGAAGTAAGTAAGCATGCCTCGCATGCCGTAAAAACAAAACCTCTCCCACATTTCGGAAAAGAAGAGTCCCCAAATTTGTTTTGGATATTTGCCTTTGAAATCTTGTATTTGCTCTATTGATTGTACCATTTTAAAGAATAAGAAGGCGAAATTAGAAAAAACCACTGAATGTTCAGTGGTTTTAAGTTATTTATTTTCTATTTATTTTTAGTGAATTCCTTTCATGAATTTATTCAAAATAGGAGAAAGCAGTAGAAGTAAAACTCCCGAAGCAATCATTAGGTAGGTGATAAACGGATATAGATCAAATTGGTACTGAACCAGAATTTGCTCTAGTGTTGCTGCAAAATAGTTACCTAATGCAAAACTCGCCATCCATACTCCCATCATAATGGAAACGATTTTTCCCGGGGAAAGTTTTGTGACCATGGATAGTCCAATAGGAGAGAGGCAAAGTTCTCCTAAGGTAAGCAGAGCGTAGACCACCACAAGCCACATTGGGCTTACAAGGTTTCCGTTTTCTGCTTGGTTGCTCGCTTGGGTCATGATGAAAAACGCAATCGCACCAATAAACATAGCAATTGCAAATTTAACAGGAGTTCTTGGGTTTAGTTTAAACTTGTCTAGTTTCACCCATAGCAGGGAGAAAAGAGGTGCAAACGCCACAATTACAATTGGATTAATATTTTGAAACCAAGTGGTTGGAATCTCAAATCCACCCACCACACGGTTCGTGTTGTCTTGTGCAAATAGGTTGAAAGTACCTCCGGCCTGTTCGAAACCAGCCCAGAAAACAATGTTAAAGAAGGCAAGAATTAAAATAACAAATACTCTTGTCCATTCGGTAGTTCCGCTGGTTCCCTTGAAGATAGAGAGCCCAATGAATCCGGCACCAAGAATTCCAAATACCCAAATGATAATCGTGTGCATTAGGTCGTTCGTTTGGTTCCAAATGAACATCACAAGGAAGACAAACGCAACATTTGCGATCGTGTAGATGACAATGTCTCTCCAGTCCTTAGGTACTAAATTGACAAGTCCTTTTTCTTTGTATCCAGGAGGAAGCCCTTTGTCTCCAAGCGTGTTTCTTCTTGCGTAAAACCAAAGAACACCCACTAGCATTCCTAAACCAGCCGCTAAATATCCATAAGGCCAGCCTACTTTTTCGCCCAGGGTCCCTGCCACGAAAGGAGAAAGGAAAGCTCCAATGTTAATACCCATATAGAATATGGTGAAAGCACCGTCTTTTCTTGGATCAGAGTTATCATATAGATCTCCTACCACAGTGGAAATGTTGGGTTTGAAGAATCCGTTCCCTAAAATGAGAACACCAAGACCCAAATAAAATAAATGTTGACGGGATTCTAAATCGCTTACAAAGCCAGAGGCGGCACCTGCGGCAAGTAAAAATTGCCCGATGGCCATCACCAGCCCACCAATTACAATGGACTTTCTTTGTCCTAAAATTTTATCAGCGAACCAACCTCCGAGAATCGGAGTAAGGTAAACCAAGGCGGTGAATATACCGTAAATTTTAAGTGATTCTGCTCGGTCTAGTCCAAATCCACCAGTGGCTAATTCAGCAGTTAAGAAGATCGTTAATAACGCTCTCATTCCATAGTAAGAGAAGCGTTCCCACATTTCTGTGAAAAATAAGGTATAGAGCCCCTTGGGGTGACCTTTTTTGGCCTGTACTGTATCCATGTAGTTAATTGTTAATTTATGTTAAGCTTAGCAAATATACTTTTTTTTAGAAACCCAGCAACATTAAAAACAGAAAATCGCAGCCAAAAGCTGCGATTTTCAACATGTATGTTTAATGTGAACTTAGTTCACACCTCGTTCCTTCATGACTTTGTTTAATCCTTTGAGGATCGATAGTCCTAGGAGTGTGGCCAAAAGAAGAAGGCCGAAATTCACCCAAAAGAAATTTGCTTTGTCCTCGTAATTGTACCACAAACTAGCGAGTACTCCAGAGAGTTTGTTCCCGATCGAAGTGGAGAGGAAAAACCCTCCCATCATAAGGGCCGTGATTCGAGGAGGCGAGAGCTTGGAGACAAGGGAGAGTCCCATGGGCGAGAGACAGAGTTCTCCCACCGTGATCACACCATAGGCGGCTATAAGCCACCAAGCAGAGACCTTCTCCAGTCCATTCCCTCCGACATATACGGCACCCACCATGACTAGGCAGGATAGAGCGGAGATAAAGAGACCTAGAACAATCTTGGATGGAGTTGAAGGCTCTTTCCCCCTTCGTCGAAGGAACATAAAGAAACCAACCACCAGAGGTGTAAGAATGATGACCCAAAATGGATTGACCGATTGGAAAAGTTCTGTATTGAGTAGATAGACGTTCTGATCTTGATTCTGTTCGAGTTCAGATTTAAATTCAGGTGATATGTTGCGGAAATAGATGTCTTTTCCGGGTTCTTTAATGGCGTTGCCATTCTCATCCAATTGCGCACGATACTGATCGTCGTAGACCGTGGACTCTTGCGTGGCAAAGGTTTTGGTTTCCACCAAATATAGCGCTTCCAAAGGTTTTTCCACCGTTTCTGGTGCCGCACGCTCAGTGTAATAATTTGCCCATCGTGTCAAGGCTGTACCGTTCTGTTTGAATACCGCCCAGAACATGAGACTGACGGCAAAGATTGCAAGCAAAGCTCCGATGGGTCTTTTGTCTTCTGCATTGGCTTTTACATACAAACTGATGTAGAAGATGACCACAGGAATACAGGCGAAAATGAAGGCATCTGTACTATCGCTTCCGAAGATATTGCCTGGAATAATCCAGCCCACAAGTCCTGCTAAAATTGCCGGTACGAAGACTTTAAGTAAAACGGTAGAAAGTTTGGTGTCTCCTTCTTGGGCAGGTTTTAAAATATTTGCTTCTCGAATGTGCTTCATTCCGATCGTGAAGACGGTAAGTCCCACGAGCATTCCGACCCCTGCCGTAATAAACGCAGGTCCCCATCCGTATTTATTTCTCATATATGCGGCCACAAAGTTGCAAATTAAAGCTCCTATGTTAATTCCCATATAAAAAATATTGTATCCAGCGTCTTTGTTCTCTTTGTAGGGCTCATCGGAATAGAGATTTCCTAAAAGCGTAGAGATGGAAGGCTTAAAGAATCCATTTCCAAGAATAACAAGTCCTAAAGACGCGTAAAATAGGGGAAGACCCTGGAAAAGGCCCACGCCAATATATCCGGCTGCCATTAGAATTCCTCCAATGTAAATAGCTTTTACATATCCGAGCACCCGGTCCGCTAAAAATCCACCCAGGAAAGGGGTTAAATAGGTTAGGGCAATAAAAGTTCCAAAGATATCGTCGGCAGTTTTGTCAAGAAAAGCAAGTCCTCCGGTATCTTTAGGGTCGATCATGTAGAGGACAAATATCCCTAAAATCAAGTAGTATCCAAATCGCTCCCACATTTCCGTGAGAAATAAGTAGGGTAGGCCCTTGGGGTGTTTATTTTTTTTTGTTTCCATGTAAGGTTTCTATTAAAGTCTAAATGTATTTATGCAACTATAGGTTTTCGGTAATGAAATCAGTCATCATTTGATAAAGTTGAGGACGAGTGTTGCCTCCTGAAATGCCATGGTTTTTATCCGGGTAAGTCATGAATTGAAATTTCTTTTTCTCTTGAATTAAAGCTTCGGCAAACTCGATTGAGTTTTGGTAATGTACATTGTCGTCTGCCGTACCGTGGACCAAAAGGAATTTACCTTTCATAAGTTTCGCGAAATTAATAGGAGAGTTTTGGTCGTATCCGGAAGGGTTTTCCTGAGGGGTTCTCATGAATCTCTCCGTATACACCGTGTCGTAATAACGCCAGTTGGTCACCGGAGCCACAGCGATTCCTAATTTAAAGGTATCCGCCCCTTTGGTTAGCGCAAGGCTAGCCATGTAGCCTCCAAAGCTCCATCCAAAGATTCCGATGCGATCTTTGTCAATGTAAGACTGATTTCCAAGCCATTTTGCCGCGGCAATCTGATCTTCGATTTCGTACTTACCAAGCTCCATGTAGGTTACTTTTTTGAAGTCTGTTCCTTTTCCTCCCGTTCCTCTACCGTCCACGCAAGCTACGATGTAGCCTTGCTGCGCTAAATGGTTGAACCAGATTCCATTTCCTCCATCCCAAGAATCGGTTACTTGTTGAGAACCTGGACCTGAATATTGGAACATGAACAAAGGATACTTTTTTTGAGGATCGAAATCTTTTGGTTTGATGATCCATGCATTCATCTGATCTCCCACTTCATTCGGGATGGTGAAGTATTCTTTTGCCACCCAATTGTCCGCTTTTAATTTGGCAAGCATCTCAGAATTGTTTTCAAGTTCACGAACGGTTTTCCCTTCACTGTTTTTTAAGGTGAAGGTGTGAGGCGTCGTCGCACTTGAAGAAGTTTCGATGAAATAATTGAAATTCTTACTGAATTTTGCACTGTTTGAACCTGTCTTCGCAGAAAGGAGTTTGCTTTTCCCAGAATCAATATTCACTTTTGAAATTACGCTGTAAATACTTCCTGTCTCGTTTGTTTGAATATAAACCTCGCGTGACTTTGGATTGAACCCATAGTAGTTTTTTACTTGCCAATCTCCTTTTGTAATTTGTTTTTTTAAACTTCCGTCCGCATTGTACCAATACAAGTGTTGATTGCCATCGCGCTCGCTACCCCATATAAAGGAGTTATCATCTAAAAATTCGAGAGTGATGTTGTCCATTTCAATCCACTTCTCGTCGGATTCTGTAAAAAGCTTTTTCGCCTTGGCAGTTTTGGTATCGACGGAAATTACGTCTGCTGAATTTTGGGTTCTTTGCGAGGTGATTAAAATGACTTGGTCATTTCCCGCCGTTTGAATTACATTAGAAATATAATAGTTCTTAAAAGAAGATAGATCAATGGGAGCTAATGTTTTCGATTTTAAATTGTAGACATGGGCAGAAACCACTGAGTTGTTTTCCCCTGCTTTCGGGTATTTGAAGCGAAAATCGGTAGGGTATAGACTCTTACCGTAAATTTGCATGTTCATTTCTGGAACCTCCGTTTCGTCCGATTTTACGAAAACAAGGGCGGAAGAGTTCTGGGTCCATTCGTATTGTCGTGCATGGCCAAATTCTTCTTCGTACACCCAATCCGCAAGACCGTTAAGGATGCTGTTTTTCTTTCCATCGGTCGTAATTTGTACGATTTCCATGGATTTAAGATCTTGGTAATAAAGGTTGTTGTCCGCGATAAAAGCCACTTTGCTTGCGTCAGGAGAAAAAGTAGGCTCTTGTACAAAGTTCCCCTTGTTTAAAGGGAATGTCTTACCGGATGCCATGTCCTTAATTTCAAATTTACCAAGATAAGAATGACGGTAAACGCTTTGGCTTTGGGTGAGCAAAAGAATTTTGCTTTCGTCTTTAGAAAAACTGTAGCTTTGGAATCGCCCCTGGGCTATTTGCCCCTCTTTTTTAGCGGATTTGTATCCGTATTTGGATATCCCCCCCGCTTCAATGACCGCATATTGTTCCCCGCTTTTTAAAGAGGCAACGCCTGCGATTCCTTTCCCCCGGTATTCTCCGGAGTAAATTTTGTCTAGTGTAATCTGCTGCGCACCTAGATAGGTGAGCCCAGAAATAACAAGTACAGTTAGAATCGATACTATCTTTTTCATATGATTTTTTGATAAGCATCAAATATATTAAAATTTCCTAGAAAGATTTTAAGATTTTAAGATTTGTGTCGCTTGGCAAAGGAATTGGTGCTATTCTGAGTATATAATTGCAAAATCGTTGTTATGAAAAAGTTAAGTTCAGAAAGTCAAAAATTAAGAGAATATACCCTAGAGAATAAAACTATTTTCACTGGTTTTGCTTCGTTTGAGGATGCAAAGGTTTTTGCACAGGAAAAAGGAGGAGAAGTCGTAGAAGTTGGTTTTAGAGATGGAAATGACAATCCAGAGATTACAGATGAAGCGGGTTTAATGCGAGATAAATCTCATTTTAAAGTGGATGCAGGACCTGACTATCAATTTATTCATTCTGCCAATCCTGGATTTAGAGAGTACGCAGATGAATTGCAGAAATTCAAGTCGAATCAAATGGACCACAACAGTCCCGAGGAGAAGTATATGTCCAATGGAGAGGTGGAAATAGCTGAGGATCCTATTATAGTTCTTTACCGGGGTGAATTCGAATCCGTAACTTCTCGCGAACGTTCTAAGTATTTAAAACAGGCGAACGTATACGAAATAGGAGTACAAAAACCTCTCGGATAATTAGGAAATTAAAAAAGAAAACTATAAAAAAGATCGACAAGCACTAGCCTGTCGATCTTTACTTTTGATATCCTTTATGTTAAGAGTTTTTGTAAAGCATTGAATAGTATTCGTCTGCCATACGGTCGCTTCCAAATTTGGTTTTCACCTGATCCATTGCTGTGTAAGTTAGGGCTCTCCAATTTTCTTTTTGCGTGTAATAAGCAGGAAGAATTTCATTTTCCAATAAATCGTAAAGGGAATTGAGGTCGTATTGATCCTGGTCATAAACACTCATAGTTTCGTAGTTCGCTTGGGGAGCTACAAAAGCATTTTCTCCTGAGATTGCAAATTCAGGAATCCAACCGTCGTCCGTGGATAAATTCACAGATCCATTCATAGAGGCAGTCATTCCTGAGGTTCCACTCGCTTCGCGAGGGACCCTTGGGTTGTTTAACCAAAGATCTGATCCTTGCTTTAAAAGTCGGCTAAGTGAAAGTTCATAGCCCGTTAATACGGCCATGTTTTTATGGTGAGTGCTCTGTTCCACTAAGTGATTGAATGTGGAAATTGCTGAGTAATCCATAGGATATGGTTTACCTGCCCAGATGATTTGAACGGGAAACTCAGGATGGTTTAATAATTTTTCAAATCTAGCCTTGTCATGAAGTAACAAATCAGGTCTTTTGTACCCTGCAAATCGTCTTGCCCATACAATGGTAAAGACTTTCGGGTCGAAAAGTTTTCCGCACTGGTCTGCGACTGTATCGAAGAGTCTCGATTTAAGGTAAGATTTTCGTTCATCAAAGGCCAGCGAGTCGTTCTGGTCTTTTGCCGCATAAAGTGGTTTGTCGGCCCAATAGGTATACTCTTGCGCATTCGTGATGGATTTGATTTCACATATTCCAGGGTATTTACCCCACATTTCGCGTGAAACGTGTCCATGCAATTGCGAAACTCCGTTCGCCATTCTTGCCATTTTAAGTGCGCATAGAGAGTGGTTGAACATTGATTCGTCCCCGTAGCCTTCAATGGCTTTCACTTCTTCTTTGGAAAATCCAGAGAAATAAGACATTGTATGGCACATCTCTAAGCTGTGCTTTTCATTGCCCGCTTCTTCTGGGGTATGGGTGGTGAATACTAACTTTTCTTTGACGGCTTCCCTATTTCCTCCGTACTTGCGTAACAAGTAAAACGCAGCAGGTAATCCATGCGCCTCGTTCAAATGATAGACTTCTCTTTCGAGATTCATCATATCTAGCATCTTGGCACCGCCTTTTCCAAGTAAAATGTATTGGGCTAGTTTTGTGGCCTCATTTGCATCGTAAAGTTTATGGCAAATGGTTTTGGACAAATGGTCGTTTTCAGGAACGTCCGTGGAAAGCAAAAACATGGGAGCTGTATGGAAGATTTCAGGATCTAAGTACCATACTTTTACCCAAACTGGGGCACTGTGAATATCAATCTGAAATTGAATTCCGGTGTCTTTTAAATAACTATACATTTTCCTTGTCCAGGTCGGCTGAAGGGTTTGGTCGTGGTTACGAGCTTGGTCATAGTACCCGAACTTCCACAGAATTCCAATTCCAACCACATCTTGTTTAAGGTTGTATACGCTTCGCATGTGGGAACCGGCTAAAAATCCAAGTCCACCCGAATATATTTTCAGTGACTGATCGATGGCAAATTCCATGGAAAAGTAAGCGACTTTTTTCGAATACTTAGGGTTGATGCTGTAAGGCATCTGAAAATTTTTAAAATCCATTTCTCTCTTTCTTTACTATTTGACGGGCAAAGATACCTTTTTTACGTGCGTAGAAAAGAAAGTCTTCGTCTAATTTAGCAATAGATGAGAAGAATTGGGTCGCACAAGATGGACTATGAGTAGGTGCGAAATACTCTTCTTGTGTTTTTTGAGGATGATGTAGGAATTGATAACTTTGTAGGAAAATGCAGAATGAACCCTATCCTTCACTTCAAAATGGAATTTCTTGCCCTCCTTTCGAAAGGGATACAACTTCATAAGCAATTCGCACCTGATCAAGGGAGGGTAGCGGCTCTAGAAAAAATTCAATCCGAAGTGGAAAAATGGGATTTGAGTCGCCAGGCGCAAAAGGTTAGGGAACTTCAATGTGCATGGGATGAATTGTCATTTTGCGATGCGAATTCTATTCTTTCTGTTCATGCACAAAAGGAATTCACCCGTTTAGAATCCCACATTAAGCTGCTTTTTAGTAACCTCAACAGCCCGCAAGGAGCCCCTCAATCAAATTCGTCACCGGTTTGCTACCTGGGAAGTAGTGAAATCAGAAAAAAATATTAGTCCACATCTACTTTTGATGCAGCTATGAAACAGGATAAAAATCAGGTTGAGGGAGTCGTAAAATAATTTATGTAAATTTGCATTCTGTAATTATGAGCAACAATACCTTTAAAACCGCTGCATATCATACACTTGGCTGTAAATTAAATTTTGCAGAAACCTCTACTATTGCCCGTGGACTCTCTGAGGCGGGATATGAAAAAGTGAGCTTTGATCAAAGTGCGGATGTTTATGTCATTAATACCTGTTCCGTCACGGAGACAGCAGACAAAGAATGCAAATTTCATGTGAAACGAGCCCTTAAATCAAACCCCGAGGGATTGGTTGTAGTGGTGGGCTGCTATGCGCAATTAAAACCTGGAGAAATTTCGAATATAGAAGGAGTGGATCTTGTACTAGGTGCAAGTGAAAAGTTCAACATTCCTAGTTATATTGAAGATTTGCAGAAATCCTCAGAGGCAGGCATTGTGCATTCTTGCGAGATTAGCGATGCTGATTTCTTTATTGGTAGCTATTCGATCGGCGACCGTACCCGGGCCTTTTTGAAAGTGCAAGACGGATGTGATTACAAATGTACTTACTGTACCATCCCCCTAGCTCGTGGTATTTCTAGATCGGATACTATCGAGAATATCGTGTTAAACGCAAAAGAAATTGCCTCCAGGGGTATTAAAGAAATCGTTTTGACAGGGGTGAATATCGGAGATTATGGGAAAGGTGAATTTGGAAACAAAACCCATGAGCACACCTTTTTGGATTTAATCACAAGGTTAAATGAGGTCGAGGGAATTGAGAGAATTCGAATCTCCTCCATTGAGCCTAATCTGTTAAAAGATCAAAGCATTGAGCTTGTCGCACACAGTGCTCGTTTTGTTCCACATTTCCACATTCCGCTTCAAAGTGGGAGCGATGATCTTCTTAAGAAAATGAAAAGACGCTATTTAACAAAATTATATAGCGAGAGAATAGAAAAAATCAGAGAAGTTTTACCTGATGCTGCCATTGGGGTCGATGTCATTGTCGGGTTTCCAGGGGAAACCCATGAACATTTTTTGGAAACCTACGAATATTTAAATTCACTTCCGATTTCCTACCTTCATGTCTTTACGTACTCAGAGAGAGAAAATACGGAAGCGGCAGGAATGCAGGGAGCTGTGCCTGTGGCGGAGAGGAAGAAAAGGAACAAGATGCTTCGCATTCTTTCGGAAAAAAAGAAAATGGCCTTTTACCAATCGCAGAAAGGCAAAACTCTTCCAGTTTTATGGGAACATGAGAACAAAGAGGGATTCATGTTTGGATTCACTGAAAATTATGTACGTGTATCTAAGCCGTACGATGCGAAAAAGGTGAATGAAATCGAGTATGTGACTTTGGGCGAATTAAAGTCCAACGGAACAATGGATGCGAGTGCTTTGTTTGAAACGTTTTTAGCCCAAGTTTAAACTTCTGCAGAGTGCCTTATTAGGGGTGTTTTCGCCGTTTATGGTTTTTTCATAAAACAGATCGTGTTTAATAGATTTTTTCAATTACCTTGTTTTTCTTCAGAGAAACAAGGTAAAAGCAGATATTCACTGTGTTTCGACTATTTAGATTCTGTGAATTTCGGGATTTCACTAATGGATTGAACGGATTGTTAAATTTTTATTAAATTTAGCAGACGTAATTAATGCTTAATTTTGACAAAAATTTCACAACATGAGAGATCAGTTTTTGAGGTGGGGAGCGGTCGTAGTAGTTGCCACATGGATTATTTCAATTACCCTTGGTGCCTATTTATGGATTCCTATATTGCTAAGTGTGCTGTATATCCTCGGTATTTACAATGCCATGCAGACCAAACATGCAATTTTAAGGAATTTCCCTGTTTTAGGCTATTTTAGGTATATTTTTGAGTCCATTTCTCCCGAAATGCAACAGTATTTTATCGAACGTGAAACCGATGGCAAGCCTTTTCCAAGACACCAAAGATCTTCTGCGTACAGAAGAGCTAAAAACATTAGTGACACCGTACCTTTTGGAACTCAGTTGGAGATTAACCATAGAAAATACGAAGGGATTAAACATTCGATTTATGCACAGCATCCGATGGAAGATTTGCCCAGAACTTTAATTGGGAACCATCAATGCGCGAAGCCTTATTCCGCTTCTTTGTTTAATATTTCAGCCATGAGTTTTGGATCTTTAAGTGACAGAGCTCAAAAAGCATTAAATCGTGGAGCAAGAAAAGGTCAGTTTTACCACAATACGGGTGAAGGAGGAATCTCTCCTTATCACCGTGAAGGTGGGGACCTCTGTTGGCAAATTGGAACGGGATACTTCGGATGCCGTGACGATGAGGGGAACTTTAATCCTGAGCTTTTTAAAAACTACTCCGCGATGGAGAATGTGAAGATGATTGAAATCAAATTGTCTCAAGGGGCTAAACCTGGTCACGGAGGAGTTCTTCCCGGAGTAAAAAATACACCGGAGATTGCAAGCATTAGACACGTAACCCCAGGGTTAACGATTATTTCTCCACCCTCACATTCTGCTTTTTCTGATGCTGCGGGTCTTTTAAAATTTGTGCAGCAGCTACGCGAACTTTCTGGTGGAAAACCGATTGGGTTTAAACTCTGCGTCGGAGACACAAGAGAATTTGAAGAAATTTGTGCGCAAATGAATGTGCTTAAAATTTATCCTGACTTTATTACAGTCGATGGAGCTGAAGGTGGAACCGGAGCCGCACCTCCCGAATTCTCCGATGGAGTAGGGATGCCTCTTGAGCCTTCCTTAATCTTTGTCAATAAGACCCTAAGAAATTTCAATGTGCGTGATAAGATGAAAGTAATCGCGAGTGGAAAAGTTCTTACTTCCTTAGATATTTTACGTGCTGTAGCACTAGGAGCAGACCTTTGTAACAATGCGAGAGGATTTATGTTTGCCTTGGGGTGCATTCAAGCCTTACGATGCAATACAAACAATTGTCCAACCGGGATTGCAACGCAGGACAAGATGCTAATTAAAGGACTTGATGTAACGGACAAGGCAGAGCGTGTTTACCATTTCCATAAGAACACCCTTCGTACTTGCAACGAACTAATTGCAGCAGCAGGACGTAAATCGTATAGCGATGTGGATGCCACCATGTTTATGCGAGGCGATGAATTCGAGCATATAGCGGATCATTATTTCCCTGACATTCTAAGTAATGTGAAAGAGGAAACTTCAAAATATTAATTCAATGGGAACTTCGGTTCCCATTTTTTTTGCTAGCCAGGGCAGTTGTTCGTAGAGAGCTTTCCTTAATTATCCTTTTCTAAATAGTTGATAAGAATAAATGTAGGAACTAATAAGCGATTCGGAAGGCGACTAGAATAGGTAGGGCTAAAGTTCAAAGGTGAGTAGCGGACTAGAGGGGTTTAAAATGACCATTTTTGCGCTTTTTCAAGGTGAGCTTAGGTTTGGATACAAAGTACTTTGCAAAGGCAATTTAGAGCTCTATTCGTTGGTTCCTGAGTTTTTATTTTAGTTTTGCTAATCGCAATAGAGCCGAGGGCAAAAAACAAGAGCAGTATTTCCTAAAAATACTGCTCTTGTTACTGCGTGAGATGGAGGCCCTTATTTTTCGTTGGCGGCTCTTTCTCTTGTATTGTAGATCTGGAAATTGAACACGAAGTTTCGGTTTCTCCAGTTAAGTCCTAGGTAAGGAAAATGGCTATCTCTTGCGAAGGCTGCTCTTGAAGGAACGATAATTACCCCTTGTAGGTTGTAAAGTTCAGAATCCTCCTTTGCAAAGCTTTTAAAAGCTTTTAGGCCTTCTTGGAATCCTTCGATTTCATAGTAGTCTTTTGTTTTGTCAGAGGCTTCAAGTACAGAAGGCTTCGCATAGTAGTATGCCGGGTCTTTGTCCGGAATCCCTGAACCATCGACTGTGTTGGCGAAAGGATAAGGCGTATGGAATTCAGCGCCATCTTCTCCATCAGAGAGGAAAGCATAAGTTCTTTGCATGATGCTTATCACGTCTGTGGTACCGATTTCTTTTCCAGTTACAGGTTGAGCTCCTTCTCTTACGATCACAATCACTCCTGATGGAAGCGTTTTGGGTTGCAATTCTGATAGCTTTTTATTGCCATCGTCGTCTGGAGTGGTCGCTACGAAAGCTTGGATCTTACCTTGCCCATCCAAATAATGGGTGTCCATATACTCCGCAATCGCCTTGTCGTCATTCGAATTTTGAGTACTCAAATTCTTTACCTCTTTGATTTTGTAGGGGTCTTGGTAATTGTCGTCGCACGAAACAAGTGCCGTTGCCACAATGCCTATATAGATAAAAATCTTTCTCATTTAATTTCTTAATTTTGATACGCAAAAGTATAAAAAATATGCGAATAGATAAATTCCTTTGGAGTGTGAGATTCTATAAAACGAGATCCATTGCCGCAGATGAAATCAAAAAAAACAGGGTATCGATTGTAGATCATGTGGTTAAGGCCTCAAGAGAGGTGAGAATTGGAGATCTAATTAAAGTCAGAAAGAATCAAATTGAGTATCAGATTAAGGTAATTGACCTGCCTAAAAGTCGAGTAGGGGCAAAATTAGTGGCTTCTTATGTGCAAGATAGGACCGAGCAAAAGCAATACGACCAATTGCAACTGCGAAAAATGGAGCAAAGTTATTACAGATCCCGTGGCGAAGGCCGCCCTACCAAGAAGGACCGACGTGAGATTGAAGATTACACTTCCTTGGACTCAGAAAACGAGATAGACAAATCCTATGATATGAGCGAGCAGGACTATTGGCAAGATTTTTTTAAAGAAGATCTAGACGAATAAGGATTTCCGTTATGATTTCTTCGGGATCTTTTGCGTTGGTGTTCAGTGTAAATTCACATTGTGAGTAAAAGGCATTTCGTTCGAAAAGATGCTTCGCGATGAATTCAGGAAGTTCTTCCTTGGGTATTCGAGCGACGAGAGGTCGTTTATCTTGTCCCCGAAGAAGCCTTTCGCACAATGTGGTAATACTGGCTTGCAGAAAAAAACTTCTCGTTTTCTCACGAATGAGTTTCATATTGTCATAATACGCAGGAGTTCCTCCGCCCAAACTTAAAACGAAAGGGGTTTGCTTCTCGTTCAAAAGAGATTCTAAAACGAGTCTTTCTTGTTTACGGAAGTAGATTTCGCCTTTTTTTTCAAAAATATCTGACACACTCATGCCCTGCGCTGAAGCAATCTCTTTGTCAAGATCGACCCGTTCAAAACCGGTTTTATCACTCAATAATTTGGAAATGTGTGATTTGCCGCTTCCCATGTATCCGGCTAGTGAAATGATCATGTTTTTATTTTATACAAATGTCTTAAAAAATTTTGAGTTTTTAAAAAAAGTTCTATCTTTGCACCACTTTTTAACAGACACATATCTGTTTGTACAAGTGGCCGACCTGGTAGCTCAGCTGGTAGAGCAATACACTTTTAATGTATGGGTCCTGGGTTCGAATCCCAGCCAGGTCACGAAATTTACTGGTAAAGTGAATTTTTTTCATATTAATATTTTGTGATTTGGTGTTCAAAAGCCTTCCTAACGGAAGGCTTTTGATATTTTTAAAGGAATGGTCTCTTACGCGAGGTGCATGTTGTCAATAAGGCGCACACCTCCAAGATTCACGGCAACAAAGGCGCGATAGGATCGATCTTTGTAGAAAAAGTCGGTCGGTTCTAATGTTTCTTCGTCCGCAATTCGAAAGTATTCCAAATCAAAGCCCTTTGCTTTCTTGAAGATTTCTTCCACTCTTTGATTGATTTCCTCGATGGAAACCACTCGAAACCATTGGTCCACTTTCACTAGGGTTTCATGAATTAGTTGTGCCGCAATGCGATCTTCCTTAGAAAGACGCTCATTGCGAGAGCTCATCGCGAGTCCACTTTTTTCACGCAAAATTGGAACCGCCATGATTTGGATAGGTATATTTTTCGTTTCGACTAGTCTTCGAATAATGGATAATTGTTGGTAATCTTTTTCTCCAAAATAAGCGCGGTTGGGTTTTACTTGAGAGAAAAGAGTTTCAACTACAGTGCCCACTCCATTGAAGTGACCCGGTCTAAATTCTCCTTCCATTTTGTTTTCGAGCCCTTCGAAATCATATGATTTGCTCTTTGGGCCGTCCGGATAGAGGTCCGTCACCTTCGGTAGGTATACGGCATCTACGTTTCCGCTTTGCTCTAGGAGGGCTAGATCCGCCTCTAGGGTTCTTGGGTAGGTTTCTAGATCTTTGGGGTTGTTAAACTGTGTTGGGTTTACAAAAATGGAACTTACGACCAAATCATTTTCTTCTCTCGCCGCTTTGTATAAGGACAAATGTCCCTCGTGAAGCGCTCCCATGGTTGGGGCGAACCCAATGTGTTTCCCCATTTCTTTATTCCGTTCGATGTACGCTCGAAGAGCGGATTTACTGCGAAGTATTTCCATTAGAATTTCGTATTGTTTCAAGGCAAAAATAGAAAAAAAAAGGGAGCGCCAAAATCTCTATTATTACATTTATCCATGGGAGTATCATAAATAATGTTAATATCTAAGACTTCGTTTAAATTTTTGTAATTTTGCACTACACTATAGCTCATAAAGAGAAGAGAAAGAAATTATGCCGAATCAGAAAATTTTATACGTGACCACCGAGATGTTTCCTTATCAAGAGGATAGCAACATGGCGGCCACGGTAAGCAAAATGGCGCTGAAAATGCACCAAGAGGGACATGATGTGCGAGTATTCATGCCACGCTTTGGACAAATCAGTGAGAGGAAATTCCAACTGCATGAAGTCATTCGCTTGTCAGGAATGAATGTAATCATTAACGACCTTGACCAGCCCCTCATTATCAAGGTGGCTTCTTTGCCAGGGGAAAGACTTCAAGTTTATTTTATTGACAACGAAGAGTACTTCAAAAGAAAGCAGCTTTACAGCACCGACGAAGGGGTACCCTTTGATGACAATGGAGAACGCGCTGTGTTTTTCGCAAGAGGAGTCATTGAGACGATCAAGAAACTCAACTGGGTTCCCGATGTGATCCACATCAACGGTTGGATGTCTTCTTTAATTCCCATCTATTTAAAAAATTTCTACAAAGACGATTATTATTTTAAAGACACTAAAATTGTAATTTCAGTCTATAATGAAGAAGTATTAGAATTAAATTCTTCCATAAAAGAAGTATTGGAATTCGATAAAATTCCGGATTTGTCAGTCGTGAGTGAACCGACGAGTCAGAAATTTGTATTAGATAGCATGGATTTTGCAGATGTCGTGGTGAAAGGGGATGAATTTTTAGAAGGAGACCTTGACAAAGCTTACCAAGCCTCAGAATCGAGCAAGGCTGATTTTGTAGAGGCTGAATCCATTGAAAAAGTATATTAAAAATATTTGAACTTAATAAATGACTGAAACTATTAAGAGTATCTTAAAAACTTCTGTATTATTTTTATCCGGAAGTTTTTTACTGTTTAGCTGTGAAGCCGAAGCCGACGATTTAGGCTCGCAATTTTTTGACGATACAGCCGCCAAAGGAATTACAAAGTCTTTTGACGTAATCGCATACAATATTAGCAACCAAGATTCCATCAGAACCGATGCCACCCGTATCACAAGCGCGACGCTTGGGGCATTTAAGGAAGGACAATTCGGGATGCAGCGTTCCAGTTATGTAACGCAAGCAAGACTTTCGAATTACAACCCAAGTTTTGGTACGAATGCGGTCATTGATTCGGTTGTGCTAGAGGTTAGACCCGTATTTCCAGTGGATTCGGTAAAAACCACCACAGACGAAGAATACATTTTCCCAGAAGGGAATGTAAAGGCCAAAAGGGTCGTCTCCACCTATCCTATCCGACTTTATGGAGATGAAAGTGCGACGATGACGTTAAATGTACATGAGGTCACTGACTTTTTAGGCGCTAGTAGTGACAAAGTTTCTTCTCGGAAAGCGGTGGGAACTGGAGCATTGCTTGGGTCCAAGACCATCAAAGGTACAGTCAGTGCAATTGATGTAACCAAAGACGAGGACGGTTCGGCTCTATACAAAAGAGAAGCAAGAATTCGAGTGCCTTTGGATAAAACGTATTTTGCAAATAAAATTTTCGCGAAGGAAGGACAAGCGGAACTTTCCGATGCATCTAACTTTATTCGTTATTTTAAAGGGGTTAAGTTATCCGTAGCGGAGTCTACTGGATTTATCATGAACATTACACCTGCCGAAACGCAGATCATTATCTATTACAGTAACGAACTCACGACTGATGGGAAGACAGAGCGTCGCAAAACGACTTTCCCTCTCGCTTTGGGTACAGAGAACGCAAGGTTTAACCTAATTGAAGCGGACCGCGCGGGAACTCCCTCACTAGCATACAATGGGACTTCTTCTCCTAATATCCAAACTGGAGATCCTCTGCTATACCCTCAAGGTATGGGAGGCGCCAATGTAGGAATTAGATTAAGCAATGAAAGTCTTTCTCAGATTCGCGAGCTTTACAAAGAAAACAAGATTAATATTCTCTCGGCTAAAGTGAGACTCTATACGGACGTATCAAGTTGGAATAACGACTTAACGAAGCCCAATATGTTTACGGCTAGTTATTACAATCCTAGTACGGGGAAGGCCGATCTCTCCACTTTTCTAAAGGAGGTGAGTGCATTTTCAGGACTTGGAGCTTTGTTTAATTTAGTAAAAGCAACGGATTTAGATAAAAATCCAGCTTACTATGACTTAACCATTACCCAAACCTTGAAAGATATCATTGAAAAATCAGACGAGGTCCAGGACATTTCCTTAGCGGTTGGTGATTATGAAATTAACAATTCAAATGGGAGTCTTTTAGGACCCTCCTTCACTTCAAGAGCGTATACCCCTTACCGTGTGGTCCTTGTGGGTAGCAATCCTTCTAGTGCTAAGCGTGCTCAATTAAATATTATTTACTCAACTAAATAACCCGAATCTATTATGTGTGGAATTGTAGGATATACAGGCTTTCAAGATGCTTATGATGTAGTGATTAACGGTCTACGTCGATTAGAGTACAGAGGATACGACAGTGCCGGAATTGTACTGGACGGAATAGGAACTGATTTTAACATTGCCAAAACCAAAGGTAAAGTAGATGACCTGGTTGCGATTTCTTCGGAATTGCAAGGAAAGGCTCATGTAGGGATGGGACATACGCGTTGGGCTACCCATGGAGTACCGAGCGATCGGAATTCGCATCCGCATATTTCCAACAATGGGAAAATAGCGCTGGTTCACAACGGAATTATCGAAAACTACGATACGCTGCGTACCATGCTAACGGAAAAAGGATTTGTTTTCCATTCCGAAACCGATACCGAAGTGCTTGTAAACCTGATCCAATACTTCATGGATATTAACAAGGAGTACGATTTGGCGACTTCGATTCGTTTTGCATTAAACGAAGTGTATGGAGCGTACGCAATTACGGTCATGCATGACGATTATCCAGGATTACTTGTGGTAGCGAGACTAGGATCTCCTCTTGCGATCGGACTAGGGGAAAAAGAATTTTTTATTGCTTCCGACGCCTCTCCATTCATTGAGTTTACGAAAGAAGCCATTTATTTGGAAGAAGGCCATATGGCTACCATTTCGTTAGAGAAAGGAGTAGAAATTAGAAGCATTGCAGACAATTCTATTATCGACCCTGCAGTACAAGAGCTTAAATTAAGCTTAGAGCAAATCGAGAAAGGAGGTTATGAGCATTTCATGCTAAAAGAAATTTTTGAACAGCCTAAATCGATTCAAGATACCATGAGAGGACGTCTTCTTGTAGACGAAGGAATCATTAAAATGGCAGGAATTTGGGATCATGTGGAGCGTTTTAACAACGCCAACCGAATTATAATTATTGCCTGTGGAACTTCCTGGCATGCCGGACTGGTAGGAGAGTATTTGATCGAAGAGTTTGCACGCGTTCCTGTAGAAGTAGAATACGCCTCTGAATTCCGTTACCGAAATCCAATCCTTACAGAAAAAGACGTGGTGATCGCGATTTCACAATCGGGTGAAACCGCCGATACGATGGCGGCTTTAAAACTTGCAAAAGAAAAAGGTGCTTTCATCTATGGAATTTGTAATGTCGTGGATTCTTCAATTGCAAGAATTACGGACGCTGGTTCTTATACCCACGCAGGTCCAGAGATTGGAGTCGCATCAACCAAAGCCTTTACAGCTCAACTTACAGTTCTTTCCCTAATTGCACTTAAATTAGGTAAACATAATGGGAATTTAAGCAACCAAGAATTCATGAGACTTATTACGGAATTGGAACAAATTCCTAAGAAGATTGAAGAAGTACTTGAGCTTACCCATGACCATGTGAAAGAAATTTCTAAGAGTTATGTCGATGCGACTAACTTCCTTTATTTAGGTCGTGGATACAATTACCCTTCCGCTTTGGAAGGAGCTCTTAAACTGAAAGAAATATCCTATATCCATGCAGAAGGATATCCGGCTGCAGAGATGAAGCACGGTCCGATTGCCTTAATTGACGAAAATATGCCGATTGTAATAATTGCTCCTAAGAAAGGGCATTATGACAAGATTGTGAGCAACGTACAAGAGATTAAAGCGAGAAAAGGACAAGTAATCGCAGTGGTTAACAAAGGAGATGTCCAAGTAGCGAGCGTAGCAGACCACGTGATTGAAATTCCGGAAACCTCGGAATGCTTCTCTCCAATTGTAGCGGCGGTACCGCTTCAACTTTTATCGTATTATGTAGCTGTTTATCGTGGGGCGAATGTGGATCAACCCCGAAACTTAGCCAAATCTGTAACGGTAGAATAAAGACTGTTTTTTTTTAGTTTGCTTTTCAAAAGCAAACTAAACTAGAATAAAAGCCACTCCGTTTTGAGTGGCTTTCTGTATTTATAGAACAAGCGTAGGCAACTCCTATAGGTCGCTGTTTCTAAATTAAAGTATCCTTATGAAAGAAATTGAGTATTTGATTGTTGGAGATGGGTACGGAGCCCTCTTTTTTGCACATCAACTTTTGAAACATGAAAAATCTTTTTTGCTTTTTTCAGAAGGTAAAAAAAGTGCCTCGCATATTTCAGCTGGAATTGTGAATCCAGTCGTATTGAAAAAGTTTACCACCTTTGATCGGGCGATGGAGCAAATTGAGGCGCTTCATCAAACCCTTGAGGAGATGGAAACCTACACTGGGGTTAATTACTTTGTCGACGAGCCCATTTCTCGAATCTTTCACGACCAGAAAGAGAGAGAGCTATGGGAGCGTAAGGCGCTTGATCCGCTTCTTGCTCCCTTTCTAAGCCTTGATTTCAGTACACTCGATGGGCTTTTAAATCCTTTCGGAGTGGGAAAGGTAAACCATTCTGGTCGCATTAGGGTGGAGGCCTTTTTCTCAGATTTAAGAAAGGTTTTACAAGATAAGAATGCACTGCTTGAAGAGCGGTTTGACTATGAGAGGCTAAATCCAGAAAAGAGGACTTATCGGGATATACCGTACAAATATGTCGTCTTTGCGGAAGGGATGGGAGTGAAAGAAAACCCTTATTTTAAGCAGATTCCTGTGAATCCCAACAAAGGTCACCAGATCAATGTTGAGCTGAAAGACTTGGAATCTCTATCTGTGGTGGTCAAAAAGAAGCATTTTTTATTTTTATCGGAGAAGAACCGCTTTTATTATGGTGGAACCTACGATCGGCATTCTGAGAGTTTAGAAGTTGAACCAACCGCAATTGAGCAGCTCACCAATGGGCTATCTGAATTCTATGAAGGTTCCATTCTATCTGTAGATCCTCATTTCGGATTTCGTCCCACCGTAAAAGACCGTAGACCAATTCTTGGAGGACACAAAGAACATGCGGCTTTGTTTGTACTCAATGGACTGGGAGCCCGAGGAGTTTTAAATGGAAATTTCTATGCAAAGCAGTTATTTGACCATATAGACAAAGAAAGCGCACTCTCATTTGAAGTGGATTTGAAAAGGTTCGATTTTTGATATCTAACGAGTATGCCCACATTGGATAGGGTCACACCGACCACGAAGAAGGTACTTCCTTTTATACTTGCCACTGCGATTTTTATGCAGATGCTGGATTCTACCATTCTAAATACATCGCTAAACTCAATTGCGATAGATCTAAATGAATCGCCTTTGCATATGCAAAATGCGATTATTAGTTATGTCTTAACCTTAGCGATCTTCATGCCTGTGAGTGGGTATTTGGCGGATCGTTTTGGAACCCGAAAGGTTTTTGTATTTGCCATTGTTCTGTTTGCATTGGGGTCGGTGTTTTGTGCTGTTTCCCAATCGTTGAACCAATTGGTCATCTCAAGAATTGTACAAGGATTAGGGGGTTCGTTAATGACGCCTGTGGGACGCCTTGCTCTAA
Organism: Chryseobacterium sp. A301; assembly: GCF_054489425.1. Taxonomy (NCBI): domain Bacteria; kingdom Pseudomonadati; phylum Bacteroidota; class Flavobacteriia; order Flavobacteriales; family Weeksellaceae; genus Chryseobacterium; species Chryseobacterium sp. A301. The sequence continues at coordinate 154,892 of NZ_JBTMWY010000004.1, forward strand.
TTAAAACCTTTGAAAAGAATGAGTTACTCAAGGCTTTAAACTATGCCGTTATTCCAGCCTTAATTGGTCCAATTCTAGGTCCACTCGTGGGTGGGTATTTCGTGGATTATTTGTCCTGGCATTGGATCTTTCTAATTAACATTCCTATCGGAGTGCTAGGGGTGATACTTGGGCTTAAATACATGCCTGATTTTAAAAGCGTGGGAGGTCATTTTGATCTTAAAGGCTTTTTGATCTTTGGTGCAGCCTCCCTGCTTTTGTCCATTTCCCTAGAACTGTTTGGAACCCTTCAAAACATTACGCCCGTGTTACTGATTGTCATTCTCGGGTTTTTGATGTTTTATTTTTACTATAAGCATGCAATAAAGACGCCTGATCCTATCTTTCCTATGGATCTTTTTCAAATACGGACATTTCGCGTTGGCGTGGTAGGAAATCTTGCTACTCGATTGGGAATTAGTGCGATTCCCTTGTTGGTTCCCTTGCTCGTGCAGATTGCCTACGGGGAGAGCGCAGTGGTTTCGGGGTGGATTATTGCACCGATGGCTCTAACGGCCATGTTTGGAAAATCTGCCGTACTTCGAATCTTAAATAAATTGGGCTATCGTAAAACCCTTCGTATCAATACAATCATTATCGGAGTCTTAATTATGGCGCTAGCGATTCCTTCTATTACGGATTCGATTTACTGGTTTATTCCCCTGTTGGCCTTGCTAGGATTCTTTAATTCCATTCAATTCACCTCGATGAGCACCATTTCTTTAGCCGATTTAAGGGAAAGTCATACAAGTAGTGGAAATTCGCTCTTAGCCGTAAACCAACAACTTGCAATCGGATTTGGGATTGCCTTTGGACTGTTGGTGCTTCGCTTTTTTCAGAAAAATGTAAGTGAAGATGGGGAAAACATTCATCTAGCCTTTCGCTATACCTTCTTATTTGTGGGACTATTAACGGTGATCATGGGGAGCGTATTTAGGCGTCTGCATATTCTCGACGGGAATAATCTTCGAACGGAATAGTTAAAACAAGGAACCTCGTGTCCATTTGGTAAATTTTCCATACTTTTAATAGCAAATTCAATGTTGCTAATATTGATTCTATCAATTGCGATGTCGTGCTTTGATATGATATATCTAATTACCTTTACTTAAATTTAAATAGAATGATTATGGAAGACAAGAACAAAAAACTCACGCGACAGACCGGTGCACCCGTACCCGACAACCAAAATGTAATGACGGCTGGACCAAGAGGACCGATGCTCATGCAGGATTATTGGTTTTTAGAAAAGATGGCCAACTTTGACCGCGAAGTAATTCCGGAAAGAAGGATGCACGCAAAAGGGTCGGGTGCCTTTGGTACCTTTACCGTAACCCATGATATTTCTGAGTATTCAAAAGCCAGTATTTTCGGTGAGATAGGTAAGAAAACAGATATGTTTGCTCGTTTCTCCACCGTGGCAGGAGAAAGAGGCGCAGCGGATGCCGAGCGTGATATTCGTGGATTTGCTCTTAAATTTTACACAGACGAAGGAATTTGGGATTTGGTTGGAAACAACACGCCTGTCTTCTTTTTCCGGGATCCAATGAAATTTCCAGATTTGAATCATGCCGTGAAGAGAGACCCTAGAACAAACATGAGAAGTGCCAATGCGAATTGGGATTTCTGGACTTTACTTCCAGAGTCACTTCACCAGGTAACCATCGTAATGAGTGATCGTGGAATTCCCAATGGATTTAGACACATGCACGGATTTGGTAGTCATACCTATAGCTTCATCAATAAAGACAATGTAAGACATTGGGTTAAGTTCCATTTCCGTACGCAACAGGGAATTGAAAACCTAACGGATCAGGAGTCTGCAAACCTAATTGGGAATGACCGTGAATCTTCTCAAAGAGATTTGCTTGAAGCGATTGACCGTGGTGATTTTCCCAAATGGAAATTGTTTGTTCAGATCATGTCCGAAGAAGAAGCGAAAACATATCGTTTTCACCCGTTCGATTTAACCAAAGTATGGTCGAAAAAAGACTTTCCTCTAATTCCGGTCGGAGAATTTGAGTTAAACCGCAACCCAGAGAACTATTTTCAAGATGTGGAACAAGCGGCATTTAATCCAACCAATATTGTTCCTGGAATTGGATTCTCCCCAGACAAAATGCTGCAAGGTCGACTCTTTTCCTATGGAGATGCGCAGCGCTATCGTTTAGGTGTAAACCATTACCAAATTCCTGTAAATAAACCCAAATGTCCATACCATGCATTTCATCGCGATGGGGCCATGCGTGTAGACGGGAATTATGGATCCGCACTTCATTACAACCCGAATAGTTACGGGGAGTGGCAGGAAGATCCTTCTGCAAAAGAACCCCCTTTAGAGTTAAGTGGAGATGCGTATGCACACAACTTCAGAGACGACGATGAGGATTACTATACACAGCCTGGAGATCTGTTCCGGATTATTAAGGCAGACGGCAAAGCCGAGGTTCTCTTTAGTAACACGGCAGCTCAAGTGGGTGGTGCAGAGAAGTTTATCCAGATACGTCACATTCGTAACTGTTACAAAGCAGACCCTGAATACGGTACGGGTGTTGCAAATGCCTTAGGTCTTACAATGGAAGAGGTGGATTCGTTTGATATGACACCGTACGATAAGTGGGCTCCAAAACCTACGGATAAGTAAGCTTCATTTAATCTAAATTTTACACGTTCCGCTTTTTGAAGCGGAACGTTTTTTGTTTATTTGGGCATAGATGTGTTCGTTTTCAGAGTATTAGAAGAGGTGTGCAAGTGGAGATTTTCAATATAACCTAGCAGAAGGATGTATCGCCCCGTATTTTCTTGGAGAGTTCCTTCTTATCTTAGATCAAGCATATTCTATTCCATATTGCCTATTTTTGAGTAGTCGAAAGTGTTCCTTCTGGGGGAGTCCAAAAGTGGAAAGAGCAGTTCGCTAGTTTAACATTTGAAATAATAGAAAATCCATCCTTATGAAGACAGTAGAATTTGGTCTAATGACCTTTGCAGATGTAAAGCCCGAATCCAGTCCTAATGGCGGAGAAAATTCACACCAACGAATTCAAAACTTGCTCGAGGAAATCGTCCTTGCCGATAAGTTAGGCATTGATGTATTTGGTCTGGGTGAACATCATCGCGAGGATTATGCGGTCTCTTCTCCGACCACAGTGTTGGCTGCAGGTGCGGCGCTAACCTCCAAGATTAAACTATCAAGCGGAGTGACGGTTCTCAGTTCAGAGGATCCTGTTCGAGTGTACCAGCAATTTGCGACGCTCGATCTAATTTCGGGAGGTCGAGCTGAAATAATGGCAGGCAGAGGGTCTTTCACAGAGAGTTTTCCACTCTTTGGATATGATCTTGCAAACTATAATGAGCTTTTTGAAGAAAAACTAGATTTATTACTAAAGATTAATCAAAGTCCTATGGTGACTTGGAGTGGAACGCAGCGAAACAGTCTTTCGAATTTAGGCGTTTACCCTAGAGCTTTAAAAGGTGAGATTCCGATTTGGATTGCGGCTGGCGGTACCCCGAGTTCTGCCCTGCGAGCAGCGAAATTAAAACTGCCTTTGATGCTAGCCATTATTGGTGGAATGCCACAAAACTTTGTTCCGTTCGTGGATTATTACAAAAAATCTGCACTGGAAAATGGAACTAAGGCGGAGGATTTGCAAGTAGGTATCAACAACCACGTCTTTATAGGCGAGGACGATGAAAAGATTGCTAAGGAATTTTTTCCTTATTATGCACAGATGATGGATCGTGTCGGGAAATCAAGAGGTTGGCAACCCATGAGCCGAGAGCAATTTGAGTTTATGCGAAGTGATCAAGGATCCTTGATGGTAGGAAGTGTAGAGAAAGTAGTGGACAAATTGGTCTATGAATACCAATTGTTTGGCTTTACGAGATTCTTTGCGCAGGCTTCTTTGGGGTTTGTACCGCATGAACTCACTCTAAAATCCATTGAACTCTTTGCTACACAAGTGATTCCGGAATTTAAGCGTCGAGTGAACCTCGCTTAATATTTTTTCCCATTAGTGCATTGGGTAATTAGTATCTTAGTTGCGGTAAATGGGATTTGAAAAAGATTGTGTCGGGTTTTCTACGTTAAACTTTAATTTAAAAAATTGAATATCATGTCAAACATTGGACTTATAATAGAAGAAAAAGCAGCCGATATTGGTAATTTTTTAGTGGGCAGGCTTTTGCCCTTTCGGGAGAAGCGAGCCGTTGGCCCCTTTGTGTTTATTGATCATATGGGACCAGCTAATTTGAGTGAATACCAAAATCTTGACGTAGGTCCGCATCCTCATATTGGACTCTCCACATTAACGTATTTAATGGAGGGCTCTATTCTGCATCGCGATAGTTTGGGAAGTGATATGGAAATTACTCCGGGTGCTGTCAATTGGATGACTGCAGGGAAAGGTGTGGTTCATTCCGAGCGTACACCGGAATACTTAAGGCATTCCGAGAAGAAGTTACATGGGTTTCAGATCTGGGTTGGGCTTCCAAAAGACAAGGAACAAATGCAGCCCGAATTCAGCCATACGGTAGCGAGTGAGATTCCTTCATGGACACAAGACGGTGCCGATTTTAAATTGATTGCAGGAGATGCGTTTGGACGGAAATCTCCAGTTCCTGTGTATAGCCCACTGTACTTTCTTGAAATCAAATCCAAAGAGAAAGTCAATATTGATATCGGAGAGCAGTTGTTTGGGGAAGTAGGGATGTATGTCGTAGAAGGCAGTGTTCATCTAGATTCCCAGCAAATGGGCACGAAGCAGCTCATCATTGCCAAAAATGCGACCCTTTGTGAATTTGAAATGGAGCCGGGTACGATCGTCCTTCTTTTTGGAGGAGAACCCTTTCCAGAAGAGAGATACATTTTTTGGAATTTTGTGAACTCAGACAAAGCGGTCATTGACCAGGCAAAAGTGGATTGGCATGAGCAGAACAAGGAGGCGTTTCCTTCCGTGGTGGGAGACGATGGGGACCATGTGCCGCTGCCCAAGTCGATTTTAAAGAACCGATAAATTAATTCAAATATAAATTCAAAAACTTATTACAATGGTAGAAATCAAACATCAAAACAATGAAAAAAATGGCATTTTCAAAATCTTTTACGAAGGTGAGAGAGCAGGAGAGATGACCTACACGTGGGCAGGTACTGATAAATTTATTATTGACCATACCGAAGTGGATACCAAATTTGGCGGGAAAGGTCTTGCCAAGCAACTTGTGGTAGCAGGTGTAAACTTCGCAAGAGAAAAAGGAGTAAAAGTAATTCCATTATGTCCTTATGCAAAAGCGACTATTGAAAAAAATGCTGATTTGCAAGACGTTTTGTCATAAGTATGTGCGAAATTGTAGTTTGAAAAGTGCCTAGAAAACATTAAATTTGTAAAAATTGGAAAAAACGGAAGAAATCTTGCGTTTGAATTCTATTCCTATTTTTCAATCTTTCAACTTCAAACTTAAAATCTCCCATGGCTCATTTACCTGAACTTATTACCGACCTTGCTCTAATACTTTTGGTGGGTGCGTTTGTTACGCTTCTGTTTAGAAAAATAAAGCAGCCCCTTGTACTAGGTTATATTATTGCGGGATTCCTAGTAGGTCCTCACTTTAATTTAGTGCCTACGGTCGTAGACGAAGCGAATATTGATACATTTGCCGAAATCGGTGTGATCATGCTTTTGTTTAGTCTTGGTCTGGAGTTTAGTTTTAAAAAGCTAATGAGCGTGGGAGGATCGGCCTCGATCACGGCTGTTGTAGAAATTCTTTTCATTGGTCTTGGGGGATATTTGACCGGTTATCTCTTAGGATGGAACCAAATGGATAGCCTCTTTTTAGGTGGTATGCTTGCCTCTTCTTCGACGACCATTATCTTAAAAGCGTTTGATGAACTGAATTTAAAGACAAAGCAATTTGCTCAAATTGTCTTTGGGGTTCTGATTGTGGAGGATATCATTGTAATTTTATTGATGGTTTTACTCTCCACCGTGGCGGTAACGCAACAGTTTGAAGGATCGGAGATTGTGTTCACGATTTTAAAACTTCTTTTCTTCCTAGTGCTTTGGTTCTTGGTCGGTATTTATTTGCTTCCTAGTTTCCTTAAACGAGCCAAAAAACTATTTGATGAAGAGACGACTATTATTTTTGCCGTTGGACTTTGTTTTGGAATGGTCATTTTAGCTACTCAGGTTGGGTTCTCTGCAGAACTTGGAGCTTTTGTTATGGGATCGATCATTGCCGAAACGACCATGGCTGAGAAAGTAGAGCATGTGACCAGACCAATCAAACAACTGTTTGGAACCGTATTTTTCGTTTCCGTAGGAATGATGATTGATCCGCAAGCGATTGTGGAGCATGCCATTCCAATTGTTGCTATTACTCTTCTTACGTTAGTTGGTAAGTTCTTCTTTAGTGCGCTGGGTGCTCTAATTTCAGGGCAGCCTCTCAAACAGTCTATTCAGATTGGGATGAGTATGGCACAGATTGGTGAATTTGCCTTCATTGTGGCAACTCTAGGGCTATCTCTTGGGGTGATTTCAGAGTTTCTATTCCCAATCGCAGTGGGTGTATCGGCCATTACCACCTTCACCACTCCGTACATGATGAAACTCGCGGATCCTTTCTATGATTTGATCATGAGAAGCTTGCCTGCAAAATGGGTGGAGAGAATCGAGAATTATTCTCGAGAAACGGAAAAAATGAATGCCAATCCAAAATGGCAAAATATCACAAAAGAATATCTGCGAATCATTTTGGTGAATACAATTATTCTAATCGGTATTATCCTGGTTTTCCGATTTACAGTCATCCCACTGGTAAACCAAAATGTGGCGGATCCTTTGTACCAAAATACGATCGTGATTGGTCTGGCAACTCTCGTTTCGGCGCCGTTCCTATCTGCGATTTTGACCAAACAGCCTAAGAGTGCGGCTGCCACGGATTTAAATTCTACGATTGTGGTTGCTCTTAACGTGATTCGATTCCTAGTGGGTGTCTTTTTAATTGGACTCTTTGTGGATCAGTTAACTTCGACAAAGTATGCGATTTTGGTTGCACTTCCTTTGGTTCTGCTTTTGCTTTGGTTCTTTTCTCAAAGAATTCAAGCCATTTATCAAAAGATCGAAAAGCAATTCATTAGTAACTTTAATGAGCGTGAGACTCAAGATTACTTGCAGAACAAGACGTTTTACGATATCAAGCAGAAAAACTTAGAGTTTAAAGAGAAATTAAAAACTTGGGATGCGCACATTGCTGTGATGGAAGTGCACCCTCTTGCCAAATTTATTGGGATTAAACTCAAAGAGTTATGCTGGAAAGAAAAATACGGAATTAACGTAGTATACATTCGACGTGGAGAAACTTTAATCAACCTACCGGGACGAGACAATCGTTTGCTTCCTTACGACAAAGTTGGGATTCTAGGTACGGATGAGCAGTTTCAATATTTTAAAGAAGTCTTTGACGAAAAATACGAAGAACTTGCCGATTTTGATGTAGATGACATTGCGCTTAAGAAAATTTTAATTACCGGATCTTGTAATTACGTGGGTAAGAGCATTCGAGAATCTAAAATTAGGGAAGATCTTATTGGGCAAGTGGTCGGATTGGAAAGGGAGGATGAACGTATATTGAATCCAGATTCGTCTCAAATAATTCGAGAAAATGACATGTTATGGATGGTTGGAAATATTAAAAAGCTTAGAGAATTCATTCAAAAAAGTGCAAATTCATAGAACCTTTAAGGGATATTCTTTTGTGAGTGTGCTTTAGAAGTGGCTAAAAAAACTATATTTGCTTCTCTAATTTCAATTGCATGAATCCAAGTATCGTTCTACTGAGTTTTGTTTTTGCCTATTTTATTGGTCTTCTGGTGATCGCGTATTTCACCAGTAGAAATTCAGACAACCAATCGTTTTTCATAGGAAATAGAAAAAGCAAGTGGTGGCTGGTGGCCTTTGGAATGATAGGCACGTCGCTCAGTGGCGTTACTTTTATCTCCGTTCCCGGAACGGTTGGAAAGATGACCTCTGGAGATTATGCGTTCGGTGGCTTTGAATACTATATGATGGTCATTGGTTTTTTCATTGGCTATTTCATTGTCGCTTTTATTCTGCTTCCCCTTTATTATAAGATGAACCTAACTTCCATTTACACGTATTTGGGACGAAGGTTTAATGTGGAAGCGCACAAGATTGGATCAATATTTTTCATCGTATCACGATCTATTGGAGCCACAGCAAGGCTTTATTTGGTTGTGAATGTGCTGCAAATTTTTCTACTCTCCCCATTAGGGGTTCCTTTTTGGGTGACTTCGGCCGTGATCCTACTCATGGTTTTATTGTACACCTTTGAGGGTGGAGTGAAGACCATTGTGATTACAGATACACTTCAGACTACCTTTATGATTGTAAGTTTAATTGCTTGCATTGTCTTTATTCTTTCCTCACTAGATTTAACTGCCACACAGGCTTACACGCAGTTAGCGGATCAACAGTTCACACATTTGATTAATACGGATGTGAACTCGAAAACATATTTTCTTAAAACGGTCGTAGGGGGTATGTTTATTACCATTGCGATGACGGGGCTTGATCAGGAAATGATGCAGAAAAACATTTCTGTAGACAATTTGCATAATTCCAAAAAGAACATGCTCACTTTTGCAGGAACCCTGCTATTTGTAAATCTAGCCTTTCTTTTCTTAGGGGGACTCCTTTATTTGTTCGCAATGGAAAATGGAGCCGTATATCAGCAGATCACCCAAGTAATTGAAGGGAAACAGAGTCTAGTGAATGTATTTGGTTTTCCAGACGCAAACGGTTCGATTACCAATATAATGGGAGACGATTTGTTTCCTGCACTTTCCCTTAACGGCTACTTTCCACTTGTGATTTCGGTCGTGTTTATCATCGGCTTGGTGTCTGCACTTTTTCCCTCTGCGGATGGAGCACTCACGGCCGTGACCAGTTCCTATTGTGTGGATCTACTCCGACTCGATGAGAACAATGCCATGAGCGAGAAACAGAAGAAGAATTTGAGAATTCGTATTCATCTTGTTTTTACCGTGGTATTTTTCCTTCTCATAATGGCGTTCAAAGCCATCAACGATAAATCAATCGTCTATTTAATTATGGAGGTTGCAGGCTACACCTACGGTCCTCTACTCGGACTCTTTGCTTTTGGGATTTTCACTAAATTATCGATTAACAAAAAAGGAAGAATCCTTGTGGTTACTTTAATTGCTCCCATGCTAACCTACGCAATTAACTACCTTGTGACTCATTTTTCCTCCTATCAAATTGGAGTTGAACTTATTGTCATCAACGGGCTTCTCACCTTTATTGGCCTTTGGCTTAGTTCTGATAGAAGAAGACCCGCCTTGCTTTAAATTTCCCCTACGATAATACTCTCCAGATGGAAGAGAGATTCTACGTGCAAACCCGTTTTTGAAATCCATGAAAAAGACGTAAATTCGCATGCAAGTAAATCTAAAGTAATGAGTAAAAGTATTGAAGAGTTAAAGTCTCTAACCACACAAATCAGAAGGGATATTGTGAGAATGGTTCATGCAGTTAATTCTGGGCACCCCGGAGGAAGCCTTGGCTGCGTGGAGTATTTTACAGCCCTTTATGGTAAAGTATTAAAGTACGAACTGCCTTTCCAAATGGAAGGAAAAAACGAAGATTTATTCTTCTTGTCCAATGGACACATTTCCCCCGTCTTTTATTCGACGCTTGCCAGATTCGGATTCTTTCCAGTCGATGAACTTCGCACGTTTAGAAAGTTAAACTCTAGACTTCAGGGACATCCTACCACGCATGAAGGACTTCCAGGGGTTCGTGTAGCGTCAGGTTCTCTAGGGCAAGGTCTCTCAGTGGCTGCAGGTGCCGCACTTGCTAAAAAATTGGACGGAGATAAGAGTTTGGTTTATACCCTTCATGGGGATGGAGAATTGCAAGAAGGTCAAATCTGGGAAGCTCTCATGTTTGCGGCTCACCATAAAATTGACAATTTAATTTCTACCATTGATTATAACAACCGTCAAATTGACGGCGATGTAGACGATGTAATGAGTTTAGGTGATCTTCATGCGAAACTTACGGCCTTTAATTGGGAAGTACTTGAAGAGAAAAATGGAAATGATCTCGAAAGTGTGATGGCGATACTAGAAAAGGCAAAATCCTTAACCGGAAATGGAAAACCTGTGGTTATTATCTTGCACACTGAAATGGGGCAAGGAATCGACTACATGATGGGTTCACATTCTTGGCACGGCAAGGCTCCAAACGACGAGCAGTTGGATTTAGGACTTAAGCAGTTGTATCTAGAGGCACCAAGTGATTATTAATAGCAAAGTAGAAGAGTAATGAAATATACATATACAGAGAAAAAAGATACAAGAAGTGGTTTTGGTGCAGGACTCGCACAATTAGCGGACGAAAATCCAAACGTCGTGGCTTTATGCGCCGACCTTATTGGTTCTTTGAAAATGGAGAAATTTATTGAGAAAGCCCCAGAACGTTTCTATCAGGTAGGAATTGCCGAAGCCAATATGATTGGAGTTGCTGCAGGACTTAGCATCAATGGAAAAATTCCATTTACAGGTACTTTTGCAAATTTTTCCACCTCAAGAGTTTACGACCAAATCCGTCAGTCCGTGGCGTATTCGGGAAAGAATGTGAAGATATGTGCTTCGCATGCGGGACTAACCTTAGGGGAAGACGGTGCCACACACCAAGTTTTAGAGGACATAGGGATGATGAAGATGCTACCGGGTATGGTCGTGATTAATCCATGTGATTACAACCAAACCAAAGCAGCCACTCTTGCGATTGCTGAGTATGAGGGTCCTGTGTATCTTCGTTTTGGCCGCCCTGCCGTGCCTGTGTTCTTGCCAGAAGACACTCCTTTTGAGATAGGAAAAGGTATCCTTCTTCAAGAAGGGACAGATGTAACCATCGTCGCTACAGGACATCTTGTGTGGGAATCTTTGGTTGCTGCAGAAGAATTAGAGAAGGAAGGAATTTCTTGCGAAGTGATTAATATCCATACCATCAAACCTCTTGACGAAGAGATTATTTTAAATTCGGTGGGGAAAACAGGAAAGATCGTCACAGCAGAAGAACATAATTATTTAGGAGGACTTGGAGAGTCTGTCGCAGGCATGCTTGCAAGAAGACGCCCCACTCCTCAAGAGTTTGTTGCAGTAAACGATTCCTTTGGAGAGTCTGCAACACCAAGCGAACTAATGAAAAAGTATGGAATTGATTCCTCTGCGGTACAAAGCGCAGTTAAGCGAGTACTCGCTAGAGGGTAATTCCAGGTCGTAAAAAGATAGAAAAGCCATCCCATGCTAAAGGCAAGGGATGGTTTTTTTTCTGCAGATTTTATTCTGTAACCACATAAAAAAGCACCCTTATAAAATAAGGGCGCTTTCATTCAAATTAAATATAGGAATCGTGGTTATTAGTTTCGTAGGGCTTTTTCTAATTCCAAAGCTTTTGGAAATAGAATGTTGTTTTCAATATGGATGTGTTTGTGTAGGTCGTCTTCAAATTCTTCTAGCATTCTAAAAGAAACTTGGTACGTGCTGCAAGCATCTTCTGGGAATTGATAATGGTTAGTTAACTCTGCAATTTTTCTAAAGCGTTCGCCTTCGATGTCGTGTTCGTGCATCATCATCTCGACTGGGTTTTCTACCGTACCAAAAGAAGGGGCCTGAAGCGACGCATGGTTTCTTTGGGAATCCATCATAGTGCGAATGAAAGGGAAGAGGATTTGCTCTTCTTTTTGCATATGGGATGTAAGTTCATTCGCAGACTGTTCAAACAGCTCAAAAACTTCAAAAAGTTCCGGATGTCTACCTCCGTGGACTTTGCAAATCTTATTAAGGAATTGAAGTAGGATAGGGGCTTTGTCCGTAATGTAGCGATGGTGGGTTTTCTCCACATAGTCTGCAAGGAGATCTAAGGGCCAAGATTTATAATCAATCGATTCGCTGCTTGAAGATCCCAAATGTTCCAGTTCGTTAACGACCTGACTCACGTCAGTGCCTTTAAGTTCGGTAGCCTCTTCTAAGGTTCTGTTGCCGTTACAGCAAAAATCAATTCCGTATTTTTTAAAGACCGCCGCTGCTCTGTAGTCTTGGGCGACGATTTGTCCGATGGTTTGGTCTAAAGTTGTCATATTGCTTTGTTTTGTAGTACAAAGATAGACAAATTTTTTAAACAGGACAAAACTATCCGAATTAATTTAAAAAATTTATATTCGAAGTCGGAAGAGCCCTTCTTCGGTTCGTACGGCAAGATCAGCTAGAGTGTATTTACAGGCCATATCAATGAGACGTTCTCGAACCAATCTAAATTCATTGTGCACAGGGCAAGGGTTTTGAGAAGAGCATTCTTTAAGTCCGAGTCCGCAGGTTACAAAGATTGAATCTCCATCGATGATGGTAATGATATCATAGATTCTGGTTTCTTGCATCTTTTCTGTAGAAAGATAGAACCCGCCTTGTTTTCCTCGGACAGACTGCATTACTTCCGCTTTGCACAATTGTTGAAGGATTTTAGCTGTAAAAGCCTCTGGCGCATCAATCGCATGGGCGATTTCTTTCACATTGACTCGGCTTTCACTAAGGTTTTGTTGAGCGATATAAATAGAAGCTTTAATTGCGTATTCGCAGGCTTTTGAGAACATAGTTAATATTTGAAAAATTGCCACTTAGGCACAATGGCTAAAAGTCCGATGCCCACAAACAAAAAGAGAGAGGTTACATCGGAATACAAAAACGTGTCAAGGTAATACAAATGGAAAACAAAGTGCATCAAGGTGGCAAATGGAAACAACACAACTCCTAACTTTCGATAAAAGTAAATTAAGACGACCGAAAGGACAATCAAAAGATCGACTGCAAAAATCAAGTAAAAATACCAGATCGGAATGGTGAGGTGGTGCTCAAGGGTTTGAACATACTGATCTACGTCAATTCCAATTCCAAACACAGCAAAAAAGAGCATGGCAAGTAGAGAGAGAATCAGGCCCATTCCTTTTTCGGGACTCTCGCCTTTGAAGTAGTTTTTTTCCATTTGGTAAAAATAAAAAAACTTATGATAGAATCATAAGTTTTTAGGTTGATACTGTCTATCGATCTTAAATGGAGATCGCTTTGATAAGACGGTTTTTGTCACTCATGTACTCTTCCATTGAAATCATACTTTCTGTTCTCATTACATCTTGGATGTCGTCGATTTGATAGATGATACGCTTCGCATCTTGCGTGTTTCTAGCTTTCAATTTGCAGAAAATATTGTATTTTCCAGAAATTACGCTCGCTTCCACCACATTTGGAATAAGAGAGAGTTGTTTCAGAACGTCTTGTGTTCTGTTAGACTTGTTCAGAAGGATTCCAATAAATGCAGTGAAATGATAATCTAATTTCGCATAATTGATGGTAAGGGAAGATCCTAATATAATTCCTGCATCTTCCATCTTCTTTACACGCACGTGGATCGTTCCTGCGGATACGTCCATTTGTTTTGCGATTTCTGTAAAAGGCATTCTAGTGTTCTCTACAAGGAAATCTAGAATCTTTTTGTCTACTTCGTCTAATTGATAGTTCATTATAGTAAGGCTTGTTTTGTTAAGGATATTGTATATATTTGCAAATTTACGAAAAAAAACGAAAAGTAAAAATTTGAACTTAGTATTAACAATATTTAACAAACAAACTGATAATTGTCATAATATAATTAGTCAGCTGTCTTAATTTTTGCAGAATCTATTATAGCTTTCAGACTGTCTCTTTTTTGTTTATTCTTTTTTCCTTTGAAGATGGTATTAAAGCTTTTGCTGTAAACCACACCAACTCCATAGGTTTGGTTTTCCCCAGTGCCGCCTGCATTTCCTGCCACGAGACCAATGTTTGAAGGTTTCGAATAGGCTCTTAAAAGTCGTGTACCGTCATTCTTTTTGCTCCAATCGTACTCAATAATACCTTCTCCAGACAAATAATTGTATTCGGCACCCTCAGATCCTTTGGAAAGCGGAACTCCAAGACCGGTTTTTACGGTCACACGGGGAGAAAGTGCAAAGCTTACACTTGCATTGGCTCGGTCTCCTGTGTTGGACCCGGTATCCCCTTTCAAATAATTTAAGTCGACTTGGACCTCGTTACTTATCGTGTTGAAAACGGAACCCAGCTGTTTAAATAGCATGTTGTATCCGGAATTCTCAAGTGTGCTACCCACATCGAGGTTGAATCCAGCAGCATTCTGCACATTGAAGGAATTCATTACAAGGACACTCCCGAATTGGATCACCTTTTCGTCCTCATTTCCCATTTTGCCAGCAAGTGTTTCTTTTAGCTGACTGGATAGATCCGGCGCGGAAAGACCTAGTTCCACTCGAGGATCGTTTAACGTGCCTCGAAGTCCAACGGAAAGAAGGACGTTTACAGGCGGCAAGGCACTTACGCCTAAGTATTGCCCTGTATTGGTGACAGCGCGTACGTAATTTGCTTGGATGTCTAAGGCTGGGGTCATGGCATTGCCATCCCATCGCATGCTACTGCCTTTTACGATTTGGAAGGTCCTCTCGAGAATGGCCTGAGAAACAAAGGTTCCACTGTCTACAAGGTAAGTTCCGTTCATCGAAATGGCTCCGTTAGGGAACATTCGGAATCGAAGAGGGTTGGCTGTTCCTCTAACGCTTATGTTTCCTACGTCTTCAGGTAAGTCCACATTTACTGTGGTTCCTTTGTCAATGGCAATGTTAAAATCAAGCGTCATGTTGGCTCCGCTTCTTTTTTTCTCTTCTAGAACAATGGCTCCTGAGGCATCTTCTTTTAAGAAGCGAAGCATTTTGAATTCGTCCACACCGGAGGTGGATCCTGCATTAAAAGTGAAAACACTATTGTTTAAAGCACGGAACGGTTCGTTTAAATCGGTAGCAATGTTCAACCCCGAGACCGGTCCTGATACATAGAGATTCCCTTGCCCGTATACCCGTCCCCAAAAGAGATCGAAGTCTTTTTGTTGTGTGTTGAGGACCATGAGATTGTCCGCCCTCATAATGAGGTTGACCGCCATGGAAGAGAGGGTCTCAAACTGAATTACCCCTGAGATGGTACCGCTTGAATTGTTTCGTCCGTCTCTTAATTGGATTTCGTTTAAAATCGCTTGACCTTTGGAAAGAGGGATTACGGTGTCTTCAAAGGAATAGTCCACCCCAATAAAATTCAGCTTAAGTCCAAAGTCACTAAGGGCAATGTCCCCACTGTAATCAATATCGTTGATAGGTCCTGAGATGCTTAGGACTCCAGTTGCATTTCCCCGTAAATTACCAAATACTCCTTTTACAAACTGCTGAGCAAAGGCAAGATCAAAATCCTTCATATCCATTTTTACATCGAGTGTAGGGGTTGGCGTGTTGTTGTTCACCGTTCCTATTAGGTGGAGGTTGTTGTCTCCAATGATGCCTGCGGATACGACTTTTGCTTCAATATCGAAAACATTTTCTTGAGTACTTTTTTTCGCATTCAAGGTAATGTTTCCCATGTCCTGTTCGTTCATAAAAATGTCGTCAATCTGCAGATCGACAAGAGGTTCGAGAACACTTTGGTTCATCACGATGTCAAAGGTTCCACTCGCAAGACCTTTGATATTTAAATCATTTCCATTTGCCTGCATTTCCAAAAGCTTAGAGAGCTGGAACTGGTCGAGTTTTCCTTGAATCTGGAAGTCTTTACCGGACTTGATTAAAGCCTGCGAAATAAGAAGTGAGCTCTGTTCGGAATAGACTCGGAGGTTGTGAATGGCGATGTTTCCACTCGCTTTTTCATATACAATCGAATGGTCGAGTTCCGGACTTGTATCAATGGACCAAGCCACGGTATTTACTTTTACTTCCGTGGGTTCAAATTTGAATAGGTAATCCCCTTGGTCTGTAGTGGACTGGTTTAGATTAATGACATACGATTTAAGGTCATTCTCCAATTCCATTTCGGGAGACCCGTGAAGGAAATGGGTCGACAAATGAAGGACTTTTTGGTCTTCGTTTCTTCCTGTAAAAGTGAAATCCCGTATGACGTTATTTTTGTAGAGAACTCGGTCGATGTTTGCAAAAAGCTGCTCTTCTAAATTTGCAGTGTTGATGCGAACCACAAGATTCTCGACCATTGCACTGTCTTTTTTAATTGGCTCACCTGTATCGGCTTGGGCAAGGGCTGGGTTGGCCGTGTCTAAAACCTGGTCTAGTTGAGCAATTTGCTCTTTATTCGTTAGAAGGTACTTAAGGCTTGAGGCTTCAATATTGAGAACCAAATCGTTTGAGTTTCCTTGGTAGGATCCTGAAACCGTAGCTCCGGTAGGGAGTTGTAAATTGGGTGCAAAGTAATTGACAAGACCTTGCTTTACGTCAAATTCTAAGTTGAAACTTTGCCCTTTGTACTGTTTGCCAGGAGGAGGTCCTACAAGAATTTTTTGTAGGCCGTTTTCAATCATGCCCGCTAAATCGGCAAGCTGATAGTCTCCTGCAATTCGGCCATTGACGGCTCCTGGAGCGGTAACTTCCACCACCCGATTTCCTGCTGTGAAGTAAGCTTTGACATTAGCATTTGGCACAAAATAAGATTTGCCCGCATTCGTGAATCGAAGGTTCTCGGCCGTGGCCGCAAGATCAAGATCGTTGAGGTTTGACAATGCCAATTTTGCATCGAGCTTCCCGCTGATCACCTGGTTTCCTTTGGAGCCCGTGAAGTAATTTAAATTTAGATGATCAATTTGCGCAATTACATCCGCTAGGAGTCGACTCGTTTTGAAATCAATTTTCCCGTTGACACTTGCTTTCGCATTAGGGTCGTCCACCCTTATGAGTCCATTGTAGGTTTTGCGGTTGAGCTGCCCATCAAGGACTAAGTTATGAATGGTTTTGTCTAAGATTTCAATTCTTGAAAGATTCGCTTTGGCATCGACGACCATTCGATTGAGATCAAAGCTTTCACCGACGAAGTTTATTTTTCCAGATATTAAACCCACTTCTGGCATCTT
The DNA here is from genome assembly GCF_054489425.1 of Chryseobacterium sp. A301. Taxonomy (NCBI): domain Bacteria; kingdom Pseudomonadati; phylum Bacteroidota; class Flavobacteriia; order Flavobacteriales; family Weeksellaceae; genus Chryseobacterium; species Chryseobacterium sp. A301. The sequence continues at coordinate 171,970 of NZ_JBTMWY010000004.1, forward strand.
AGTGATGGCCTCGGCATTCAAATCATTGAGCTCTGCATATCCTCGATAGCGGGGAAGCTCGGTGCTGTAATTTTCAAGAAAGACATTCTGTAATTTGGCTTGTCCAATGCCTGTGATTAGATTTCCATTTGGGATGAAGATCTGTTCGGGTCTCACCCTTACCGCTCCCTTGTAGCGCAAACGACCAAAATCATCTGCAATGTTTTTGAGTTTGCTCGCGATAAAAGTGGGAAGCATCTGCTTTAGGCCCACATAAGTGAAATCAGTCGAAAGGTCATTCGATTCAATTTCAAAGGAGCCTTGCATTAAATTTTTAAGGCGCATGGTAGAGGTAGCGATGCTAACGTCTCGGTCTCCAATGATAAAGTTTTCTAAATGGAAGTTGTTAAGAGGACCCGTCATTTTCCCCGAAATATTCACGGGTTTATAATTATCCCACTGGGTCATAAAGTAACTTAGATCATATCCACTTAGTTGACTTCCTCGTTTGAGGTTCACATCCCATCGTACTTTGGTGCTAAAGTCTTGAAAGGAGCCCTGATTTAGGTTGAGTTTAATGTCACCTTGCAGTAAACTATGGTCTGTATTAAAGGTCAAGTCAGTAAGGGAAAGAAAATCGTTTGTAAGTGCAATTTGGGTGGAAAAGGTATCTATGTAATGCGTCTTCCCATAGCGGGTCGTGTAGAAATTAAGGTTATTAACCTGCGCTGATACGTTCGGTCCGTTGACTTTCACTTTAGGAGCCGTTAAATTTAATTGGGTGGCTCGGAGCCAAGTCCCTTCTTCCCCCGGTTTGTTTTGGTTGACAATGGATACTTTGGAATTGACAAGCTCTACTCGTGAGTCTAATTGAAAGGGTGGCTTTAGAGGGTCAGAGGGTTTGCCTGAGTCAAAATTCCCAACGTATTTAATGAAGTTAGAGATGCTATCGCCTTTGTAGGTTATGATTTTAATATCCGCGTTGGTGAGTTGAAGGGAATTGAAGCTAAGGGCATTGTTTTTTCCTACGTTTGTAACAAGTGCAATCCAATTGGAGTTGGCTCGAAACTCGCGCACCTTTATAAATTCGAGACCTCTCGTGTCCTCGATTCGCAATCCTCGTATAGTGACATCGCCAAAATAGTCTACCTCAATGCTTTGCGTGGTCATCTTGGCTTTGAAATCTTGATTGAGAACTTTAAGTGCCTGGTTTGCCGCCCATTGTTTGGTCACATTCAAATTGATGGCAATGAGCAGCAATGCTGCGAGGCCAAGTCCAATCCAAAATACGTACAATAGAAGTTTAGCCCACCATTTATAGTCTGTGACGTCTTTTGCAGCTTGCTCCGCAAATTCGCCGACTACTTCGGCGGGGTTTTCCACCACGTCTTTTGCAAGGTCACTCACATCTTTCACAGCATCCTTGGCCGCATCGCCTACTTTTTCAGGTAAGGATTTGTTTTTGTTTTCGAAATTTTCGTTCTCGTTTTTATTCTCTAAATTTGCCATATAATGAGCGAATCAACTATAATTTTGGGTATCGAATCCTCCTGTGACGACACGTCTGCAGCGGTGATTAAGGGTAATAAAATACTTTCTAACATTGCGGCCACTCAAGCAATTCACAACGAATACGGTGGAGTGGTTCCCGAGCTCGCTTCGCGTGCCCATCAACAAAATATAATCCCCACGGTTCAAAAATCACTGCTTGAAGCAAATATACAACAAAATGCAATTTCAGCCATCGGATTTACACGAGGGCCTGGACTACTTGGATCTCTACTGGTAGGAACGTCTTTTGCTAAATCTTTGGCCATGAGTTTGAGGGTTCCACTTATCGAGGTAAACCACCTGCAGGCACATATCCTTGCCCATTTTATCGAAGATGCAAATAGTGTGCCTCCTAAATTTCCTTTTTTATGTCTTACCGTAAGTGGAGGGCATACGATGATTGTCCTCGTGAAAGATTATTTCAAAATGGAAATTTTAGGAAAATCCATTGACGATGCCGCGGGAGAAGCTTTTGATAAAATTGGCAAATTGTTGGATTTAGATTATCCTGCAGGGCCTATTGTCGATAGGTTAGCGAAGTCTGGAAATGAGAATGCTTTTGAATTTAGCAAACCCAAAGTGCCTGGCTACGATTATTCCTTTAGTGGGATTAAAACTTCTGTTTTGTATTTTGTTCAAAAGCAGCGTAAGCTAAATCCAGATTTTACGACGCAGCATTTAAATGATTTGTGCGCTAGTGTTCAAAAAACCATTGTAGATACCCTCATGACGAAGCTTGAAAAAGCAGCTTTTGATTTTGGAATCAATGAAATTGCAATTGCGGGAGGCGTTTCTGCCAATTCCGCTCTTCGAAGTGCAATGCTTACCACTGGGGAACAAAAAGGTTGGAATGTTTACATTCCTAAATTTGAGTACACCACGGACAATGCAGCAATGATTGCCATGGTGGCCAAACTTAAATACGATTTAGGTGAATTCTCGCCACTCGATATCAGTGCAAGTGCGAGATACGATATAGAACAAGATTTTGAATAATTACAAAAGGTAAGCCCGCAGAATTCAACTATGAGATTATTTTATGGCCAAGTTCTACCGCAAGTAGAAATTTATCCTGAGGAACAGCAACACCTTGTGAAAGTTCTTCGTATCAAACAAGGTGAGGAAGTATTTGTCACCGACGGAAACGGGAATTTAGCCAAGGGATTGGTTTTATTCGAAGGTAAAAAGGTGAGAATTGACGTTTTAGAAATAAGAACAGAACTTTCGAATTTCCCGCTCAAAATTCATCTGGCAATCGCTCCTACAAAGAACATAGACCGAATTGAATTTTTCACGGAGAAGGCAACTGAACTTGGTATAAGTGAGATTACCTTTCTTTCCACGGAGAAAACGGAAAGAAGGAATCTTAATTTTGAACGGTTAGTAAAGCAGTCAATTGCGGCCTCGAAACAATCGCTGCGTTTTCATTTCCCAAAGCTTAATCCACTCACAACATTGTCTGAATTCATTTCGACGTGCGATCCAAGTTCAACTTACGTTGCCCATTGTGATCCTAGTTTTAGTCGTTTGGAATTAAAGGAGCTACCTGTAGAGGAAAGTCAAACCTTTTTAATCGGTCCGGAAGGAGATTTTAGTCCAAATGAAATTGAGAACTTAATTCAAAAAGGAGTTAGGGCGGTTTCCTTAGGGCCACAGCGTCTTAGGACCGAGACTGCAGGTGTTTTTCTTGCCGCTTGGAACTATAGTAAATTTTTCTAAATCGGAGTGGACCTTAGGAGTACTTCTTTAGATACTGCTGGTAAATTTCCTTGCCACTGGGAATTGTATTGATTGCCCACCGGATTTTTAACTCTAGCTGTTTTTCCTGTGAAAGCGTGGTGGGAAGGTTGGAGCGAAGTAATTTTTGCTTCAATTCATAAAGGCATATGCCAGCTGCAACCGAAACATTATAGCTTTTTGTAAACCCGAACATGGGAATAGAGAGTGTCCGATCGCTCAGAGCAAGAGCTTCTTTAGAAACCCCTTTTAGTTCGGTACCAAACAAAAGCGCAACAGGAGCTGTGATTTCAAAATCGGGAAGCTCCACTGCATTGTTTTCAAGAGAAACCGCCACAAGCTCATAGCCACGATCTTTGATTTCTTGAAGAGAGCTAAGGTCTGCTTTCATTTTTTCGACCTCGACCCATGTTTCTGCGCCTTTGGTCACGGTCAGGTTTGGATTAAACTCATTACGCTCTTCAAGTGCTACGATTTTATGGAATCCACAGGCCTCGACGCTTCGTACAATGGCGGCCGCATTCCGGAATTGGTAAACGTCCTGCACGACGGGAAGAATAAAGTCGGAACTTTCTTTGGAATAATGTTCTATTTTTTCTAAACGGGCCGGGGTTAGAAATTCTTTTAAATAGTCGAAGCTGCGTTGAAGTTTTTCCATTTCATTTTCAAATCGATGCAAATTAACGTATTTTTACGCTTATGAAACGTAAAGTCCTTTTAATATATACGGGAGGTACCATAGGGATGGAAAAAGACTACGGTACAGGGAGTTTAAAGCCCTTTAATTTTGAGAATATTTTTTCAAAAATTCCAGAGATGCAGCTTCTTGAATGCGAGGTTAGCGTACAGCCCTTTGACAAGCCGCTGGACTCTTCTGATATGGGACCTGACGAATGGCAAAGAATTGCAAAGTACATTGGGGATAATTACGATCAGTACGATGGGTTTCTCGTATTGCACGGAACAGATACCATGGCCTACACCTCCTCAGCGCTTAGTTTTATGTTAAAAGGACTACGGAAACCTGTTATTTTAACAGGTTCGCAACTGCCCATAGGGGATCTTCGGACCGATGCAAAAGAAAACTTTTTAACGGGACTAAATTATGCAAGTCTTTATGAAAACGACGAGGCCGTCATTCAAGAGGTAGCGATCTATTTTGAATACAAACTTTTGCGTGGATCTAGAACCCTAAAGCATTCTGCAGAATATTTTGATGCTTATTTAAGTCCAAATTACCCAATTTTAGGACAAAGCGGGGTGCACCTTCATTTCGCAAAAGAGGCACTTTTTCGTTCGAGCCCAGAGGTGCCATTTGAAGTAGATTATCACCTATCTCCCCATGTTTTATTTTGGCGTGTTTTCCCGGGTATGTCCATGGTTCACCTGCGTGAGCTTCCCAAAGTGAGAGTGCTAATATTGCAAGTGTATGGGTCTGGAACCATCTCGAATTCAGCACATACAGAGAAAGTGTTGCAAAAGCTTAGAGACCAAGGAACAGAAATTGTGGTCATAAGCCAATGTGTTTCCGGCGCCATTTCCTTCGGGAAATATGAGAATAGTTCAGTTTTTACGAGAGTAGGTGCCATTAGTGGAAAAGACATGACTTCAGAAGCGGCCATCACAAAGGCAATGCATTTGATGGACAATCCAAAGTTCAATCAGGATTTTGCAACTCTATTTAAAGCGAGCATGTGTGGGGAAATTTCCTAGGGAAGTTTGGATTCAAAAAGCAGGGTATAGATTTCCTTCTTTGAAATAAATAGTGTATTTTTGCCATCTTGAAAATAGAGAGGTGCTCGAGTGGCTGAAGAGGCCAACCTGGAAAGTTGGTATGCGGGTGACTGTATCGAGGGTTCGAATCCCTTCCTCTCTGCAGAAAAAGTCTGTAAATCAGACAGTTTGTATAATCAGGAACGGTAGTTCCTGATTTTTTATTTATATACAATCTTCCTTTTTATTTTTTTCTATTGATAAATAATTTTTTGATATTCCAAGTCTTAATTATAATTCAATATTCTAACACAATTTATTAATTCAATAACCTCATTAATTTTCGACGGTAGAACTATGCTTAAGTATTCCTTTAGAATTTCTGCCACCTTTTTGTGTTCCAAATACGTACAGAATTTGATTTTAAAGTGTTATGTTTGAATTACAAATGTGATTGTATGAAAATAATTTATGTCTTGGTTGTGCTGGCATACTTAATGACTATCCGCGAAGTTGATAATCCTAATAATTATACATTAACGGGTGCTGGTTGGAGTGGTATGTACAGTGACTTTAACGATTTAAGCCAAGAGAGGGAAGCACTATCTATTGTTGCAGGCAAGTGGAATATAAAATTGGAAAGTATTGGATGCTCTATTACTAAGGAAAATCAATGGAAATTGATAAAAAATAATTTTGAAGCGGAAAAAAATCTAAAAAAGAAATTTGGATACAATTGGCTTGAAGAATTCAAAAAAGAAGTTCATGCCGAACACAGTCGAATGAGATTATCCAAAAACAATTAGTTATCAAATCGTCCGAGAAAATTACCACATCAATTTAACTCTGCTCTACATAAAATATTTATCTGCTTTTTAGATTGCGAAATCTAAATGCTGAAGTTCGCAATGAGGTAATAAATTGCCCAAGCACCAAATAGCAGAATAACTACCCAAAGCCAAACCGGAATCACTCTGGGATTTTCACTTCCTTTAATTATAAAACTTTGTTTTTTTCCTGTATCGTACGCGTTAATCATTAGCGGGATAACACCATTAACCGTTTCGTTTTTCTTAAGTCCCTCAATATTAATGATTGGACCATTTCGAACAGTAAAGGGAATGGTTTTGATTCCCTCGCTAGTCGCAAATTGACTGATGATTTTTAGTTGGTGCTCTCCATCGGTAAGTTTGGTGGTGTCTAAATTGAAAACAATAGGCGTTTGCAATTCTGCCACCGGATGTGGATTGTCGTCCACATAGAGGAACACCTTCGCGTTATGGGAGTTGTTTGTATCCATCTTAGTAGTTTAAGACATTTTTTTTAATATGAGAAGAGCTTTTCTCTCCAGGTACTATCAGGTATTTCGCAGAATAGAATAAAGTAGCAAGTGTGATAAGTGAAATAACCGCCACAATTATCCAATCCATTGTACCTTGCGGTCCACTACCGTGAGTTAAGTTTTTGGTGATGGCAGGTTGTTGTAAATCGCAAGCTTCACATGCGAGCGCCATTACAGGAGCGAGCAAGGTAAATAGGAGACTATATATTAATCGTTTCATATTACTTTATTTTGTCTAAGATGGTTTGAACTTCTTCTTTGGTCACTTTGGTACTGTTATTTCCCCAACTTGCACGTTCGTGGTTGATAATGGCAGCAATTTCATTTGCTTTAAGCCCCGCGTTAGTTCCTACAGCGGGCATCTCTGCATATGCAGGCGCAAGCCCATTGTAGCCCTTCATGATGATCGTCACATAAAGTTCCAAATCATCGCCAGTCACCACGGGATCCCCCTTCAAAGGAGGGAAGGCTCCGGGGATGCCTTCTCCATTAGCTTGGTGGCAACTCGCGCAATGCGTGGAGTACAGAGCATCACCGTCTGGGAGATCGTCCCCTGCGCCGCCGCCGGAAGCCTGTGCTTTTTCTTCTTTTTTATATAAGAATTCTTTAGCAGGAATAGTAACAGGTAAATCCGATTGTTTTAGATAAAGCAGATAAGCGACGAGGTCTCTGGCATCGTGTTTTGCTACTAATTTGTGATTTGATTTTCTAAATTCCTCTGGAATGTTGACTTCTTTGTCGTTGGGTCCTAAATATTCCTTGTACTCAAATAGCCAGGGGTAGGCAGGCATGACGGATTGGGGTACAACAGATCTAGGGTTGTAAAGGTGGGCATACTGCCAATCTTCACTTGGTTGTCTTTGTCCAATGTTGGTGAGGTCCGGTCCTGTACGTTCCGTACCCATTAAGGTTGCCGTATTTTGGAAGAAATTTAGTCGTTTGTTCCGAGCGTAATCCGCCGCAATACTTGGACGGGAGCCAAAGGGTTGATCCATATCCACATTACGAACTTGCTGCGTGTGACAAGCCACACATCCTTCGCTAATATAGACTGCTTTTCCCCGTGATTCTGCCTCCGTCATTGCTTTTGAGGTTGTGAGCGGTTTATAGGTTCTTTGGTTGTCTAAGGCAGGAAGTAAACAGACAAAGAGTGTGAGTCCAAAGAAAAATAAAATGGCCGCCGTAAATAGTTTTTTATGATTATTGTAAAATTCCATTAGAGAGCGCTTTTATTGGATTGAATAATATCTAATACTTCTTGAGGAGATTCGGGAAGAACCACTTCTTTTTTAGGTTTAATCATACGGTAGAAATTGTATGCAAATAAGAGATGCGAAATCCACATCATGGTTCCTCCAATGGCCCGCCATAACCAATAAGGCATCATATGAACGACCGAATCAAGGAATGGGGCTTTGTCAATCCACATGAGTCCTCTTGTTGTAGATCCAATCATGAGCGATACCGTATAGAGGAGTAAACCAATTAGAGCCATCCAAAAATGCAGACCTACAGTTAAACTAGGAGGTTCGTAGGTGGTCATTCTAGGTACGAGCGTGTAAGAGAAGGACCATAACATAAAGGTGATGATTCCATACATGGTCAAATGGGAGTGAGCGACTGTAAAGTCGGTAAAATGCCACATTAAATTGGTTTCTCTAAATGCTTCTGCTGTTCCCTGGAGGGATCCAGAGAAATAAAAGATAATCGAGACAAGGTAAAAAGGTAAAACATAACTATACCGAATTCGGTGCCAGGATCCACGGATAGTAAAGAAGAAGTTGATACTTCCGGCCAACACGGGTATGACCATCCCGACGCTTGCGACAATGGCCACTGTTTGTAGCCACCATGGAATTGCGCTAAAGATAAAGTGGTGAGTCCCGATTAGGGTGTAAAATAAAATTTGAGTCCAAAAGGCCAATATACCTAAGCTATAGGAATAGATGGGACTGTTTAGCTCCTGGGGTAAGAAATAGTACATTAAACCTAGGTTGAAAAACATGAACCACATTCCAACTCCTTGATGCATATAATATCCCTGAACAATGGTTTCTCCTAGACCGTTTTGCCAGAAAGGCAAGTAAGCTACAAGCAGGATCGTAACCACAAACATCATGGCGGAGATTATATACCAATTGGACAAATAGATTTCAACCGTTTTTCGGCTTGCAACCGTTTTGTAATGATTGTACAGCGAAAGTAAAACTCCAACAGCAAAAAGAAGCATAATAGGCCAAACGTATTCTCTGTATTCACCTCCGCTATTGTTTATTCCAGCCATTAGGAAAAGGGATCCAAATAAAACCGCTGAGTTCAAGAGGATTAAAGTCCCGTAGCCTAGCTTTAAGTTATAGATTCGCGTGTTGCCCACGCGAGGTACGACGAAATAGGAAAGTCCAATCATGGCAATGGATGACCATCCCCAAAATACCATATTCGTGTGTACGGGTCGCAAGCGCCCAAAACTTAACCAACTTACATGGTCTGCGTCTGGGGCCACAAATTTGATTCCCAGGTACATTCCTACAGTGGTACCAATGATAAGCCATGTGATTGCACAACTTAAGTACCATAAAATCATCGTTTTTTCCTCCTTCGGGATTGAAATGATTAATTTTTCTTTTCGTTTGGTTTGTAGGAACCGAACGTCCTCCACTTCCTGACTTTCATTGATCAGGCCTCGTTCGTCTTTCACTTCTCTAATTGGAGAAAGTTCATTTCCTTGCAATTTGAATTCGAGTTCTTTTTTTCTCTGCTCAAGTTGCTCAATGTCTTTGGGACCAAAGGATTTAATTTTGGATTTAATTTTTTTAAGTTCATTCCGCCTTTTAAGGTTTGTGATCATACCGCTAACCCGGATTAACATCAGTATTAAGGCGAAAAGAATAGGGAGTAGAATCAGAAACAAGGTGATTTGAAGTCCTGTACTCGAAGTGAATAGATCCATGCAATCATAATTTGAAGTCAAATTTACGATGAGGCCCACTCAAATAATATGTTTGAAATCATGAAATAATTGCGAAATATTTCTTATTTTATGGGTTGAAAGAAGGGGGCTCGATTTTCTGCTTATTCTTACAGGTAAAGGAAATCACTTTTTCCTTCTCATTCTGCATTGCAACTAGGAATAAAATATGTAATTTAGGCTTACCATTAAGCTCCTACAGATGATTATTCCTGATTCTTTATTTCCACAATGCGGCGCTCAAGTAAAACGATATAATCCTGGTGATCTTATCTTTTCAGAAGGGCAGTACGCGCATTTCTTCTATCAACTTCAAGAAGGTAAAGTAAAACTGAACAATTACAATGAGGAAGGCACGGAGTTTTTACAAAATATTGTGCATGCCGGCGATTGTTTTGGGGAGTCTATCCTCTTTACTGCGCATGCTTACCCTATGAATGCAGAAGTTTTAGAAGAGTCTCTGGTCTTAAAAGTTCCTAAAGATTCTTTTTTCGAAATTCTTGCGAAAAAACCCGAAATCTGGATGAAATTAAGTCAACGGATGGCCGAAAGGCTTTATTTTAAGCAGGTCATGCTACAAAACAATGCCCTTCGAAGTCCTTCAAGCAAGCTCTTAGCTCTCTTGTTTTATTTTAAAAGTTTTAGCGACGAGCAGGAGCCCTTCTGTTTTAAAGTAAATTATACACGGCAACAATTGGCTTCGCTTACGGGGCTAAGTGTAGAAACTGTAATTCGTACGATTAAACAGCTAGAAAAAGAAAAGGAGCTACAAATTAAAAATAGCAAAGTCTATCTTTAATAGCTAACCAAGTGGACACTTACGCTACGACCACTTGGATCGTTTGCGTTTTTGAAAGATTCATCCCATTCTAAAGCTGCCGGCGTAGAACAAGCAACCGAAGCTGCAGAAGGGACTGTTTTGGCCGCAGATTCACTTGGGAAATGGGCTTCAAAAAATGCGCGATAGCGGTATTCCTCTTTGCTTTTTGGGGGTTGGATTGGATATCTTTCCTCTGCGAATTCCATCATTTCGTCCGTAATTTCATTTTGAGCCACTTGCTTTAGAGTGTCGATCCAAGCGTATCCCACGCCGTCACTAAACTGTTCTTTTTGTCGCCATAAAACCTCGTTAGGAAGTAGTCCTTCAAACGCCTTTCTTAGGATGTATTTTTCAATTTTACCTTCGGAAAGAGAAATCATTTTTTCCTGAGGATCCACTTCCATGGCAATGTCAATAAATTCTTTGTCTAGGAAGGGGGTGCGACCTTCTATGCTGAAGGCCATTAGTGATTTGTTTGCTCGTAGGCAGTCGTACTGATGAAGACCTTCAAGTTTAGAGACCGTTTCCTCATGAAAGGCCTGGGGACTGGGAGCTTTGTGAAAATACAAGTAACCGCCAAACAATTCGTCAGACCCTTCTCCTGAAAGAACCATTTTGATGCCTAGTTTGTTGATCTCTCGGGCGAGTAGGAACATGGGAGTAGAAGCTCTAATGGTGGTCACGTCATACGTTTCTAAGTGGTAGATTACTTCCGGAATTGCCTGTAATCCCTCTTCAAGAGTAAAATGAATTTCATGATGAATCGTGTGAATGTGATCGGCCACTTTTTGCGCGGCTATTAAATCTGGAGATCCTTTTAATCCAACTGCAAAGCTATGAATTTGGCTTTCCTTTTTGCCGGTTCTAATTCGCTCGTGTTTTGCAGCGAGTGCTGCAATTAGAGAGGAATCCAGTCCTCCTGAAAGGAGCACACCAAAGGGTACTTCACTCATGAGCTGTCGTTCAACCGCTTTGTCAAGCCCATGGGCTATGTCTTGCAAAGAAGATTTTCGTTGTGGCAATTGGGAGAAAATTTTCCACGTAGGACGATACCACTCCTTAGGCTCCATGCCTTCGGCACTGTATAGATAATGTCCTGGTAAAAAATTTTTAATTTCAAGGCCTTTGTTCTCGAGCGCTTTGAGTTCGGATGCAATGTAAAGAGTCCCTTTTTCATCAGTTGCGCTGTAGAGTGGGCAGATTCCCATGGGGTCTCTTGCTATTAAAAAATCACCTGTGACACGGTCGTATAGGGCCAAAGCAAAAATGCCATTGATTTTTTCTAAGAAATTAGCCGCATAGCGCTGATAAAGCGCAAGAATCACTTCGGAGTCGCTTTGCGTCTGAAACTCGTAGTCTGGAAATTCTGCTTTAAGTTCTTTGTAGTTGTAGATTTCTCCATTGATCGCAAGGACGTAGCGCGAGTCTTTGCTGTATAGAGGTTGAGCTCCGGATTCTACATCCATGATGGCCAGTCTTTCATGCGCAAGGATGATGTGATCATCCTGAAAGAAACCGTTTGCGTCAGGACCCCGATGTCTGAGAATTTGAGACATTTTCATAACGGATTGTTTGTCCTTTTCGGTTGTTTGTGTTGCTTTAAAAAGTCCTGTAATTGCGCACATATTGTAAGAGTTTGTTTTGTGAATTTATATATAAAAATATTTTACAAATCTATACAATGTATTTAAATTCAAAACCTTTATTCTTGTTTTGGTTTATTTTATTACTAAAATTGTCTAATTAGGTGTAAAAAATTACAGCCGAATGTTTTGTGCTGGAATGAAAGTGAATTTTTTTCATTTGGAAGGGCCATGAAAAAAGCAGCTCTCCGAGGGAAAACTGCTTTTCATTGCTTTTGAGTGGTGGGGTTATAACCGCTCGATAAGAGCCATATAGAATCCATCATACCCTTGGCTTGGTAGGATTTTATGCTCTTTTTGTAATTTGTAATCGGTATTCTCCTTTAAGAATCGTTCTACCTGCTTTTCATTTTCGGACGGAAGGATAGAGCAGGTGGCATAGATCATTTTGCCTCCTTTTTTAATAATTTTACTGTAGTCGGAAAGGATTTGGAACTGTTCTCCTTTGATTCGGTCAATAAAGGCTTGGTCTATTTTCCACTTGCTATCTGGATTTCGTTTTAAAACGCCTAATCCTGAGCACGGAGCATCAATCAAGAGTCGGTCTGCTTTTTCGTGCAAACGTTTAATGACTTTGTTGTCAGAAATAACGCGGGTTTCAATGTTATGTGCACCCGCACGTTTTGCACGTCTTTTAAGTTCGGCTAGTTTCCACTCGTATATATCGAGTCCGATAATTTGTCCTTTGTTTTCCATTAAAGCAGCAAGGTGAAGGGTTTTTCCTCCTGCTCCTGCGCAAACATCAACCACTCGCATCCCTTCTTTAACCTCTAAGAAGTCCCCTATAAGTTGGGAACTTGCATCTTGAACTTCAAAAAGCCCTTCCTTAAAAGCGGAGGTTAAGAAGACATTCTTTTTTTCTTCAAGTTGCACAGCGTAGGGGTAGTTTTTAATAGAAAAACTTTCTACACCTTCTTCTTTCAATTCTGAAATAAGTCCTTTTACTGACGTTTTAAGGGTGTTTGCTCTAAGCACTGTAGGGGCCCTTTCGTTTAAAGCGGTCATTTCCCTTTCCCAATCCGGTCCTAATTCTAACTCCAAAGTTTGAACTAGCCATTCGGGGATAGAATGTTCAATGGCTTTTGAAGGCAATGTGTTTTTTTCTAGTTTTTTTAGAATGTCTGCAATCTTAATGCCTTCAAATTCTTCAAACTTTTTGTATTTCGTTTTGCTCCATAAGAGATACGCAATCATTAGTTTGTAAATGTTGCCAGGTTTTACCCCTTCTCCCATGTAATATTCAAGACGTTTCTTCCAACGTATAATGTTGTAAAATATTTCAGATACAACCGCGCGGTCTTGACTTCCCCATTTTTTATGGGCCTTTAGAAGGCGCTCGATTACTTTGTCTGCGTATTTATTTTTCTCAAAAAAGGTCTCATTTAGGGCGTCGTGTATCCCAATGGCCAAGTTGCGGTGTATAAGTTCCATTTTGCAAAAATACGGTTTTTACAGCAGTCTTGGTTAAGAATTTGAATATTAACTGAAAGCCAAATTCTAGAAGCGATCTAAGGCTTGTTCTTCGTTTTCGAAATTCTTATCTTTGACTAAAATAACAAATTATGAGTGAGTTAATCCAATGTCCAAAATGTGGGTCTGAATTTACCTACGAACAGGATAATTTGATGGTGTGTTCTCAATGTTTCACAGAGTGGGATCCCAATGAAGCCAATCAGGAAGATAAAATTCTAGATAGCAACGGGAATGAGCTAAAAGATGGAGATTCAGTGGTGGTGGTCAAGGACCTTCCTGTAAAAGGTGCACCCAAGCCTGTGAAAGCGGGTACAAAAGTGAAGAACATTCGTCTTCGTCCGGATAGCGACCATAACATTGATTGTAAAATTGACGGATTTGGCTCCATGGCACTAAAATCGGAGTTCGTAAAGAAAGCCTAAGTTAAGATTCTTTCAAACTAATGCAATAGCCGGCCTTAATTGATTTAAGTGCCGGCTACTTATTATAAGTGAATCTTGGTCAAAAAAAGGCAAATAGGAAGAGTAAGCTAAATAGATTTAGTTTGGCGTAGCCTAAACGGACCATTAGCGGTCTCTTCTTTTTTGTTCATTAGGTTAAAGGTAGGAATTTAGTGACTATGCAAACTCAATTTGAACCTCGCCTGTTAGTTTTGTTTTTGAGTACACGACAAGGGTCGTATTTTCTACTTTCACTTTGTTCCAGAAAAAACTACCTGAAAAACGACTTTCTAAAACACTTGCATTAAAGCCTTCCGGCGAAACCTGGATTTGTTCAGGAAAGTAAAAGGATTTTGGAAGTGAAAGTTTATGCTTTAAATCATCGGGAATAAGGTTGACCTCTCCTAAAAGCTTTGCTACATAGCTATTGTAGGGCTGGGAATAGGTTTCCATAGGACTGTCGTTTTGAATAAGTCGACCGTCCTCCAGAATAAGTACCTGGTCAAGCCATGGCATGATTTCTTGTAAGTTGTGCGTGGAAATTAGAACGGAAATATGGTTGTCCTCGACGTAGCGAAAAAGGCGCTCTCGAAGCTCAATTTTTCGAGAATAATCTAGGTTGCTAAAAGGTTCGTCGAGCAAAAGAAGTTTCGGCATGACCGACAAGGCTCTAGCGATTGCAACTCTTTGTTGTTGTCCACCGCTTAAGAACTGGGGTTTTACTTGAGCGAATTCTTGCATGCCCACCACATCGAGAAGTTCGTTTACTTTTTCTCTTTTCTCATTCAGATTGATGTTGGAGATGAATTTCCCCACATTGTCGTATACAGTAGAGTAGGGCATTAGATCGTAATGCTGAGCAACAAGTTTCATTTCTTTCTCGCCTGGGACAATATTCCCTTTCGGTCCTAAAAGTGTCTTTCCATCTAAGGAAATACTGCCGCTTTGCCAGTCTAAGAGACCATAGATGAGACTTAGTAAAGTTGATTTCCCGCAACCGCTTTCCCCAGCGAGTCCGATGATTTTTCCATGATCCACGGAAAGGTGGAGGTTGTTAAAAAGTTTTTGTTCGGGACGATAGGAGAAATCCAGATTTTTTATTTCTAATAGCATTATGCGAAGTTAATATAATGTTTTCGTAATCAAAAAATTTTTCATAGTTTAGCAATAACTCCTAACAATTTAATAATTCATGAAAAGATCGCTTGTATTCTCTCTATTATCCCTCTGTCTCGTATTGGGTTTTTTTGTTTCTTGTACAAAAGATAAGGCTATAGCCAGTGAGACGGGCACAGTGGTGACGGGTAACGAAGGGGTGGTTTACACACTTGACACGCTTAACAGTCGTATGGAATGGATTGGGTACAAAGTGTTTAAATCGCAAAACACCAGCCATTTTGGGAGTATAAAATTTGAAAGTGGAGAAATCACGGTTCATGAAGGAAAGTTAGAGAGCGGTAAATTTGTAGCCGATTTGAATTCTCTTGAGAATATTGATTTGAAAGACGATCCGGAACAACAACAAAAACTCGAAAATCATTTGAAATCTGCAGATTTCTTTGAAGTGGATAAATTTCCAACGGCCTCTTATGAGATAACCCAGGTAAGTGCAGTAGCGGAAGGGGATTACAACACGATTCTTGACGGGAATCTGACGATGAAAGGAATTACAAAACCGGTACAATTTCGTGCGAACGTAACCGTGAATGGAAATGAAGTAAGCATTGCCTCTGAGCCTACCGATATTAAAAGAGAAGATTTTGGTGTAAAATTTCAAGTACCGGCGCAAAACGGTATAATTAAAAATGAAGTAACGGTACAGTTGCTGGTTAAAGCCCTGGAGAAAGTTTAGTATGCTTTCCTTGGCCATTAGGAATAAGGTTTGAAAAATCGCAATTGTCCTAGTGTATTGGAAAATGAAATTGTATGTTGTCCTAGGTGGTTCTCACCGAAGTCAATTCAATTTAAGTGTTAATAAGTGAAAAGGAAAAGGTGCCCTGTGGCGCCTTTACTTTTTTTTTCGCCCATGAAATTGTAACTTTGCGTCCTTAAGAATGGAATAGCATGTTAGAACAAATCGATGAGTTGCTTTTAAAGGTACAGAGCTTTACCGCTACAACAGCCGAAGAAATCGAAAAATTCCGCATAGAATATAGTGGAAAAAAAGGAATACTAAACTCACTTTTTGATAAGTTTAAAGAAGTTCCAAATGACCAGAAGAAAGAATTTGGTCAAAAAATAAATGCGTTGAAAATGGCTGTCGCTCAGAAGCTTGAAGAACTTAAAGGGCAGACTCAAACTGAGGTGATCTCTGAGAAGGAAGACTGGTCCCGTCCAGGTCTACCGCTTGAGCTAGGAACGAGACATCCCATTAATTTAGTCAAAATGCGCATCATAGAAATCTTCAAATCCATTGGATTTGCCGTGTCGGACGGTCCCGAGATTGAAGATGACTGGCATAACTTTAGTGCCTTGAATTTACCTGAATACCACCCAGCAAGAGACATGCAGGATACCTTTTTTATTGAACAGGATCCTGATATTTTGCTAAGAACGCATACCTCTTCTGTGCAGATTCGATACATGGAATCAAATGAGCCGCCGATTCGCATTTTGTCTCCAGGAAGAGTCTTTAGAAACGAAGCAATTTCCTCTCGTTCGCACTGTATTTTCCATCAAATTGAAGGACTTTATATAGACAAGAAGGTGAGCTTTGCAGATTTAAAGCAAACGTTGCAATATTTTACGACTGAGCTCTTTGGAAAGTCAAAAATTAGATTGCGTCCCTCTTATTTCCCCTTTACAGAGCCAAGTGCTGAAGTGGATGTGTATTGGGGGCTTAACTCCGAGACCGATTACCGGATTACGAAAGGGACCGGTTGGCTTGAAATTATGGGCTGTGGAATGGTGGATCCTGCCGTTTTAACAAACGTAAACATTGATCCAGACCAATATTCTGGTTTTGCATTCGGTATGGGAATAGAACGGATCGTGATGTTACTTCATCAAATGGGTGATATCCGAATGTTCTTTGAGAATGACAAGCGAATGCTTGAGCAGTTTAAATCCTTGTAAGAATTCTTACATAGCTTAGATAAGATAGCCGTCCCGAATTGAAATCGAGACGGCTTTTCATTTAAATTTTGCCTCTAATTTGCCTTTCTCCATTGAAAAAAAAGGTATAGACCATCTTGTTCTCAATTTCATGGAAGGTTTCTGCTCCACAATCCTGAACATGCTTGAAGAAATTCGTCGTTGCTCGGCCCTCGGTCCATACGGTCTTCTCCCGCTTCCCATCTAATCCGCCAACATCTGTATGATAATCTATAGCCAATCGAAAAACAGCATTTAGTTAGTCATATAATGGTTTGGGTGCTAGGAAACCATTCATGGTATGGGTTCCACTTGGGAATATGCCTCTTAGGTCTGCAATATGTAGTTCGTAGGGCAGATACGGCGATTTTGTGATTAAGATTCTGTAAATTTTGAACGGATTGTCTTATAGAAAAATACCAGTAATGTCATCAGGCTTATTAACATCTTGAATAAAGCATCTTGATTGAACGTTTTTTGTGAAGTAAAATATGCGTAAATAATATACTCTATCAACAAAATTATAATAATACTGGCTACAAAAATTAAAGATCTCTTTGCCTTAAAACTAAAATACAGCGGAGTAGCAAATAAAATTATATCTACAAGTGGAAAAAACAAAACAATCCATAGGTAATAAAATAAATCTTGTCCGTTTTTAATATTATTAATTTGTAATAATTTAAATTCATTATTTACAACCATTAACAAAACGTAAAATATTAAATATTTTAAGATTATACTGATACAGATGTTTAGGAACGTAGGCTTTAACATATTAATTTCTTTTATAAAATCGTGATGGATAATAAGAAAAATCTCGTATTGGCTGTCCTCCTGTTCGTCCTTCTCCCATTGCTGGTGGAGAATAACCTGTAATTGGAGCAGTATGTGTTCCCACAAATGATGGTTGTTTATAGTTCATTAAAGTTGTTCCTGTATTATTCAGTTTTAATGTAGCCGAAGGAAATATGTTTGTATATGCATTTACAGATAAATTTCCGCTTCCTTTATCAAAACTAATATTTAGTTTTTGGGAAACATCTACAATCTTAAATCCCAAAGAATTTAACCCTGATTCTTCTAATTTAGGAACACTTGCGTGTTGTTCATAATTTATAGACATTCCAGATTTAGTAAAACTATTATTACTTCCACCTTCTCCTGGATAAAAATTCCTGCCTTCAAACAATCCAAAAGTTTTGCCTATTTCAGTTGTTTTTGTAGCAGATAGTCCTGTTAATTCTCCACTACTATTTTTACTTGCAGAAAGATTTATAGTTGTTGTTAATTTATCTCCTTTTGGAAGACTTCCTAGTGGACCATTATAATTATTCCCAATATAACTATTAAAAGTAAAAGAAAGATTTTTTCCTAAATACGTTTCGCCTGCTTTAGTCGTAGCTTGGTTGTTCGCTTTATTATCCCAATAAACACTTCCGTCTTTTCTTTGTACAAAATCCTCATTCGACATTCCTGTCGGATCTGTAAATCTTATTGGATTATTAAATCCGTAAGCGTACGCACTCCAGCTTGGTGTGGTTTCCGCCAGCGGATCCACAACACTCCATCTTCC
>NZ_JBTMWY010000005.1:0-47671 GCF_054489425.1 Chryseobacterium sp. A301
CGATTTCGGATTGCAAAGATAGGGGTTATTTTCATATCTGCAAATTTATTTTATAAAATTTTTAGATTGTTTTTCATCATTCAAATAACTTCTGCTCCACTGTTAAGTGACTGCAAAGATAGGTCAAACAATCCACGCCAAACAAGTAAAATCGTCATCAATTTTTTGATGTGGAGAACCATCCTCTAAAAGGATCTGACAACCAACTCTTTATTGCCTATACGAAGTTATCCACAATGTATTTCAGACTGTCAAACCGCTATGTTTTTCTAGATTCAAAAGGTGAAACGCGTGTTTTAAACCCATATTTGAGACAGAATTACTTCGTATTTGTGCAGGTTTGAAAGCAGAAAGTTTAAAATGAACCAAAAGGTTTAGAGAAATTTATTTCCTTTTGTACGAAAAGGGATATAAAAAATAGAAACGTTTAGAAGAAGTAGCGAAGGCTTACTATATAGTATAGTATTATAGTGTGCCGTCTTTCATTAATTAGAAATGGAAGTAGAGTTAAAATGAAATTGCCATTCCTAGCTTAGACTATTTTAGTCTAAAAGAAATTGACTTTACTTTTTGAAAAACAAAAGCGCC
The DNA here is from genome assembly GCF_054489425.1 of Chryseobacterium sp. A301. Classification (NCBI taxonomy): domain Bacteria; kingdom Pseudomonadati; phylum Bacteroidota; class Flavobacteriia; order Flavobacteriales; family Weeksellaceae; genus Chryseobacterium; species Chryseobacterium sp. A301. The sequence continues at coordinate 589 of NZ_JBTMWY010000005.1, forward strand.
TAGTAACACCCCGACAGAGTCTGCGACTAAATCATAAAACTCAAGTGAACGCCCTAGTCCCATCTCATCTTGCCAAATCTCTGTGAGCAGAGCATATAGAATCATTACCTGAAGAAAGGTGAAGAATTTAATTTTTGGGAAGGCGCAAAGAAAACAGAAAGCAAGCATAGAAAAGACAAGCATATGAATCACCTTGTCTATTCCCGGGAACAGAAACCATTGGACAGGGTTCTCCACCCCAGGACGCAAAAGCATATAAGTAAGAAATGCCCAATAAATGGGCAATATCTTACTAAATAATTTTGAAACCTTATCCAAGTGTAGCTTGGTATTCTTCTGCAGTTAGAAGTTCAGATTTGTCTACATCGTCTGCAATGGTTAACTTAATAATCCATCCGTCCCCGTACGGGTCAGAATTCAATAGTTCAGGTTGATCTTCTAATTGAGAGTTAAACTCTGAAACGGTTCCTGACATAGGTAAGAAAAGATCAGATACAGTCTTCACTGCCTCCACACTTCCAAACACATCGCCTGCAGAAAGTTCATCGTCTAAGGTATCCACATCGACGAATACGATATCGCCAAGTTCTCCTTGGGCGAAGTCAGTAATCCCGATGGTCGCAACGCTTCCTTCAATTTTAACCCACTCGTGGTCTTTTGTGTACTTTAGTTCTGATGGTGTATTCATTTTCCCAGTATTTAATTATCGATTTCAAATTTACTTTAATTATCTATATGCGACAAATTATAGTGATGTATTTTGCATGCTAAAAAATCAAATAAGGCGTAAACTTATTTTCGTCTTAAAGACTCTTTAAGATTTGCTTTACCAGATCCTCAACCGCCATCTCAGGCTCTTGTTTCAATAGCTTATCCGCAATTTTCTCTGAGGTTCTTTTTGGAATTCCAAGAACTTCTAGTGCAGACAATGCCTCATCTTTCGCTGCCCTTGACGAAATACTGCCAACCTCTATACTTTCCAGATCGACGTGGCCCACTTTATCACGTAAATCAACAATGATACGCTGCGCTGTTTTCACCCCTATCCCTTTCACCTTTTGCAGCTGTGCACTATTCCCTGATTGAATAGCAGCTGCAACTTCAGCTAAAGAAAGCGAAGAAAGCATGATTATAGCGGAGGAAGGTCCCACACCGGATACGCTTATAAGATGATTGAACATTTGCTTTTCCTGTAGAGTATGAAATCCGAACAAGAGATTGGCATCTTCCCGAATAATTTGCTGAATGAATAGAAAGGTCTCCTTTCCTAATGCCAATTCTTTGGAAGTTTGAAGACTTACTCCAGCATAATAGCCCACGCCTGAGAGTTCCATAACCACGGACGTAGGGGTGAGTTCTTGTACTTTTCCTCTTAGCGAATAAATCATTTCCTTTTCTTATTTCGTTTTGCTCTGTTCTTCTCGTCGTTGCGCATCTAATACAGCCACGGTTGCTAGGTTTACAATTTCCTCGACACTTGATCTCATCTGAACCACATGCACCGGTTGTTTAAGTCCCATCAAGATTGGGCCTACGACTTGTGCTTTGTTCATCCCTCTTATAATCTTATAAGAAAGGTTCGCACTCTCCAAATTAGGGAAAACAAAAGTATTGGCTGGTGTAGTCCCGAGTTTAGAGAAGGGATAATCTGCTAAATTGTCTGCATTCATCGCGAAATCAGGTTGGATCTCTCCGTCCACAATCATTTTAGGAAATTTTTCGTGCAAAATGCTCACTGCTTTAGCCACTTTTTTCGAAGTTTCAGAAACGCCTGAGAAATTCTCATATGCAAGCATGGCAATACGCGGTTCGATCGCAAATGACTTCACTGTTATTTCCGACATTTTCGCAATATTCACTAAATCTTCAGCACTTGGATTCGGAGTAATTGACGTGTCTGCAAAAAACATAGGGGTTTTCTTTCCTGTAAGAATCATCATCATAGAGGCAATCTTATTGACACCACTTTCTTTTTCGACCACCTGAAGTATAGGTCTAATATTAGAGGAGTAATTTTTAGAAAAGCCCACAATTAAAGCATCGGTATCTCCATGGGTAAGCATTAAAGGACCAAAATAATCACGTTGCCTAACGAGTCGTTTTGCTTTGTATTCATTCATACCTTTTCTTTGACGAAGTTTCCAAAGGGTCTCGCGGTATCTTTTTCGGTTTTCTTCTTGGTCTGCATCCGATGGATCTACAATTGGTAAATCCAGATTAATGCCGAATTTTTCCATCTGAGTTAAAATGTATTTCTTATCACCCAAAAGTATCGGTTTTGCAATTCCTTCTTCGTATAGAATCTGTGCTGCTTTAAGTACATTGTATTCCTCTGCATTTCCTAAAGTGACTCTTTTCGGGTTCGATCTGGCTCTATTCTGCATCATTCGAATTAGGCGCTCATCTCTACCCATTCGGTCTAACAATCTATTTTCGTACTCATCAAAGTCCACAATCGGTTTTGCAGCTACCCCACTTTCCATCGCCGCTTTGGCTACAGCCACAGAAACTTTGGTTATAAGACGGTTGTCAAAAGGCTTCGGAATGAAATATTCACGCCCAAACTGCAAATTGGTCAAGTTGTAAGCTAAGACAACAGCTTCGGGTACCGATTCCTTTGCTAAATCTGCAATGGCTTTTACGGCGGCCAGCTTCATCTCCTCGTTGATACAACTCGATTGCACATCGAGAGCCCCTCTAAATATATAGGGAAATCCAAGAACATTGTTAACTTGATTAGGGTAATCGCTACGACCCGTCGCCATGATCACATCCTTTCTTGTCTCAATCGCAAGGTTATAATCTATTTCAGGAGTTGGATTTGCAAGTCCAAAAACAATAGGATTTTCTGCCATAGACAATAACATCTCCGGTGTCATTACGTTTCCTTTGGAAAGTCCGACAAACACATCGGCACCGTTCAAGGCTTCTTCCAGAGTATTTCGATCTGTCTTAGCCACAAAATCTAGTTTTTCTGGTGTTAAATTGTCTCTCCTTTCATTTATCACCCCTTTGCTGTCGCACATAAGAATGTTTTCTTTCTTAAGACCTAAAGCCACATAGAGTTTCGAACAAGCAATTGCCGCAGCACCTGCACCGTTCACTACCATTTTCACGGTTTCAATGGATTTCTCTGCAAGTTCTAATGCATTTAGAAGTGCAGCAGCTGAAATAATAGCCGTTCCGTGTTGGTCGTCGTGCATTAAAGGAATATTTAATTCTTCCTTTAGACGTTGTTCAATATAAAAAGCTTCAGGCGCTTTGATATCCTCTAGGTTAATTCCTCCGAATGTCGGAGCAATTCCTTTCACAATTTCGATAAACTTGTCTGGATCCTTTTCATCAATCTCAATATCAAACACGTTAATATCCGCGAAAATTTTAAAAAGTAAACCCTTCCCTTCCATCACCGGTTTGGAGGCCTCTGCTCCAATATCACCTAGACCAAGAACTGCCGTCCCATTGGAAATAACAGCAACAAGGTTTCCTTTGCCTGTGTAATCATAAACGGTTTGCGGGTTCTTTTCTATTTCTAGACATGGGATAGCTACCCCTGGTGAGTAGGCAAGAGACAAATCACGAGCTGAAGAATGGGGCTTAGAAGGAATCACTTCTATTTTCCCTTTGGGTTCTGCTTTATGGTAATCGAGCGCTGCTTGATTAAAATTCTTTTCGTCGCGCTGTGTATTGGTTGGCATGTTTCTGTATTTATATAATATTAAGTATTCTTTATAATTCAGGTAGAATGTATTCTCGATGGTAATCTACCAGACTTTCGATGGGCTTTTGTACGATTTTTCCAACATTTAAATGAAGATCTGCTGCGGCCGCTCTTAAAATATCTTCGTAGTAATACGCAATGGATCCTATAAAATTAATTTCTGATGTTTTGCTCTCCTCGTACGGGATCACTTGATACTCTAGATAGTTTTTTAGTTCCTCATAAACCAAATGCTGTAAATAGGGATGATTCTTCCTAGGCACAATAAATTTACTGAACTCTGCAAGATAAGCATTCGCTCTAGGGCTATGATACATATTTGCAATTAGAGATTCTATATCCAAATTGTATTGTGCTTGAAATTCTTTACGCAGTTCCTCTGGCATTTTTTTCATAAAGTAATTTCTTACTAAAATCTTTCCTAGTGCACACCCACTCCCTTCATCGCCGATCAAAAATCCAAGCGAGGGCAGCTCTCTTTTTATGATTTCTCCATCAAAATAACAAGCATTTGATCCTGTTCCTAAAATACAAACTATCGCAGGCGAACCGTTATAGGCAGCATAGGCAGCAGCCGTTAAATCCTCCTTCACATGTAGTTTCGAATTTGTGAAGACCGTAGAAAAGGCCTCCGACACTTTTTGACGGTTTTGTTCTACGCCACAGCCGGATCCATAGAAAAACAAATGCTTAACCCTAAAACGATGTTCATGGAGAAGTTCATTGTTTAAAAGTTCCTGAGGAATCTGCGAAGAATCAATAATATTAGGATTGAAACCGATCGTTTCGGTCTTGGCAAAAAGGTCTCCTTTATCATCTAAAAGTACCCAATCGCATTTTGTAGAACCTCCGTCAACAATAACAATCATAGTTAAAAAATTTACAAGAGGCTAAATTAGGAAAAATTTGTAAGAAAGTAGCCCTACTCTTCCAAAGCTCGATCAATTAACCAATCGTCGATTTCATCTTCTAAATAGGAAGTTTGTAACTTCACAGCATTTACAAAATCATCGGGAACACTTGGACCTTCGGCAGTCTCTAAATTCCACAGTTCTTCAGACATAATTTGGAACTCGGAATAAATACGCTTAAAACGAGGGGAAGATTTTTCTAACTCTTCGATGCGCTTTTGTTGCGGCTTAAATTTTCTGTACGACGGTGTATTGTTCATGATAATGCCGATTGAAGGGTTAAAACAAGGTCTATTTAAAAGGTATAGATCCCTTTATAGAGCTTTAAATTCAAGGATAACCCACTTGTTTTTAGCAAAATAGGATATCTCAATTATAGAATAAAGATATATTTAATTTTGAATAGGAAAAATATTTTGTGTTAAATTTATCTTTCTTTAACATTTGTTTTAAATTTGGCACATTACAAATATCTCTATGAAGCAATTCATTCTATCGCATAAACAAATTGTGTTTTTCATGGTAGCAGGTGCACTAAGCGCCTTAATTGAAATCAGCTCTTTTAAACTTTTTAGTGTGGAGCTACCCAAAGTGTTTGTGCAGGAAACTAATTTTAATGGAATCAGTTATCCTCTCAGTAATCTTTTTTCTACCACCCTTGGGATTGTCTCTAATTATTTCTTCAGTATCTGGTTCGTATTTACAAGAGGAAAGCATTCGAAATCTCGTGAGTTTTTGTACTTCATGGCCATTTCAGTCCTTACCATGCTCCTGAGTTTACTTGTGTTCCAGCTGTTTTACAATTTCATTTATCAAAACGAATCGTTTAATTTGGGTTTCTTTACCTTTAGTGCGGAAATGCTCAGCAAAATATCTGCAATCATTTTGGTTTCCATTCTAAATTACTCCGTTAAGAAAAGGATTGTATTTAAGGGTTAAAGAGTCCTATTTAAATTTTACTAAATGAAAACAATCGCAAATGTCCTATGGAGACTTTGGTTTATCTTCCTTTCTTTCCTGTTCATTTTGATTCTTGGGATTCCGGTTCTTTTACTTTCCCTTAGGGAGTCTCATTTTAAATATGCTTACAAGTTTATTAGACTTTGGTGCCACATTGTATTTTATGGAATGGGGTTTTCTTACAAGCTCATATCGAAAACGCAGCAGAAGCTTAGTGACAAGGAGCACTATATTTTCATTTCCAACCACACCTCTATTATGGATGTTTTGCTGATGGTTATTTTGCACCCCAAGCACCCTGTTTGTTTTATAGGCAAAGCGGAACTTGCCAAAATTCCACTATTTAGCATCATCTATAAGCGCATCTGTATCCTGGTGGATCGAAATTCACCAAGAAGTAGAGCTGCCGTCTTTCAAAAAGCAGCTCAAAAAATGAACCATGGACAGAACATTGTTATCTTTCCTGAAGGGGGCGTCTCTGAGGACCCTAATGTGATTCTTGACACGTTTAAAGATGGAGCCTTTGTTCTTTCCACGAAACATAAGTTTCCCATTGTGGTCTATACCTTCTTAAAACTAGGAGATCATTTTCCGTTTGCCTGGAACAAAGGGTACCCCGGGAAAATCCATATTGTAAGAAACGAAATTCTAAATCCGAACCATTCGGTATCTGAACTCAAATTAATGTCTCATAGTGAGATAAAAAAAACCTTGTTGGCCTCCAAATAAGACAAATATTTAATTATATTTGTTTCAATTAATTAAAAAGAATACTATGAACTCAAACACTACCCGTCCTAATTATACATTGCCTATAATTATGATGTTCTTGTTATTTTTCATCATTTCCTTCGTTACCGGTTTGCAAAACCCAATGGCTGAAATTTTGAAAGGACAATTCACACTTAGCAACGCACAATCTCAGCTGGCCAATGCCATGGTCTTCTTGGCCTATCTATTTATGGGGGTTCCCGCAGGAACTATGCTTGAACGTTTCGGCTATAAAAAAACAGCAATGACGGCATTAGGAATTGGATTCACAGGAGTTCTCATCCTTTTCTTAGCAGGAACTGCAGAAAATTTTTACTTGTATTTATTTGGTGCATTTATTTCCGGATTTTCGATGTGTCTATTAAATGCTGTAGTGAACCCTATGCTTTCCGTTTTAGGATCTGAAGAAGGCGCAAATCAGCGTTTGAATTTTGGTGGTGCTACCAACTCTCTGGGTGGAACGCTTGCTCCTATGCTAGGAGGAATCGTTTTAGGAAATGTCGTGTCTCCAAAAATCGCCGATGCCAATCCACTGCTTTACCTTTCCATGGGGATTTTCTTGCTTGTATTTGTGGTTTTAAGCGCTGTACGAATTCCAGAGCCTCACATTGTGGAAGGGAACAAAGAAAAAGATTCACATAGTCCACTCTCCTTCCGTCACTTCATTCTTGGAATGCTAGCGATTTTCCTATATGTGGGAGTGGAAGTTTCTATCTCAAATACAACCTTAAACTACTTAATTAATGGCCTTAATTTTGACGCAGGTGTAGCTGGCTCTATCGTTGGGACCTACTGGCTATTAATGCTTGTTGGTCGATTAATTGGAGGAGCATTAGGAAAAATATTTTCCAGTAAGCAAATGCTAACCACAGTTTCCTTACTGGCCATTAGCTTTTTAACACTATCAATCTTCCTAGGCACAGAAACCAAAGCCCTACTTCCTGCTTTTTCAAGCGCAACAGGGTCGTTCGTAATGACTGAAGTTCCAGTGAGCATCTTACTAATAATACTTTGCGGTCTATTTCTTTCCGTTATGTGGCCAGGCATTTTCAACCTTGCAACCAAAGGTCTTGGGAAATACACCGCAAAAGGTTCCGGTCTCTTTATGATGATGGTTTTTGGAGGTGGAGTACTGCCTTACGTGCAAGGATATCTTGTAGACACCACAGGGAGCTTTCCATCCAGCTACTGGCTCGCCGTAATTGCACTGGGATACATCTTATTCTATGCTCTTGTGGGATCTAAAAACGTGAACACCGAAATTAACACTGTGGTTAAAGCAAACTAAGTATGAAAGCACAATACGCAATTGGAATCGATGTGGGAGGAACCAATACCAAATTTGGTATTGTAGATCGCAAAGGAAAAATCTTGGTGCAAGATCGAATCAAGACCAACGCCCGTGAAAGTGTGGATGGGTTCATTGAGGATTTAGCCTCAAAACTTGAACCTATGATTGAGAAGCATGGAGGCGTCGATAACTTTGTCGGTATCGGCATGGGAGCTCCTAATGCAAATTATTATGCAGGTACCATCGAATATGCCGCCAATCTAAAATGGAAAGGCATTATTCCCATGGCGGAACTCCTAAAAGCTAAATTTGGACTTAGCACAAAAATGACAAACGATGCCAACGCAGCAGCCGTTGGAGAAATGCAATACGGAGCTACCAAAGGATGTAAGAACTTTATTTCTATAACCCTTGGCACAGGTGTCGGTAGTGGGATCGTGATTGATGGGAAAATCGTTTTGGGTCATAATGGATTTGCCGGAGAACTGGGACACGTAATTGTCCGAAACAACGGCAGACTTCACAAAGGCACAGGACTCCGAGGCTCTCTCGAAGCGTACGCTTCTGCCACTGGTGTAAGAGATACAACCATTCAAATGCTACAAGATCATCCCGAAAAGCCTAGCATTTTAAGAAGCTACTCGATGGACGATCTTACGAGCGAGGCCGTTTTTAAATGTGCAGAGCAAGGAGATGAACTCGCAAATGAAGTATTCCATTTCACTGGAACCATTCTGGGAGAAGCTTTAGCTACTTTTATTTTGTTTTCAGCACCGGAAGTCATTGTTCTTTTCGGAGGACTAACCAAAGCGGGAGACCTGCTACTTCAACCTACTAAACAGGCAATGGAAGACAATTTACTGCAAGTATTTAAAAACAAAGTACGAATTGAATTAAGCAATTTAAATGAAGCAGACGCCGCCATTTTGGGGGCAAGTGCTCTCGTGTGGTAAGCAATGCAGACCAAAGCAAAATATAGATCAATACGAATTTGGGCCAGTACTTTACTAGCCCAATTTCTTTTGTTCTATACCTTATCTCAGGTTAGTTGGGCAAATGGCGTAGTGCACGAACTTTTCGAATGGCAAAAAGAAGGTCACCAGCGGCTCTTCAATGTCTTTCCCTTTTCCTTAGGAGATGTCCTTTATATATTGCTAGGAATTTATCTATTCTATCTAATAAGTAAGCTCTTTTCGAAAGAATCAAGGATCCAAACCTTTTCTCGGCTATTACTCTTACTGAATTGCCTCTATTTAATTTACCAGATCTTTTGGGGACAACTTTATTTTCAAAAGCCTATCTATAGTGATAGTGAACTTTCTGAGCCCACCGTGACCGAATTAAAACAGTTGGCAAACGAGTACTTAGAAAAATGCGTGGATCTACGAAATCAAGTAAGTGAAGATAGCTCAGGCGTTTTTAAAATAACCAACCTCCACTCCATCCAAATTGAAATTCTAAGCAAACAAAGAGTTCTTCCTGCCTTCTTACCCCCCAAAGATCCTACTAATGTTCTCCTTTTCAAGCCAAGCTTATTTGGTTCACTAATGAGTTATACCGGTATCCTTGGTTATTACAATCCTTTTACAGCGGAAGCGCAGTACAACGCCAAACTTCCGAACACCACGATTCCCTTTACTCTTGCGCATGAAAGTGCACACCAACTAGGCTACGCCCGTGAGCAAGAAGCAAATTTCGTTGGTTACCTACTAGGGCGTGATTCAAAAAATTTGGATTTAAAATACAGCACTAATTATTTCGTGCTACGCAATCTGCTTTGGAGTCTTTCTTCCCACGATCCTAAATTTGTTGAAGAAAAAATCAAAATGTATTCTGAGGGTATGCGAAGAGACGCCGATGCGGCTAATAAATTCAATGTTGAACACGAAGGAATCTCGGATGATTTCTTTCAATGGACCAACGATCTATTTCTAAAATCAAACCAGCAAGAAGGACGAATCACCTACAGTTACTTCCTAAATCTCCTAGTGAAGTACAGGAGCCTAGAGCCCTAAAACAAAAGAATCGTACCTTACGATACGATTCTAAAAACACAAATGATGAAAAAAAATTTATTGCTTTCTCTAGACTAGCCTTCAAAAGCGAGGTAAAGATAATAAAATATTTTCAGTTTACAATATTTTAATAAATTATTTTAGAAATTCCATATTGCACTGAGTTCCGCTCTATGACGCCTGTTCAATAAGCATCCTCCAGTGTATTTGACAGTAGAATTATTATTAAATGTCACTTTTAGAACAACTTAGTGAATTACTTTAAGCCAATACAGAAAAGGAGATTTGGGATTAACAACCCAATCGGATCAAAAACGATTTTACAATTCTGAAGAATTTAGTTTAGTAGTCCATTTCGCAGAGGATCTATACGGTATATATATTGGCTAAAACCAAAAGTTCAAATATTCAAGCTGCCTGTTAATTGCAGTGATGGACTCTTCAAATTCAAGATTCCACGTTGTAATATTGAAACAATTGCCTTCGTAGATTATAAATAAAGGGAGATGGCCTAAAGCCATCTCCCTTCTCTAGAATTAATATGAATGTTATCGTACCATGATTTGATCTATTTTACCGTCTTGGTCCCCTCGGTAAATTGATAGAGAATATGTATTCGTTCCAGAATAGTTACCCGTTAAGGTCCCTCCTCCTTTTTTGGTATATTCCCAATAGGCTGATTTAACCGCACCTCCTGCTTTTGGTGTGCCTAATAAAAGCATTCCTGCAGCGTGAGGAGAGGCCATCGAAGTCCCACTAATGGTATTGTAGCTGCCGTTTAACCAAGTGGATTTGATGTTGTACCCCGGTGCTGCGTAATCTACTACTGTACCGTAGTTTGAGAAGTAAGCCCAGTAATCGTTCGGCGTGCTGGCTGAAATTGTGTAAATGTTGGCGTGTGTGGCTCTGGCTGGAGAATAGTAGTTGGCGTCGTCATAGCTGTTCCCGGCAGCGATTGCAACTTTAATTCCTTTTGAAGCTACATTTACGGTAGCATTGTCCACCGCATTATCAGTGTACCGTGAATTTGGCCCTAAGCTCATGTTAATCACATCACCGGCCGATCCGCTTGCGGCTACAAAATCCAAAGCTTGGACCGTCCATGAGAAACTTCCACTTCCGTCATTTCCAAGCACCTTAAGAGCTACGACATTTGCCCCTGCGGCGACACCCACGACTCCAATATTGTTATTTAGTGCAGCGATGGTTCCAGCCACGTGAGTGCCGTGACCGTTCCCGTCGTTCGGATCATTATCCCCAGTGAACGATACGCTTCGATTTGTGTCCACGTTTAGATCTGGGTGGTCTAAATCGATCCCAGAATCGATTACCCAAGCCGTTTTCCCGGTGCCATCACCGAAACCTCCAATACGGGTAATCCCCCATGGCGTTTCTTGACCGGTCGGTGTTGTTTCGCCACCTCCAGGTTTAGTTGGCTTTCCAAGGGCAATTAGATAATCTTGCTCAACGCTTTTTACACGTGGGTCATTTCTTAAGGATTGAACTTCAGCATCAGTTAAGTTTTTTGCAACAAAACCTTCGAGTGCGTAACCGAATGACGTGGTGATTTTACCGTTGTCAATTCCTAATTTCAGCCCATTACTTTTCTTCATACTAGCGGTGAGTTCTCCCGTTTTTTGAAGGTAATTGGCTCGTTTTTCATTTTTCGATTTCGCAAAGGAAATTCCACTTTTGTTAAGTACTCCATCATGAAGCACGACAATGTACTGTCCCGCAATTGGGCGACTTGAATTATCAACAACGTTTCCTGTCGGTGCGTCCAGAACTTTGGCGCTGGATGATGCATCCAAAGGCATAGGATTTTGCTCCTCACGTTCAGTTGTACAGCCCACTAGCAGAGCAGTGGAGAGCATTAAAAGTGATGCTTTGTTTTTCATATCATTAAATTATTTTGAGGTTTGTGTATGCAATAGTAGCACTTTAAATTTTAAAATGAATAATAATTACTAATGAATTTACAAATTAGTTAATGATTACGTAATTGTTCTAAGTAGGAATTACTAAATCCAATATCGATCTAAATTACAATAATAAGCTTAATTAAAATTATGGATAGTAAAATTGATAATTTTAGTACAACTTACTTACAAAAAAAATAATCTACAAATCCTAATCTTTGCTGAGATGTTTTGTGAAAATCAATTGAAATAAATAGAAATGGTAACGAAAGGGATCGTTTGTAAGAGACTGTGATTTGAAGGCTAATTTGAAATTGAGAAATGTTGGATATGAAAAACAATACCGCGGAGCGTTTGCCTAAACTAGCCAGCGTGTATCGGTAGGCATCGAAATAGCAAAAGAGGTAAGCGAAAATTTATGCTAAAAGCGCTCCAGAGTTTACTCCAGATACGTAAAACTCTGTAATTCCCTGTAAAATTTAATTTGTACTAAAAATTCACTTCAAAAAAAAAGGACAAGTGAAAATCAATTCCAATTGTCCTTTTAAGTAGCGAAGACGGGAATTGAACCCGTGACCTCAGGGTTATGAATCCTGCGCTCTAACCAACTGAGCTACCTCGCCATTTGAGTGGTGCAAATATAAGCATATTTTGAAAAATCGCAAACTAATTTACCCCTAAAAATTCAACAACATCCATCGCGTAATCAGGCTTACCAATTATCTTATTGTTTTCGTCTAATACAAAGTAAGTTGGCGTTGCAGAAACATTGTATTTTTCCGCAAAACTACTGTACCATCCTCTTAATTCTGTATCGTTTACCCATGGATAAGCTGTGGCTCTTGACTGGTAGGCTTTGTCTTCTGTGTCAAGTGAAAGTCCAATGATTTCAAAATTATTCTCTTGGAACTTCTTATAATAAGGTATAAATTTAGGAAGATCGGTTTCACAATGCTGGCAACTCGAGGACCAAAAGACAATTACTTTCCTTTTTGCTTTTAAATCGTGAATCGATTTTGCCTGGGTATGCGTCGGGGAATTAAATTTATAGTCTTCCATTACAGACCCAATCGCTGTATTTTGGTTGATTTCAAGTGTAGAGGAAAGTCTTTCATTCAAAGTACATTTCAGATTTTTCGCCTTCGCCAAAAACACTTCTTTCATATCTAGCATATTGTAGGCTCCAAAGATATCAATCACTTCGGATAGGACCGTTTGGCCTCTTGGGCTTTCAATATCAAGTGCAGCTAATAAATCATCAATTGCTTTCTCTGCACCCTTTGCATCAAACAGATTCAAATAATTAACAAGCACGGGACGCATTAAAGTGGAAGTTTCGAGTAGTTCATTTGAGTTGACAAAAAACTGAACAATCTGCTGCGCATCCGCTTTCCCTTCTTGAGGAGCATCGTCCACATATCGATCATAATTCTCTGAATAATAATTTACGAATGGAAAATTCGTTACATCCGGTTTCCCTTTCGAAAGGGTGATAATTTCGCTACTAATGGCCTTATAAAATGGTTCATTCGAAGTGTAAAACCCTTGCATTTGGAGAAGAGCCGGCAGAATACTTTCGATCTTGCGCTGGTAATTAAGAATTTGACTCATCGCTTGGTTAGGCGCGTCTTCATAAACAACTTGGGGAAGGCGTCCTTTCACAGGATCCAAATTCATACTCACGTCCTTATTCTCAGAAATAAAATTCAAGGTAAAATTAATCTCTGGAAAATAGGCCTTCATCATTCCTACATAGTGGTTCGGATACTTAAGAATCCAGTTATTTCCGCTTTTTACTACTTTGGAAACGAGGACATCTTTTGAGCCATTGACTGTGTAAAAATAGGCTTCTTTAGGCGCAAAGTCTCCACTTGCGCTTACTTTCACATTAAATTGCCCATAGGCTATTGAAGTCGCAAAAATAGCAACGAGTAATCCAAATTGTTTCATGGGTTAAAAATACAAAAAAACTTACGGATTCCTCCGTAAGTTTAATAGATGAGCTAAAAATAAATAGGCGTAGATATTTCTCTAGGCTTTCTTTCGAGCTGGTTTTTCTTTAAGGACGTTGCTTTTGGTCAATTTGATTGTTTTTTGCTCGCCAATAGAGAACATATAGTCTTCTAACACTTTTTCTGTCGTTCCGCGAAGTCCTCTCGCTCCGAGTCCCTTCTCCATGGTTTCCTCCACGATGCGCTCTATAGCACCGTCTGTAAAGTCTAAAGCGATACCGTCCATTTTAAATAGTTCTACATATTGATTCACAATGGAACTTTTTGGTTCTTTCATGATTCGAATCATTGTTTCTTTGGTAAGTTTATCCAAATTCGTAATGATAGGGAATCGACCCAGAAGTTCAGGAATCAGACCGAAACGTCTTAAATCTAGAGCAGTCAATTGACTTAAAATATATTCATCTTCCTCTGATTTGGAAAGCTTATCCAAACTAAACCCAATCGCTTGTTTATTAAGTCGCCTTTCAATAATGTCTTTAATTCCATCAAACGCACCTCCCGCAATAAACAGTATATTTTGAGTATTGATTTGGATGTACTTTTGATCCGGATGCTTTCTACCCCCTTGCGGCGGTACATTCACAATACTACCCTCTAGTAACTTTAACAGACCCTGTTGGACGCCTTCACCAGAAACATCACGAGTGATGCTTGCATTGTCTGATTTTCTTGCAATTTTATCAATCTCATCGATAAACACAATTCCTTTCTCTGCTTTTTCTACATCGTAATCCGCTACCATTAGTAATCTAGATAGTATACTCTCGATGTCTTCTCCCACATATCCTGCTTCTGTAAGGATGGTGGCATCCACAATACAAAAAGGAACGTTTAGTTCTTTTGCAATGGTTTTTGCCAATAGGGTTTTTCCAGTCCCTGTTTCGCCAACCATAATAATATTAGACTTCTCGATCTCAACCTCACGGTCCTTTTGCTCAGCATGGAGCAATCTTTTGTAATGGTTGTACACGGCAATGGAAAGCTGCTTTTTCGCTTGGTCTTGCCCAATTACGTATTGATCTAAAAACAGTTTGATTTCTTTTGGTTTTTTTAAGTCGTCGAGACTCGTCGTGGAAAAAGTCCCGCCACCATGAACCGACTCCTTTACAATAGAATGGGCCTGTTCAATACAGCTTTCACATATATAACCATCTTGTCCTGCAATTAGCACTTGGACTTCACTTCGTTTTCTTCCACAGAATGAACATTGGTTCGGGTTCATTAATTTTATATCTATTTAAGATTAGTTGTGTGAACTGCCTACCCCCTGAGTTTTTCAATGAGTGTGGCATCAAGGGTCCTAGACTCACTAGAGCAACGCCTCGCCTTGTTTTTGTTTCTCGTCCGACTGCATTCCACAACCAGACTCGGTTCTCGAAACTAAATTTCGCTTGATTTCTTAGAAATTAATCGAGAAGCGATCTGTATTAAGCTTCTTTAATTTGCTGTTGCATCTTTTTGTATTGCTCCGCAGATAATTGCAACCTTTCGTTCATGAAATTTAGATCGGACATTTGATTCAAAGGTACTAAATGAATATGCGCGTGGGGAACTTCAAGTCCAACCACCGCTACTCCTACTCGTACGCAGTCAATTGCCTTGCCTACTTTTTTTGCAACCTCTTGAGAAAAACTCCATAGAGCCTTATAACTTTCGCTGTCCAGATCAAAAATCAAATCGACCTCTTTTTTAGGAATGACTAAGGTATGACCTTCAACAAGTGGCATGGCATCTAAAAATGCAATGTGATGCTCATCTTCTGCCACAATGTAGGCAGGAATTTCGCGGTTGATTATCTTGGTGAAAATGGAACTCATAAAATGATCTTAAGCCTAAAATTCGTTTTGAGGCTACAATTTACAAAGTAATTTCTAAAACCTCAAATGAAAGTTCGTTGCCATTTGGCAATTGAATCAGTGCGCTTTCACCCACTTTCTTTCCTAAAAGTCCTTTGGCAATCGGTGTACTTACCGAAATACGACCTGTTTTTAGGTCACTTTCGTTATCCGGCACAAAGGTGAATTTTTGTTCTTTCTTCGTCGCTTTATTGAATAAGCGAACCGTTGTTAGAATGGAAACCTTTGAGGTATCTAATTGGGTCTCGTCAATAACTTTTGAACTAACGATTAAGTCTTTCAATTTTGAGATTTTCATCTCGAGCATGCCTTGCGCTTCTTTGGCTGCATCGTATTCTGCATTTTCGGACAAATCTCCTTTATCACGCGCTTCCGCTATTTGTTGCGTAACACGTGGTCTTTCAACACTTTCTAACTGTTCCAGCTCTACCTTCATTTTATTCAAGCCTTCTTTTGTAACGTATGTTGCCATAATTTTATATTTTTGAAAATGATAAAAAAAAATTATCCGACCATCAGCCCGGACAATATTTTTCATTCGTATTAAAGAACAAATATAATGTATTTTTTTCTAATTCCAAGAATCAAAATCAGATTTAAAGGGATCTCATTTCTGATTATCAGTTTATTAGTTCTGCAGTCTTGTAGAGATTCAGAGAACCCAATCCCTTGCTTTCCGAGTGCGACCATTCAAGTCACCATTAGCCTAAACCACCCCAATTATCAAACGCTAAGAAATGTGGGAGGATGGGTATATGTTAGTGAACAGCAATCCGGAAGTAGTGGATTAATTGTCGTAAAAACGAGCGGGGGATTTAGAGTTTACGACCGAAATCCACCCCATATTTGTCCGGGGAACCACACCACGCTCGTGGTGGAGGACAATTCCAAATTGCTTTGTCCCGCAGACCATGCACAGTGGAATTTATTTTCAGCCGAACCCCTATCCGGAACCAGTGTATATCCTAAATTATACCGATACCAATACAATGCAGACAACGAATCCTTAACCTTATTTAATTAAATTGTAAAATGAAAATCGTCATACAAAGAGTCTCCCATGCAGAAGTGAAAGTTAACGATCAGATTATTGGTGCCATTAAACAAGGACTTCTACTTTTGGTAGGTATTGATGAATCTGACAATGAAAAGGATGCGGATTATCTTGTCAACAAAATTAAAAACTTGAGGATCTTTTCAGATGACCAAGGCCTTATGAATCTCTCTATTTTACAAATCGAGGGAGAAATCCTGTGTGTGAGCCAATTCACACTCATCGCTGAATACAAAAAAGGCAATCGTCCTTCCTTTATTAATGCTGCGAAACCTCCACTTGCTAAACCCCTCTTCGCCTATTTCCAATCCGAGCTAGAGAAAACGGGGCTCAAAATTGAAAGCGGAGAATTTGGTGCAGACATGAAGGTATCTCTGCTCAATGACGGCCCAGTGACCATTGTCATGGATTCGAAAACAAAACAATAATCTTTAAATACGAAGCAGCCCCCAAAATGTGGGGGCTGCTTCTTTCGATTAACATCTAAAATCTTAGTTCGTTACGGGAACACTACTAAAGGTAAGTGAGCTCTTCATGTTCAAATCACTTGTAGGACTGCTTTTCAGTACATACACAATTCTTTGTTGAATGGTTCCACCCGATTTCATAATCGCATCTAAATTCTTATTGGCAATATCAAGGCTTAAGGTCGTTCCAATATTGTCAGAGATCTGATCTCTTGAAGCTACCAATACTTCTTTGTTGCCAGAAATTAAATAAACGGAGACGGATTTAAATACTCCCATCCCCTGATCTCCGGCGGAGACAGAGACTTTTGCTGTATTGGCACGAATGTCTTTTACATTCTGACTCACTCCCATAATTTGGTTCAGTCCAGTTCCTGCCCCTACTGCCGACAACTGAGTTGCCACTGGGGACCCTTTAGAGACTGTAAAAGAAGAATTAAAAGGCAGCGTATTCTGCAGCACCGAGGAAACCGTTGAGCAACTCACCAAAGTTGCGCTGATTACAAGTGCGGATATAATAGATGATTTCATAACAAAAATGTTTTTAATATTAAATGCAAAAATAAAGTAAAAAACGGCACAAAGCTAAAAAATAAGGGCCACTCCTCTTTATAAATTTGAACCTCTAGGGAGTTTCGTTCTCCACGTGAATTGTAAAATTCCCTTGTGGTGAACTAGAAGCCATATTGCTTTTTCCTACCATTAACCAAACCTCACCTTCACTAGCAATTTCGAGCTCCGCTGTCCGTCCAAAAGGACCATCGAGGGTTCCGTCAGGATACCGAACTTGGTTGACTCGAATGTTCATATCCTTCTCTTTTGTCTGAATCTGAACTTTCAATTTGCCTTTAGGCATATGGGCTAGTTTTAAAACAAACTGTTGGTTGTCATTTTTAATTTGATCCCCTATTGTAAATGGAAGCATTTTCGCATCCGCAGAACGAATTATTTGTCGATCTGTTTCCTCTCTATTGACTCCCGTTGCTAGAACTCTCTGTACATCGTCTGCCTTGTTCACAATAGAATCGGGTAATTTTAAAAGCGAATCCTCAACCTGAGCCGAGTCCGAAATGGATGTGGAATCTACCTTCATAGTAGAAGTGCTTTCAATTTTTGATTCTTTGGTACAGGACCAAAGGAAAATGGGAATTACTATCCAAAATTTCTTCATTCTCTCACTTGATTAGTTGACTACTTCTCCCTAAACAGCCCCCATGAGAGGACACTGAAATAGGTCTTAAATAAGATACAACTAAAATTGTTCCAATCTAATGCGTACGCATCAAATTCCTTCTTTTCCTTACAACCCGATTGGCACAGAGCATATTAAGAAGAGAGAAGAATTTAATTTATAATAAAGCTCATTTTAATTGCAATTAAAATGAGCTTTAAACTTTCTAGCGTTTATGCGTTAACTCCTTGTACATAATAGGTTGGCCTCTATTGGGTTTATGTCTATTTTCTTAAACGCATCTTAATGGCTTCGATACTTTGTTTAGCGCTGGGTTCTAGGATTAAAGAAGCGCTCATCTGAACCCGCTCAGGCGTTAAGTCTTTAAAATGCTCAGTATTTTCCCAGGAAACTTTCTTGATTAACGAAAGTGCCTCTGGGCTTCGAGAGGCTAAAGTTTCTAAAAATCCTTTCAGATGCATATCCATTTGCTCGATCGTATCGAAGATCTTGTGGTAAACACCATGCAAGAGTCCCCACTGCGCATCTCGAAATTCTGCATCAATCGCCATCGCAGCAAACTGGGACTTCCCTATTTTTCTTTCCACATAAGGTCCAATCACAAAAGGTCCAATTCCCAAATTGATTTCGGTCAGAGCAAAACTTGCCTGTTTCGTGGCAAAACAATAATCAGCTCCACAAGCGATGCCTACCCCCCCCCCTGTGGTTTTTCCTTGCACACGAACCACCGTGATTTTCCCGCAATTACGCATCGCATCAAGGACTTTAGCAAATCCTTCGAAGAACCGTTTTGAACTTTCTAAGTCCTCCACGGCAAGTAGGTCTTCAAAACTAGCCCCTGCACAAAATGCTTTCTCTCCCCCCGATTGAATCAATATTGCCTTTACCTCCTTTTTGGACGCTGCTTCTAAAACTTCCTCGGCTAGGTTTTGCAGAATCTCTCCAGGTAAGGAGTTGCTTTTCTCAGTGGCAAATGTAATTGTGGCAATTGAATTTTTGATTTCAACCTCAACAGTTCCTTTTGGTTCTTGCTTCATATTTCTAGGGTTTCATCCCGAGTGCTTTAGTATAGCCCTCCAGTTTTACGTTATTTTTAAATTTCATATTCTCGAGAAGTTCGTTAAGCGCTGCTTTCACCTTTTCTTGGTCAGGTCTTGCCTCGCGAATTTTCTCAAAGGAACTTCTGTCTTTTTTCGTGTACTCTACGATCAAGTCCCAGTCTTTCGGTTTTGGAATGTACACCATCCCTGCTTTGGGAACCATCTTTTTATAGGGCCAAAACGTCCATCCTATATTGTTCTCTTCAAGTGTGATTCGAAATTTCTCTACCCATTCGTCTGTGTTCTCTCCGGTCTCTCCCATAAACATGGGCAAGTTCACTTTCTCTCTGAAATCAAGAAAATCCTGAATGTCTTTCTTGTCCGTTCCACTCCAATAACGATGGGGCGTATACACTAAATTGCGGTCAAACTTCCAATCTTTAAAAACTGAAAAATTACTGTTCCACTGAGCGCCTCCCAGAATTAAAATATGGTTCTTATCCACTTTTCTAATTTCTGCAGCGGCTCTTTTGTATAGAGGTTCAAGCGCCGTGTTCAAGACTCCATAATCCTTTTCGAAGTAATGGGCAATAGGTTCATTTAATAAATCATAGCCCAGAATGCTGGTCTCGTTTTGGTAGCGTGCGGCAATTTGCTTCCAGATGTCTACGAATTGATCTTGATACGCTTTTTCAGTAAACAACCAAGGATACCCGTAACTATCGTCTATATTATCTCCTGTTTGTCCCCCTGGAGCCACGTGCATATCTAAAATTACATAGAGGTCATTTTGCTTGCACCATTGGATTACCTCATCCAAAATTTCAAAACCATCTTGCTTCCCCGTCAGTCCCAGATAATCCTCGTCGGTAAATTGCTTGTAATGGAAGGGCACACGAACGGTATTCATTCCTGTGGATTTAATGTATTTAATATCCTCTTGAGTGATGTAATTCTTTTTGAATTTTAGCCAAAATTCTTTCGTGAATTCAGGACCTACCATTTCACTAAAGGCCTGATTAATTAGGCGGTAAGAAGACACTTGTTCAAAGAAAAACATATAGCCTTCTGGGTTCAGCCAGTTTCCCACATTGGTTCCTTGAATTAAAAACTTCTGATGGTCTGGTGTATACAAATTCTGCCCATCTACATAAATGTAGTTGGTTTTAAGCGAGGGTTTCTGCGCAGCTGCAAAACAAAAACACAAAAGGAAACTAACTAAGTAAGCTTTAAAAGTGATCGATTGAGTCATAAATAAATTGATTTAAGACGTAATATATAACTTATTTCTCAAAATGAGACTATAGAATTTCAATTTCAGGAATGAGTCCAAATTGGGAAAAATGATGAGTGAAATGCTTTTGATGGAAAAGCTCCCACATTTCCTTATTAAGGAGTCCAAATTTCGGATGCCCCTTTTCCGCCTGAGGATTTTCTTTGTAATAAATTTGATACGCCGTAAAAGCCTCCATAAATTTCTCTTTAGCCTGTTCTAGGTTTTTGTATTTCAATTCAGCAAGACCTTCTGGTGGAAGTCCCGGGTATTTAAGGCCTTTACGAATCGGACTAAATCGGTAAAGCCAATCTCTTAACTCCTCAATCATTTCCTCGGATTCTGACGTATCTCCTGCTATAATTTCACCGGTTGACATTCTTAAAAATTCTTCCAGATGTTCTAACATGTGCTGGGCTTTCATTTCCCCCCATAAAGGCTCACGCTCTGGAGAAAGACCCGATAGTAACTCTTTGATTGCATCGCGATTCAGAGAAACAAACGGCGATTTTTTGGCCACCAAAGTTAAAATTGTGGCTACACAAACAACTTCCTCTCTTTGATTCACGACTTCCACAAGCCATTTAACGACTCCTGACGGAACATTTCGGCCTTTTACGCCTCTGTTAACCTTTTCTTTAGCCGTCAAATACACTTGGATGGTATCTCCTGCGTACACCGGCTTAAAGAAATTTGCATTCTCAAGTCCATAATTGGCAATGACCGGCCCTTTTTTCCCTGATACGAAAAGTCCTGCTGCTGCAGATAAAATAAAATACCCGTGCGCCACGGTTTGATCGAAGATCGTTCCGCTCAAACTTGTTTGATCCGTATGAGCGTAAAAATGATCCCAGGATACGTTTGCAAAATTGACAATATCGGCCTGAGTCACAGTTCGGCCCTGAGTTTCTAAAGAATCGCCAATCTGAACCTCTTCAAAATAGTTTTGAAAGGGATGCTTGTCGCTCATCATTCGTTTTGCTCCTGGTGCATGGATTTTGGTAATTGCACGAAGCATATCCGGAGATCCTTGAATTGCCGTTTTTTGAAGGAAAAAGTGGAGTCCATTCAAACCTCCTAGTTCTTCTCCTCCTCCCGCTCGGCCCGGTCCTCCATGGTTTAGTGTCGGAAGCGGAGATCCGTGTCCGGTCGCCTCTTTTGCATTGTCCCGATCCAAAACATAGATTCGTCCATGGGACGAAGCCATTTTTACAGCCATCTCACTAACAAAAGATTCGCTATGAGAGACCACGGAACCCACCAAACTACCTTTTCCCATTTTCGCTAGCGATACCGCCTCGTCGATATCCTTGTAAGGCATGAGGGTTGAAACCGGTCCAAAGGCTTCTACTTCATGGGAAATCGTATTTGTAAAAGGATCTACATTAAGGAAAACTTTCGGAGTCATAAATGCACCCGTATCAAAATCAGCATCTAGCAAACTGTGCTTTCCGTCGTAGATTAATTCTGTTTTTTCTTTTAAGAGCTCAATTCGAGATTCAACCTCGCGTCTTTGCTCTTTTCCAACTAGGGCTCCCATTCTCGTTTCTCGGTTCAGAGGGTTTCCAATTTTGACTCGATCAAGAGACTGAGTAAGGGCTTCTTGAACGGACTTAAGTTGCTCCTCAGGAACTAAAATTCGTCTCACGGCCGTACATTTTTGACCGGCCTTGGTCGTCATTTCTCTTTGAACCTCTTTAATAAACAATTCAAACTCTGGAGTTCCTACTTGTGCGTCCAAACCAAGAACCGAACAATTTAAACTATCGGCCTCCATATTAAACCTTACCGCCTGCCTAGAGATACTCGGCAGAGTCTTTAGGTATTTCCCAGTCGAGGCGGATCCCGTAAAGAGAACACTGTCTCCGTCTTGAACATGCTCTAAAATAGCACCCGGCTCTCCACAAACGAGCTGCAAGGCTCCCTTAGGGAGGACTCCACTTTCAATTATATCTGAGAAAACCGCATGGGTTAAATAACAACCCGGTGTTGCAGGTTTTACTACACTCGGAACTCCCGCCAAAAGAGAAGTTGAGAGTTTTTCCAGCATTCCCCAAACGGGGAAATTGTACGCATTGATCTGAACCGAAACCCCTTCACTTGGAGTTAAAATATGGGTTCCTAAATGAGTCCCATTGGCAGAAGTCTTTTGCACTTCTCCATCTACCCAAAAAGGTGTATTGGGCAGCATTCTCTTAGCAAGCCCTGAATAGGTGAAAAAGGTTCCAATACCGCCTTCAATGTCTACCCAAGAATCCGCATGGGTGGCTCCGGTCTTGTAGGACAGTTCATAATACTTTTTCTTGCGATCCAAAAGATAGATTGCAATCTTTTTCAGCATTTCTCCTCTTTGGTAAAAACTTAATCGAGACAAATTTCGGTATCCGGCATGGCGTGAAAACTCCAAGGCCTCTTCAAAATCAATCCCATCCGTATCGGAAATTGCGATTAATTCACCATCCACAGCGCTAAGAAGTTCAATACCTTCGCCTGCTCCCTCAACCCATTGGTCTTTGATATAATTTTTTAATTTCATTTTTTCTCTTCTTATAATTCTGAAACTTTCTTTCCAATTTTATACACGGTTCCTCGAAAACTCGCCACGAGTACTTGGTTTTGGTTTTTTACTTCAATTTCATAGATACCCGTCTTTCTTGTTTCGTGAATTTGCCTACTTTCTGCTCTAAGCACATCCCCGAGCTTTACTTGTTGCGTAAAATTAATATGGCAACTAAGTGCAACACTTGCTTCGTTCAAATTGTTGGACGAAAGAGCAAGAGCACTGTCAGCAAGAGAAAAAGTAACGCCTCCATGCACGGTACGAAGTCCGTTAATCATCTCGCTTCGAATTGGCATTTCAAGTAGGCAATAATGATCTCGCACTTCTAGGAGTTCAATCCCCAACCATTGGGAAAAGAAATCTTGAGCGAGCATTTTCGTAGCATTTTCTAATGAACTTGACATAGTGAAAAGTGTAAGGAAGTGTTAGTGTAATTTTGCAAGATCTTGAAGCAAGGGACTCGAACGGTAACGTTCTTCTTGATACCGAATGTACAATTGATTAAGAGTATCGTGCAAGGTTTTATACCCAATTTCTTTTCCCCAAGCGAGGAGTCCTTTGGGATAGTTCACGCCGCGAAGCATAGCCAGTTCCAAATCTTCATCGCTTGCTACTTGAAGACGCTTGGCTTCAAGGGCTTCATTTACGAGCATGGACAAAATACGAAGAAAGATAGCCTCTGCCTTTGAGCCCTCCAGACTTAGGGTCGATGAAGACTCTTCTCGTGGATATGAATAAAAGCCTCTTCCTGTTTTGCGACCTAAGCGCTTGGCTTCACTCATGCGCTGTTGCAAGAGTGAGGGTTTGTATTTTGGATCGTAAAAGAAATCCTGATAAACACTTTGCGTCACGGCAAAATTCACATCAATCCCGATTAAATCCATCAGTTCAAAAGGTCCCATTCGAAATCCTCCTTTGGACTTCATAACAAAGTCGATTTCCTCTGGCGTTGCGAGGTTTTCTTCCACAAGGCGAAGGGCCTCTCCGTAAAAAGGTCTTGCAATGCGGTTGACAATGAAACCCGGAAGATCTTTTGCAATCACAGGCTCCTTCCCCCAACTTCTTAAGGTCTCAACGAGCTCATCCGCTAGCGTGGGCTCGGTTAGTAAACCCGGTATAATTTCCACGAGTGGCATTAGAGGAGCAGGGTTGAAAAAATGGATACCTACAAACCTCTCTGGATGTTGCAAAACCGAACTTAAGGAGGTAATGGAAATCGAGGAGGTATTGCTTGCGAGTATGCAGGAGGTAGCCACTTCATGTTCCAGTGTTTTGAAAACTTCTTTTTTGATCTGCGCATTCTCCACAATCGCTTCGATGATCAGGTCACAAGATTTTAATTCGGACAATTCAGATACTTGCTGAAGTCTTTGGAGCATTTGCTTTTTGCTCTCTTCTTCTAGCTTGCCTTTTTCGACCATACGGCCTAATTGACGATCCAATCCTTCGATGGATTTTTGCATTTGATCTGGACTCGTGTCGTACATAAAAACTTTACTCCCTGCGGCAAGAGCTACCTGTACAATTCCAATTCCCATGGCCCCTGCGCCGACGACGCCCACTTTTTCAAATTTCCTCATTCTTACCTTTTACCTTCCTTTAAAATCAGGTTCTCTTTTGTTTATAAATGCGTTGACTCCTTCACTAAAATCCTCGGACTCGGCCGCGACTTGTTGCAAAATACCCTCTACGTCTAATTGTTCTTTTAATTTATTCTCAAAGGATTCATGAAATGCCTTTTTTGTAAGCCCAATTGCTTTGGTTGGAAGATTGCAAAGGGACTCTAAAATTTCCATGGATTTCAGTTCAAACTCGTCCTCTTCAAAAACTTCTTGTGTGAGCCCTAAGCTAAGTGCGTAATCTGCATCTATTTTTTTACCTGTAAAGGCTAAATAACTAGCCATCTGTGGACCTACCAGTTTGGGCAAATAATAGGTGGCTGCTGTATCAGGTATTAACCCGATTTTCACAAAAGCAAAGGAAAAATAGGCCGCTTTGCTACAAAGTGAAAAATCACATAGGATAGACAAACTGGCTCCAGCACCTACGGCAGCACCATCCACAAGAGCCACAATCGGCTTTTTGCACTGCGCAATTTCTTTGACAAGTGGATTGTAATATTCAATTATAAAGCGCTGAACGCTTCTTTCGTTTTTTATGTCACCAAAACTTAATGCTTCTTTTAAGTTTTGCCCAGCACAAAATGCTTTTCCCTCTCCCTTGACGGCAATGCAACGAATCTGATCGCTTTTGCTGGCTTCTTGGACCGCATGCTTAAGTTCTTGAAGCATTTGCATGGTAAGACTGTTATAGCTTTGCGGCTGGTCTAAGACCAAAAGCAAAAGCTTCCCTTCAAAATGAGTCTCAGTTCTAATTTGTGAAAATGTCATAGTAATGAAATTTAATATTTGTAGCTCAACTTGAAGGAATCCGATCCCGTACAAGGTCTCGCTAATGGCATTTAAAATAATCAAATGGCTCTAAGCAATCTAAACATTGATAGGTCGCTTTGCACAAGGTCGATCCATATCGACTGAGTTGCTCGGTATTTCTCGAAGAGCATCTTGGACAAGGTTTGCTTGTATGCAAATGAGATAATTCAGCTCCTTTTTCAGGTGGAAGAATTCCATATTCTAATAATTTTTCTCGTCCTCGGTCGCTAATCCAATCCGTAGTCCAAGCGGGCGAGATGACATTTTTCACCTCCGCTAAGATTCCATGACACTTAAACAAAGCTTCAATATCCTCCTTAATGGTAAACATCGCTGGACAGGCGGAATAGGTGGGGGTAATCTCTATTTCTACGTGCGTGTCCGAGGAAATTGAAACGCGCCGAACGATTCCCAGATCGACAATACTAATCACCGGAATTTCTGGATCTGGAATCTCCTCAAGTAGAGTCGTAATATGTTGGGGCGTCATCTTCATGGATTCAAACTTCATTTAAGGTGGATTACCATTCACAACCCGGATAGGCTCTTTGCATGTATTGGAGTTCACATAAGATATAGCCGAAATGCTCCGTATGGACTCCCTTCCGACTTCCTTTTTGCATAAATTCATTCTCCGGAACCTCCAGTCCCAATGTACTAAAATCCTTAGCAAGTTCAAGCGACCAATTGGATTTCAATTTGTGGCGATCGGCCGCTAAGTTCAAATCAGAAAGATTTTGTTCTCCTTGCGTCTCATCAAACAGTCCTCCCGTATATTCCCAAAGATTCTCTAGCGCCTGAGCCAATCGTTTCTTACTTTCTGAGGTTCCCTGTTGCATAATCTCGAGCCACATACGGGCGTGAGAATAATGGTAGCGGACTTCTTTCAGGGATTTCTCAGCGATTCCAGCTAAGCTGGCGTCTTCGCTTGACAAAAGAGCCGTATAGAGTTCTTTCTGATACAGAGCAAAAAAATAAACCTTCAAAATCGTTTGTGCGTAGTCGCCATTGGGAAGCTCTACGAACTGAGCGTTTAGATACTGGCTCTCATATCTCAAAAAAGCGAGGTCATCCGGAGTCTTTCCGTTTCCATTGAGTTCCGACGCGTACGAGTAAAGATGATTGCTTTGTCCTAAATAGTCCAGGGCAATATTTGTCAGGGCAATGTCCTCTTCCAAATAGGGACCCTTCCCACACCATTCGGCGAGTCTTTGTCCCATGATAAGGGTATCGTCTGCAAGCTTTAATAAATAGTTCTTCATTGTTTTCATTTAGCGTAAGAATTCGAAGGGTTAAAATCCCTCATTCTTACGTAATTACATGTTTTTTACATCGTTCGGGATTTGATAAAAGGTCGGATGACGGTATAATTTATCGTCTGCAGGATCGAAAAAGGATTCTTTGTCTACGCCTTCACTGGTAAAAACATACTTACTTGGAACCACCCATAGGGAAGTCCCTTCTTTTCTTCTTGTATATACATCGCGCGCATTTTGCAATGCCATTTCCACGCTTGCCGCCTGTACGGTGCCGGCGTGTTTATGCGAAAGTCCGGGCTTGGTTTGAATAAACACTTCCCATACATCTAACTGACTCATCGTAAACTTTTTTCAATATTGATATTACTAGCTGTTCTGCTTTTTTGAAAACTCGCTCGCGGCTTCTCGCAGCCACGCATTCTCATTCCATGCTTTTTGTTTGGTTTCTAGGCGCTTTTTGTTGCACGGTCCATTGCCCATTAAGACTTCCGTAAATTCATCCCAAGGCAATTCAGAAAATTCATAATGCCCTGACTCTTCGTTTAGGCAAAGGGACGGATCCGGAATCACAAGACCTAAGAATTCAGCCTGGGGCACCGTGACATCGACAAAACGCTGCCTTAAATCATCGTTGCTTTCGCGTTTCACGCGGTAATTCATTGATTTTTGTGAATTTGTCGAATCCTTATCGTTTGGTCCAAACATCATTAGCGCGGGCCACCAAAAGCGATTCAGCGCCTCTTGGGCCATTTGCTTTTGCTCCTTGGTTCCTCGGCATAAAGTCATTAAGATTTCATAGCCTTGTCTTTGGTGAAAAGATTCCTCCTTACAAATCCTGACCATGGCTCTTGCGTAGGGACCATAGGAATTCCCCATCAGCATGACTTGATTCATGATGGCTGCACCGTCTACCAGCCAACCAATGGCGCCTATATCCGCCCAACTTAAAGTTGGATAATTAAAAATACTCGAGTATTTTGCTTTCCCACTAAGCATGTCCAAATAAGTAGAATCCCTGTCTGCTCGAAGGGAGCCATCGTTTAGAGTTTCGCTTGCTGCATAAAGATATAGTCCATGACCTGCCTCGTCTTGAATTTTGGCCAAAAGTGCCATTTTTCGTCGTAAGCTAGGTGCCCGGGATATCCAATTGGCCTCTGGCAGCATTCCCACCACTTCCGAATGCGCATGTTGCGAAATTTGCCGCACGAGTAATTTGCGATAATCTTCCGGCATGACATCCTTGGGTTCCACTTTATTTTCTTCCTGTACATAATGTACAAATCGTTCTAAATCCATCTTCGTTTCATTTTATTACGCGATACTCCAATCGTCCTTCACGTACAAACCCAATTTTCCGTCGACAAACTCGCCCACGACAAAGGTGATGGTTTTGTAATCTCCTCGTATCTCGTATTCATTAAAAAAGTAAGGCTGCCCTTCGGTAGGACCCCAAACTTCAATTTTTCTATCGGTGCAATGCCAATAATGGTTCCAAATATTCAACCCCTCGACTTTGTATTCTTTATCCACTTCAATTAGGGATGCAAATTTCCACTCGCTCATGATTAGACTTCTTTTATCGTTAAACTTACTACACGTCGTAATTTAACATCACAACGTTTGTGACGGGATGCGCTTGACAGGTGAGAACAAACCCGTTTTCCACCTCTTGCTCGGTAAGGGCGAAATTCTTTTCCATAAAGACTTCCCCTTCCAATACCTGGGCTTTGCAAGTGCAACAAACGCCTCCTTTACACGCGAACGGCACGGGCAGTTGATCTTTTAAAGCCTGGTCTAAGATACTGTTTTTCTTTGAATTAAGATGAAAGGAATACTCATCGTCATCTATAATAACGGTGACCATACTCTCAATATTAGCAATGGCTTTGAATTCCTCACTCATCTCTGAACTCCCTTCTTCGTCAGGAGGTGTATAGTATTCATAAAGCACTTGCAAGGAAGGTACTTTCTTCTCCGTTTTTAAATAGGTAGAAATGTCTTTAATCATTTCACTGGGTCCACAAAGAAAATAGGTACTCTCAGAAATTGGAATCTCGTCGTATTTTTCAAGCAGCGCTCCTAATTTTGAGGAGGTGATCCGACCCTCGAACAATTCGCCCTCCAAGTGACGCTCTCGAGACAGAAGGTAAACTACTTTTAGCCGACCTTCAAATTGCTTTTCTAGCTGCTCAAGTTGTTCTTTAAATAAAATATGATCATAGCTTCTGTTGCTAAAAAAAAGGAATGCACGCGATTCAGGCTCTTGATAAAGTGCTTCTTTCAAATTGGAAAGCACCGGTGAAATTCCACTTCCCGCAGCAATCCCAATATAATGCTTCTGGTTGCTCGGATGATAATGGGTATAAAAATGCCCTAAAGGAGGCATAACTTCCAAGGAATCACCTACTTTTAGATGCGTATTCAAAAACCCAGAAACTCTCCCCTCATCTAAATGTTTGATAAGAACTTCGAGCTCCGAGTTGTTTTCAGACGGTGCATTGACAATCGAATAGGATCGACGAAGATCCTCCCCGTCTTGAAGAATTCGAAGGGTCAGGTATTGACCTTGTTTGAATCGATAAAGAGGCGCAAGTGAACTTGGCACTTCAAGCGATAGGTGAATGCAGTCGTTTGCCTGCCGTGACACTTGGGTCACTTTTAGAGAATGAAAATGATGCATAATAGGTAAATTCAGTTCCTTTGAGGAACTAAACAAATATAAAAAAAAAACCTAATCTGCCCGTTTCAAAACAACCTCCTTACAGTCAGCTTTTTATACGAAATAAAGATTTCTACTTTGCTCCTGCTTCCACAAGCGATGGGCATAGAAAACAGACGGTCAATCGACTGTGAATGTCTTCAACCACCAGCTCGATCTGTGGATTCTCTGCATCCATTTTGGCAAAACAGGGTGGTGGCAATACAGAGAATCTCAGGCTGTTTACGGAAAATAATTACAAGGAAATTTCGGTAAAAATGGCCTAAAAACTTGCAAATCAATTTTAAAATACGGTAAAAATGACCACATTATTTAATTTGAACGCTTTTTGATGGAGTCTTTGCAAACAACACCAATACCAAATGAATTTAAACCAATTTACCGTCAAATCCCAAGAAGCGATTCAAAAGGCGCAGCAGATCGCGATGGAATTTGGACACCAAAGTATAGAGCCTCAGCATTTGCTTGAGGGCATTTTGCAAATCGAGGATTCCATTTCTTCTTTTCTTATGAAAAAATCAGAAGTGGAATTAACTCTTTTGAAACAAAGAAATAGAGAAAGCTTAGAATCGATTGCGAAAGTGGAAGGAGGCAGTCAATACCTTTCTAATACGACGACAAAAATCTTGATGGAGGCGGCCAACCTTGCCAAAAAAATGGGAGACGAATTTGCGACCCTAGAACATTTATGGTTAGCCCTTTTGGAGGTGAATTCCAGTGTCTCAAGTTTACTAAAAGACATGGGCGTTCGAAAATCTCTTCTCGAAGGTGCCATTAAAGAATTAAGAAAAGGCACCACGGCCAATTCCGCAAGTGCGGAAGATTCCTACCAAAGTCTAAGCAAATACGCGAAAAATTTAAACCAGCTAGCCAGCGAAGGCAAATTAGACCCGGTAATTGGACGAGACGAAGAAATAAGAAGAGTCCTTCAAATACTTTCGCGAAGAACCAAAAACAACCCGATTCTCATTGGGGAACCTGGCGTAGGTAAAACAGCCATTGCCGAAGGGATTGCTCACCGAATCATCAACGGCGA
Organism: Chryseobacterium sp. A301; assembly: GCF_054489425.1. Taxonomy (NCBI): domain Bacteria; kingdom Pseudomonadati; phylum Bacteroidota; class Flavobacteriia; order Flavobacteriales; family Weeksellaceae; genus Chryseobacterium; species Chryseobacterium sp. A301. The sequence goes on from NZ_JBTMWY010000005.1 coordinate 31,080, forward strand.
TGTACCTGAAAACTTGATGGACAAAACCCTATTTTCGCTGGATATGGGCGCGTTAATCGCGGGTGCAAAATACAAGGGAGAATTTGAAGAAAGACTCAAAAATGTGGTAAACGAAGTCACTAAGTCTGACGGACAGATCATTCTGTTCATCGATGAGATTCACACACTTGTTGGCGCAGGGGGTGGCGAAGGCGCTATGGACGCCGCCAATATACTTAAGCCTGCACTGGCAAGAGGAGAATTAAGAGCTGTGGGAGCCACCACCCTTAACGAGTACCAAAAGCACTTTGAAAAAGACAAAGCCTTAGAGCGAAGGTTTCAAAAAGTTCTTGTTCAAGAACCGGACACCGAGTCGGCTATCTCCATTCTGAGAGGGATTAAAGACAAATACGAAGCCCATCATAAGGTTCGAATTAAAGACGAAGCGATTATTGCCGCTGTCGAACAATCTCAGCGGTATATTTCGGATCGATTTCTACCGGACAAGGCTATCGATTTAATTGATGAAGCCTCTGCAAAGCTGCGAATGGAAATCAATTCAAAACCTGAGCAGTTGGATGTCTTAGACAGAAAACTAATGCAAATGGAAATTGAACTTGCAGCCATTTCTAGAGAGAGTAATGAGATACAAATTCAACACTTGAAAGAGGACATTGCTAAGCTAAGCGATGAACGTAACGAAATCAATGCAAAATGGTTGGCAGAGAAACAAAAATCCGAAGATCTCACAGGTATCAAAAAAGAAATTGAAACCTTGAAATTAGAAGCCGAACGTGCGGCTCGGGTTGGAGACTACGGAAAAGTCGCGGAGATTCAATACGGTCAATTGCGAGAAAAAGAAGAGGAACTTAAAACCTTGGAGCTCGAAATGCAAAACCACCAAAATGAACTCATTAAAGAGGAAGTGACAGCAGAAAACATCTCCGAGGTGATTTCCAAGTGGACCGGCATTCCTGTGACAAAACTTTTGCAAAGCGAACGAGAAAAACTTTTGCACCTAGAGGACGAACTGCACAAGCGTGTGGTAGGACAACACGAAGCCATTGAGGCCGTTGCGGATGCCATTCGTAGAAACAGAGCAGGACTTAACGATGAAAAAAGACCAATCGGAAGTTTTCTTTTCTTAGGTTCTACCGGGGTTGGGAAAACAGAATTAGCCAAAGCTCTGGCCGAATTACTCTTTGATGACGAAAGTAACTTGACAAGAATTGACATGAGTGAGTACCAAGAGCGCCATTCGGTGTCAAGACTCGTGGGAGCGCCTCCAGGCTACGTCGGCTACGACGAAGGCGGTCAGCTTACAGAGGCTGTGAGAAGAAGACCCTACTCTGTCGTACTCCTTGATGAAATTGAAAAAGCGCACCCTGACGTCTTTAATACTCTTTTGCAAGTACTGGATGATGGAAGACTTACCGACAACAAAGGACGGGTGGTTAACTTTAAAAATGCGATTATCATCATGACTTCGAATTTAGGTTCGCCCCTCATTCAAGAAAACTTTGCCACGCTAGATCAACAAAACCACGAGCAAGTGCTTGAGAAAACCAAAGACGAAGTCTTTAGCCTTTTAAAACAAACGTTAAGGCCTGAATTCTTGAATCGGATTGACGAGATCGTTCTTTTCCAACCTCTGAACCGACAAGAAATTGGAAAAATTGTTCAGTATCAACTTAGAGGGCTGAATCAAATTTTGGAGCGAAAAGGTATATACCTTACGGCAACCGAGGATGCAGTGGATTACATCTTAAACAAAGGGTACGATCCTGCGTTTGGTGCAAGACCTCTAAAACGAGTATTGCAGCAGGAAGTTTTGAATCGACTTTCCAAAGAACTCCTTGCGGGCACCATTAAGGACGGGGAGAGAATCACGCTCGATTATTTTGAAGAAAGTGGTCTTATCTTTCGACCTACCGAACAGTAATGCAACTTGCTCAACAAAAAACGCTCGAACCATTTCGAGCGTTTTTTAATGGGTTTATTTCCCTGAAAAAAGAAGTGTGCTTACCACCGGAAAATGGTCGGAGGGATATAAGAAATTCTCTCTTCGATCCTCAATTACTCGGTAGTTTAAAGTTTTAAACCCTCGAGAGAAGATATAATCGATTCTCACCTTTGCAGGCTCCTTCGTATCAAAGCCTGTAAAGGTTCCTTCAGGACCGTAGGGCTTTTTCTCAGAGTGAAGAAAAGAATCACTGAGTTCTTTTGAAAGCAGCGCAATGGGAGCCGTATCACTTTCTAGATTAAAATCACCGGTTAACACTACAGGATATCCCTTCGTATTCAATTGACGAATCTTTTCAAGAATCAACTTTGCCGATTCCTCACGAGCGGTATTTCCGACATGATCAAAATGGACATTCAATGCCCAAAATGACTTCCCATGCTCTTTAGACTTAAAGAGTCCGTAGGAACAAATTCTGGGATACGCCGCATCCCATCCTTTGGAGGGAACCTTTGGTGTGGGCGACAGCCAAAATGTACCGCTTTGCAAAAGTTTAAATTTGGAGGCATCATAAAAGAGCGCTGAAAATTCTCCTTTTCTCTTTCCATCGTCACGACCCACACCCACATAGCGATAGGAAGGGAGGCCTTTTTGGATGTAATCCATTTGTTCAGGTAAAGCTTCTTGCACGCCTAGTATATCCGGCTCATAATAATTCAATAGATCCACAAGATCTGCTGCGCGTTTTGACCATGCATTTTCTGCATCGGACTCTATCGAAAGCCGAATATTATACGTCATGACCTCTAGTTCTTGCGCCCATGTTAGATTCGCCACCAGAAGAAAAGTCCATAAAAATCTGTATCTCATAAGTTATGCCTTAAGGAAAAACTTCTCCGCTAGGGAGAAGTTTTTGGGTTAATTTAAGCTTCCGATATGCTTGGAATCGCAACATTTTCGTTCGTGTCTTGCTCGTAATCTATGCCTGGCACTTCAAATCCAAACAAATTGAAAAAATCAGTTCGGTATCCTTCAATGTCGCTAATCTCACTTAGGTTTTCGGTGCTAACCTCTGCCCAACGTTTTGCGACCTCGTCTTGGATATCACTTGCCATTTCTAAATCATCGATTCGAATGCGGCCCTCAGAATCTAAAGGTACCACGCCGTCCTTTGTATAAAGTCTTTCGGCAAATAACCTTTGAATTTGCTCAATGGTTCCCTCATGAACCCCTTTCTCTTTCATCGCTTTGAAGAGTAATGAAATGTAAAGTGGTACCACAGGAATTGCAGAACTAGACTGCGTAACTAAAGCTTTGTTCACAGAAACATAAGAACTACCGTTAAGATTCTTCAGAAGTTCGTTAAGATACTCGACGCTTGCTTCTAAATCGTTTTTCGCCTGTCCAATGGTTCCGTTGCGGTAAATTGGATACGTAAGTTCAGGACCTATATAAGAATAAGCAACCGTTTTCACCCCTTCGGCTAAAACGCCTGCTGCATTTAAATCTTCCATCCAGAATTTCCAATCTTCTCCTCCCATGACAGCAACTGTATTGTCAATATCTACTGAGTCTTCCACGGGTGCAATGGTAATATCAGTTACGACTCCTGTATGAAAATCAACCGTTTTATTAGTAAAAGGAGCTCCGATGGGCTTAAGTACAGAGGAGTAACTTACTCCTGACTTGGGATGGGTACGTCTTGGAGAGGCTAGACTATAGACTACCAAATCGACCTGCCCTAAATCCTTCTTGATCAAATCAATGGTTTGTTTTTTGATTTCATCGGAAAATGCATCGCCGTTAATACTCTTGGCGTAAAGACCTGCCTTCTTCGCTTCCTGTTCAAAGGCGGCTGTATTGTACCAACCTGCTGTTCCTAACTTTCCTTCAGAGGCTGGTTTTTCAAAGAACACACCAATGGTCGCTGCATCCGAGCCGAATGCGGCCGTCACGCGTGAGGCAATTCCAAATCCAGTGGAAGCCCCAATGACCAAAACTTTTTTGGGTCCCCCTTCAATTTTACCCTTCGACTTCACGTACTTAATCTGATTCTTAAGCGTTTCCAAAGCTCCCTCTGGATGCGCAGTCAGACAAATAAACCCTCTTGTTCTTGGTTGAATTATCATAGTTTTAATGTTATTTATCGCATTACAAATTAAGTGAATTTTGCCGAATTTCACCAAATCCTTATCCTAGAAATCCTTATCCGTTCTTTTTCGCCTTCACCATCGCTTCTAACATGTCCCACATTTCGGTAGGCAATTGTTCCAGCATATTGAACTCACCTGCTCCTTGGAGCCACTCTCCTCCATCCAAAGTGACCACTTCCCCATTCATATAGGCTGAATAATCGGAAACCAAATAGGCCGCTAAATTAGCAAGCTCTTGATGTTCTCCTACCCTACGAAGCGGAACTTTTTTACGCATATCAAATTTATCCGCTAAATCTCCGGGAAGTAGACGTTCCCAAGCCCCTTGGGTCGGGAAAGGGCCCGGTGCAATTGCATTAAAGCGAATTTGGTATTTTGCCCATTCCACCGCCAGGCTTCGAGTCATCGCAAGAACGCCTGCTTTCGCGCAGGCAGATGGTACGACATACGCCGATCCTGTCCATGCATAGGTGGTGACAATATTTAATACGGTTCCGGGGATCTTATTCTCAATCCAATACTTTCCAACCGATAAGGTGCAGTTTTTGGTGCCTTTGAGCACGATGTCTACTATCGAATCAAATGCGCTGTGGGTAAGGCGCTCTGTAGGAGAAATAAAGTTACCCGCTGCATTGTTGACCAGGACATCAATTTGTCCAAAGCCTTTCACAGCGTCCTGTTGCATTTTCTCCACTTCGTCGTAATTTCGGACATCGCATTTTAAGGCGAGAACGTTTCCACCCGTTTCGTGCTCAAGTTCAAGGGCTGTCTTCTCCAGTTTTTCTAAGTTACGGGAAGTAATTATGACTTTCGCTCCCAGGGTTAGAAAATACCTACTCATCGCCTTTCCAAGGCCACTCCCTCCTCCTGTCACAAGAATTACTTTTCCTTTTAGTGCCTCTTTTTGAAGCATTCCTTCTGTATATTTCATCGTTTTTACTTTAGGTTTGAACTTGTGAATTTAACCAATTTTGTGCAAACCCTTCCGACAGATTGTATTCAACAAATAAGGTTCGCTTTTTGTTAAGGTTCTCTTGGTTAATTTTTCTCGGGGATCCTCCCCTCCTTAACTAGCTCCTTGCCCCTCCTAAAATTTGAATTTGGATTTAAATCGGAAGGATTCCTGTCAATATTTTCTTAAATTTGATCCAAATGAATCGAACTTATGACAAATCCTTTACTAGAAATATTCAAAACCCCATATGAGACCGCACCTTTTGATTTAATTGAAACCAGTGATTTCTTACCTGCGTTTCAAGCCGAGGTAAAAATTGCAGAAAAAGAAATTGATCAAATTGCGCAAAACCCGGAATCTCCTACGTTTTCCAACACGCTCGAGGCGCTTAGCTTCAGTGGGGAAAAACTTGAGGTGATTTCCTCAATCTTTTTTAATTTAAATTCCGCTCAGACCTCTGAAGAACTGCAGAAGACCGCTCAGAGCGTCTCTGTCCTACTCACAGAGTTTTCTGCTAAAATATCGCATAACGAAACGTTGTTTAAGCGAATTCAAACTGTCTATGATGCAAAGCAAACGCTTACGCTTGACCCAGAACAGACCACGCTCTTGGACAAAACCTACAAGGACTTTGTTCGAGGGGGAGCGCTCTTATCCCACTCAGATAAAAAGAAGCTCGAAAACATCAACAAAGATCTTGGGCAAAAGTCCCTAAAATTTGGGGAAAACCTATTGGCCTCAACCCATGCCTACTCAAAGAATCTTCAAGAAGAATCTGCTCTTGAAGGCTTGTCGAAAAGTCAAATTGAGCCCTATGCGATTGAAGCTAAGGAACGAGAAGAAACAGGATATACGATAACCCTGCAGTACCCAAGTTATGTACCTGCGATGACTTACCTAAAAGACCGTGAATTAAGAAAAGAACTCTATTTTGCCAATTCAGCCAAATCATTTGACGATGGAATTTACGACAACCAAAGCTTAATCAAGGAAATAACCGCCTTACGAGAAGAGAAAGCTAAACTCTTAGGGTATGATTCGTTTGCCCAATACGTTCTTGAGGAACGTATGGCGAAAAGCCCAAAAGAAGTTTCAAGCTTTTTGCACGAGCTGCTAACCAAGGCAACACCGTATGCTGAAAAAGAAATTGAAATTTTAAAATCCTATGCGAAAGAGGATGGAATTGAGCCTCTGGAAGCATGGGATCACGCCTACTATGTCGAGAAAAGAAGACAAAAGGAATTGGAAATAAACGAAGAAGAGCTTCGTGATTACTTCCCCTTACAAAGTTCGCTTGAGGCCGTATTTGATCTTGCTCATCGTCTGTTTGGACTTAAAATTGAACTCATAAAAGACATTCCGCTGTACCATCCCGATGTTCAAACGTATCTAGTTAGCGAAAACGGAAAAGAAAAAGCAATCCTTTATACAGATTTTCACCCTCGTAAGGAAAAGCGCTCTGGCGCTTGGATGACGAGTTACAAGAGTCAATTTAAAAAGGGAGCTAGAGAGCAAAGGCCACACATTTCTGTGGTCTGCAATTTCACAAAACCTACACAAACGACTCCTAGCTTACTTACCTTTCAAGAACTCACTACACTTTTTCATGAATTTGGGCATGCGATTCACGGCATTCTGGCCGACACCCATTACCCTAATTTGTCGGGAACCTCAGTCAAATGGGATTTTGTAGAACTTCCTTCTCAATTCTTGGAAAACTATTGTTATGAACCGGAATTTCTTCAATCGTTTGCCAAACATTATAAGACAGGGGAACCCCTTCCTTTAGATCAAATCCAGAAGCTAGCCAAAAGCAAAAGTTTTATGGAGGGCTATCAAACTTTGCGACAAGTAGGATTTGGACTTTTAGATCTTGCCTACCATTCGCTTTCGAGTCCGGTAGACGATGTCAAAACATTTGAAACCAATGCAACGCTAGGCACAAACCTGTACCCAACGCACGAGAAAACGGCTATGAGCCCTGCATTTGCGCATATTTTCCAAGGCGGATATGCCGCAGGGTACTACTCTTACAAGTGGGCAGAAGTTCTCGAAGCCGATGCCTTTGATCTCTTCAAAGAAAAAGGATTGTTTGACCCAGAAACGGCAGCAAAATACAAAAAACTGCTTTCTGCAGGAGGCTCCATTGACCCGATGGTCTTATACAAAAGGTTTCGAGGTCGAGAACCTAAAGTAGAAAGCCTACTAAAAAGAGCATTTGGAACGAACTAGAACGAAAGTCCAGTGGTAGTAGAATTCTATTTTGCTAGCGCTGGACTTTTGCTTCTCGCTTTCGCCAGCAAAGGAATGGAAATGAAACCCATTACAGCCATAATCACGAGTTGAAGGGTATGGGATATAAACGCGTACGCTAATCCAATTTCTGCACCTTTCTCGAAGGAACCTCCCGCACTTACAAACAAGGCCCCAATACCCAATTTTACGGCGAGGTGAAAAGCACCGATCCCACCGCTGGCAGGAACAATCATCCCAAGGGTCCCAATCACGATAATAAAGAGTCCGTCGGCGGGCGAAAACCCTGCCGTTTCTGGTAACGCAAAACACACAATGTACGCGGCGAGATAATAGCAAATCCAAATTGCAAGAGAATAAAGAAGAAAGAGTCCTGGTCTTCTCAGGCGAAAAATACTTGTCATGCCCTCGATAAGTCCATCTACGATCCCATACAATTTGCTGAAAAATGCAATTGCTTGCAATTTACTGCGAAGACTGAAAAACAAAACTGCTCCAGAAACCAAGATCAAGCCGATCACCAGGATCCAGTAGCCGCTTGAGCTAGATTCTGCACCTTGCTGGCTAAATGCATAGTTGAAAAACGATTGAATTGCATCGTATTTTAAAATCAGGGCTAAACACAGGAAAAGCATCATGCAAAGCAGATCGATTACTCGCTCAAGTATAATGGTACCAAAGGACTGGTCCACGGGTACCTTTTCTACTCCGTACAGTGCGGTGGAACGTGCTAGTTCTCCACTTCTAGGCACCGTAAGGTTCATTAAATAACCAAAAGAAATTGTCCACAAGGCATTGGAATTGGAGATTCTATACCCCATTGGCTCAAGGAGGAGATTCCATCGGATGGCTCGAATCCAATACGCCAACAGTCCAAACACGGCGGCAAATAAAACCCACAAATAATTAGCTTCAGCAAAATACCCTTGAATCGCGTGAATATCAAGACCTCGAAAGGCAAGCCAAAGAAAAAAAACAGCGACTGCCACAGAGATACCGATGGTCACCAAGGTTTTTAATAGCGGAGTTTTTCTTTTCGTTTCCAACTTGTCTGTTCGTTTAGGTTAACAGATTGTTCTGTTCGTTTGGAAAAATAATCTTAGGCTGAAAAGTCTTTGCTTCCTCCGGTGTCATTTGCGCATAGGCAATGATGATCACTATATCGTTCTTCTGTACTTTTCTGGCTGCAGGACCATTAAGACAAATCTCACCGGAATTCCTTTTCCCTTTGATCACATAAGTATCAAAGCGCTCTCCGTTGTTTACATTTACAATGTAGACTCGTTCTCCGACTATGATACCCGAAGCTACCAAAAGTGCTTCGTCTATCGTAATACTCCCAATATAATCGAGATCGGAGGCCGTAACCCTCACGCGATGAATTTTCGATTTAAATAGTTCAATTAACATAGCCGCAAATTTATTAATTTAATTCTAAAAACCTTTTAAAAATAACCAATTGAATACAAGGCAAATAAGAGAAGCTAACATTACCCATACTGCATAAATTATCTTATTTTGTTAGGATTATCACAAACTTTAGGAAAAATAGCTTCATAGTATGCCCTATATTTAATAATTCGCAATTCAAATATCCAATCACAAGTAATATTGAAAACACTGAACAATAGGGTCTTTGGCATAATTTTAGTACCATAAAACACGCATTTAGCAGGGAGGCTTGAATTATCAAGTTTCATTCTTTACCATGCGAAAAATACAATTTTGATGAAATTTTTCAAAAAAATTTGCACAATATGAAAATTGTATTATATTTGCTCTAGTAACAACTAACTTTAAAACAAAATATCGTTATGAACAAGTCTGAACTAATCGACGCGATGGCAAAAGATGCCGGAATTACAAAAGTGTCTGCGAAAGCAGCCTTAGAATCATTCATGTCTAATGTACAATCTACCCTTAAGAAAAAGGATGGGAAAGTTTCCCTAGTAGGTTTCGGTACATTTTCTGTAGCGGAAAGAGCTGCAAGACAAGGAATCAACCCTGCAACAAAAAAACCGATCAAAATTGCAGCGAAAAAAGTAGCAAAATTCAAAGCAGGAGCGGATTTAGCCACTGCGGTTTCTGGTCAAAAGAAGAAATAATCAATTTCGATTCAAAGCAAAGAAGCGAACTCTTTCGGGGTTCGCTTCTTTTTGTTTTAATTCTATAAGAATTTAGGGGGCTAATCGTTCTTGTACCCAATCGCAATGCTCATCTAGCCGGTAAAGAATACGATCATGCAATCGGTTAGGACGTCCTTGCCAGAATTCCATTTCATAAGGTTTTGCTAAATACCCACCCCAATAGCTAGGCCTTTCCACTTGCTTTCCTTCATACTGCTGTTCCAACTTGTGCATTTGGTTCTCCAAGTAATCCCGATCCGGAATAACGGAGCTCTGATTCGATACCAAAGCCCCCAATTGACTTCCTTTGGGTCGTTGAGAAAAATAGCCATCACTTTGACTTTCCGCTACTTTTTCTGCCCTTGCACTAATTAGCACTTGCCTTTCCATTGCCGGCCAAAAAAAATGCAGACTTATTTGAGGATGCTCCTGTATGGCATGTCCTTTCCTACTGTTGTAATTCGTGTAGAACACAAATCCCTCCCAGGTATACTCTTTAAGTAAGACCATTCGAGTCCTAAGGGTCCCATCCGATTCAAGACTCGATACAGCCATAGCATTAGGCTCCGAAAGACTCTCAAGGCTTTGCGCTTCCAAAAACCAAGTCTTGAATTGCTGCATAGGGTTCTTTTCTAATTCAGTCTCCAACAGCTCGGATCTTTTATAATTCTGACGCCAATCGTGTAGATTTTCCATATTATTTTTTACATTTGACTATGAGTTACTCCTACAAAGGTAAAATATTAATTTCCACGCCCGATCTAAGCGGGGATGTTTTTTCTCGATCTTTGGTCCTCTTACTAGAACATACCTCTGACGGGGCATTTGGGCTAATATTAAACAAGAAAAAAGACGAATCATTTTTCATAACGGATTCCTCAGAGGTCACGAAAAATTCAGTCTGGTTCGAGGGGGGTCCTGTGGAACCGGATCGAAAATTCTTTATCATTAAAGGACAAACAGAACAAGAGGACAGTATCTGGATTAACGAGAACTACTATGCCACTGAAAACTATAAATCTATTATTAAAGGAGTTCTCGATGAAGAAATCGACTTACTCAATATCAAGTTCTTCGCAGGATATTCCGGATGGTTTGCTGGACAACTCGAATCTGAAATTGCGCGCAAAGCTTGGACTCCTGTCGATGTGCCTAATTTAGATTACACCGCCAGATACGACGATAATTTGTGGAAAAAACTGATGCAAAAGCTAGGAGGAGATTACCTTTTGTGGGCCAATGCACCTGAGGACATCTCCATGAATTGACTTACTAAACATTAACATTTTTTTAGCAATCCTATGGGGACTTTTTAAGAGAAAATATGGCTTACTTTGTAGTATAAAAATCAGAGTAAGTATCCGTTTTGAGACTTCTTTGAGAGACTTTTAAGCAAAGTTTAAAAACCCGGCAAATGACTTACTAAACGGTTGTTTGTTGGGTTTGTCAATTAAGGACGAACGCAAAGTACTGCCATGAAATAAAACATTTATCCTTTAGTCAAGCATCGATTCTTTCCATTTCTGAATCCATTCTTTAAAGCGCAGATTTGAAAATTCCTTGTTTCGAATCTTGCCTACACTGAAAATTCCTTTCTCTTCTGAAATCATAAGAATTTCTTCTGCTTTCTGACTTTCAAATGCGACCAGTTCTGCCTGTTCAATTTGAGCAAGATTGTTTTTATGGATAAAAGTTACAAAGGCCTCCATTAAAGGAGAGATATACGCCCCTTCAGTCTGTTTAGGCACCCGTATCACTTCGTCATTCAATAGCAATAGATTGCCTAAAGTAGAGCGTGCAATGCGTTTGTTGGGATTTAATAAAATCACATCGTCTAAGTCATTTTCAAGAGCGTAAATTTGCCCATAAATGTTCTCGCTGCAATGGACTCGAATGTTGCTTAAGAGATTTGTATTTACATTAATCTCTTTAATCAGATCCATCTTAAGGGGCTGTTGAAGCGAGATCAGCTCCGGAAGCGGTGAAAAGCCAAACCAATATTTTACATCTGCCTTTTCAAGGGGCCCATCACCCGTTTCGCGGTAGACCATAAAATGAATAATGCCTTCTTTAGAATCTTCCTTGAGCAATTCGTTTTGAAAGAGTTCCTGGAAAAATTCAAGCGTATAACTTAAAGGAATTCTCATTCGCATTTTTCGCATCGAGGCCATCAGAAAAAAATAACTCTCTTCTGCAAAGACAAGTTTTGAATTTCGCACAAAAAAAGAAACACTTACTGCATCTCCGTATAAAAAAGCACGCGAAGGCGTGGACGTAGAAAGACCCATATCATTCATATTTATCTAAATAAAGCGAACAAAATTAAGCATTTTAAAGAGGTTTACCGAAAGAATAGACCAAAAAAAAATGAACGAATCACTCGTTCATCTCATTTCTTACTTCCTCTGCAACTCAGTGAAGGAAAAATATATTCTTATGCAGCTCCTAATTTGATCTGCAAATTTTCGATTAAGTTCTCCCAATAAAGGCGATTCTCATCCTCGTCTCCTTTCTCGCAGAAATCCGTGATATTCAAAGCCAAATCTTCAGTGATCTCGTCAATGACAATGGTCATCTCGAAATAGTTCTTTGTATCCTCATCTTCTTCCCAACGGAAACGTACGAAACTCTCTGGTTTATATCTTATTAGCGTAGCCTTCTCTGCAGGACCGCCACCCCAACTAAAATAAAAATCATCCCCTCTTTCAATCACTTCATCTGCAAACCACTCGGAAAGCCCTTCAGCACTCGCAAGGTATTCGTACAAAATTTCGGAAAGACAGTGCATTGGATATTCATACTGCACTTTCTGCTTGGCCATATTCTATGTTTTCTAATGTGCCGCAATATATAAATTAATTTCTTATTTACACAATAGAAAAAAGATGATTTTTATAGGGTTGAATCTGCCGTTTGATCAAGAGCTTGAAGTAGGATCTTACAGCCCTCTTTAATTTCACTTTCTGAAATCGTTAAGGGTGGAGAAATCCTAAGGTACTCATTGCGATACAATTGCCAAAAAACGATGAGTCCAAGTTCCATACAAGTTTTCGCAACACGTAGGGTAAAGTCGGGATCTTGTAAATTGACTGCGAGCATAAGTCCACGCCCGTTTACATTTTTAATTTTTGGGTGCACGAGCAGACTTCGAAATAGCGATTCTTTGGAGTGCACCTCATCCATCAGACCACTGGTGAGAACTTCACTTAACGTTGCATGGCATGCCGCGGCAATAAGAGGATTTCCTCCAAAGGTGGTAATATGTCCAAGTTTCGGAGAATGCGTAAGAGACTTCATGATTTCTTTTGAACTCATAAAGGCCCCAACCGGCACTCCTCCTCCCATTCCTTTGCCCATAGCAAGGATATCTGGCACAATTCCATAATGTTCAAAACTAAAAAGCTTCCCCGTACGTCCAAATCCAGGCTGGATTTCATCTAGGATCAAAAGGGCACCCACTTCTTCGCAGCGCTCTTTTAATTGTCTCAAATACGCGGGCTCTGGCAGCAAAAATCCCGCAGCTCCTTGAATCGTTTCAAGTAAAACACAGGCGGTGCTTTCCGTGATTTTAGTGAGATCTTCTAGGCGGTTAAATTCAATAAACTGCACGAGTGGGAGTAAGGGTCTAAACTCTCTTTTGTGATATTCATTCCCAGAAACAGAAAGCGCTCCGTGGGTATTCCCATGATATGAATTTTTGAAAGAAACAATTTCTTCTCTTCCCGTGTAGCGCTTGGCAAGTTTTAAGCTACCTTCTATTGCTTCAGCTCCAGAATTGACCAAATAGGTCACTTCTAGAGGTTCTGGCGTGGAGTGTGCAAGGAGTTCGCATAGTTGAACCGGCATTTGCTGTGCATACTCCCCGTAGACCATGACATGCAAATATTTATCCGCTTGCGTTTTGATGGCCTCGACAATTTTGGGATGAGAATGTCCTAAGGTATTGGCAGAAACACCCGCCACAAAATCAAGGTATTTATTTTCGTTTGTGTCGTAAATATAGGAACCTTCGGCGCGCTCCACCTCAAAGCCAGAGGCAAAAGGAGTTGTTTGTGCTTGGTACTTGAAAAATTCTTTTTGCATGATGCAAATTTCGGAAATATTGCTCTAAAAATGACTATGAAAATTCTGAAATTAGGAGACGAATCATTCAGCAGACTTATTTACGAGTGCGCTTCTCCACCTTGGGTTGGTTTTTCGCATTTTCGTCTCGTCGGCGTAGTTGTGCCTGTTCATAGAGAGAATCATCCGATTCGTATTGAATAGGCTCGTAGTTCGGAGAATCCACAAAGATATCCTTCCACGTTTTTAATCGATCTTTTGTGTTCCAATTAAAGTCAGGAAAAAACCGCTTCTCCTTTGAAATAAAGGACATGGGATAGGTGTCAGATCTCGCTCCTACATTGCAGGAAATCACCTGAACCTGTCTATCTGCAAACAATACTTCAATGGTTCCACACGTAGAAAGCACAACGCCTAGACGTTCCATCTCTTTGGTCTTTTCATCCTCAGAATCCGCATAGGTAATGGCTTGGGCGTTGCCTAACGCTTGTGCCAATTTCACCTCATTATTTTCGTAGTACACGGTAAGGATTCGTCCTTTAATTTGGTTGAACTCATCTTTTAGATTTAGAGAATCTGCTTTGCTAATCGCAAATCCATTTCCAAGGACCTTTATGGAGTCAATTTCTTCGCTTTGGGTATTGAAATAAGCCTCAATCTTATCACCTGTCACTTGTTTAGCCCCACTCCATAGGATCGGATTTCCATTCAGATGAAGAACTCCGTCCGTTTCATCAAATGAGATCGAGTCAGCTCTTGCCTGCGCATTCGACTTAAACATTCGTCCCTTATGGAAGGCGCGTAAATAACTTTTTTTAATGCCGGTGGAATCTAATTTTTGATAAGCTAAAATTCGATCTGCGGAAAAATACATGGAATCCTCTTTTAAAATCTTAACCGCGTACGGGCTTTCGGTAACCATTGCCGAGTCCTTCTTTTCGTATATTTCTCCATACCCTCCTTTGATATAGCGATTCTCTTGTGGATCGTCCAGCGTTACATTCTCTTTCGCACGTCCAAAACCTGTCAATTGATTATAATACATGGTGTCCCCCGTAAGGACTTTTCCATTGTAATGGATTCTCGAATTTTTATTTAGATAAACTTCCTTGCTGTTCATTAAATACCTTCCCTGCTCTGTGTACACATAATTAGAAGGGTTTTCCTTATTAATCACACGGGTAGGTCCAAAAAACTCAGCCGTATTGGTGTTTTGATATTGTTTGATATTGCTTCCCTCTACCGTATACTCAGGATTGTCAATTTTCACATTCCCAGTGAAATCAATGATTTTTGTAGATACATCGTAGGTGGCAGCATTGGTATACATGATACTTTGGTCACTAATAATCGTACCTCCGGTATTAAAATAGGCCTGGTTAATTCGACGATCATAGTAAAGAGTTTCCGTCTTGATAGTTTGTTTCGGATCCGTCAAAACCACATTTTTTCTTGCGATTCCTCTCTCCGTATTCCCATCGTACTCCATTTCCTTAGCGGTAATCACGGATCCGTCTGCGTTCTCAAGACGAACATTACCAATGGCTTTTACGAAATTTTCGTCCTGATACAAGATGACCTCATCCGCTGTCAGAATAGATCCTTTGTGGGAAAACTTGACATTCCCCGTAAAAAAAGGATTGCCCTCAAATTTCTTTTGGTCTACCTGAAAACGATCCGAATGGACAAGCTGCACATTCTCGGTACTCACCGTTTGCCGCGAGGGCTTGGTAAAAAAAGGGTCTTTCACCAAAGGAGTCTTTGGCTGGGTAGTAATCTGCGCAGAAAAGAACTGGGCACAGATAAGTAAAATAAAAAGGAGCCCTTTTTGCATTATTCTTTTTTCCTACCGTAGAAATAGAGAGAATGTGAGTCAATGGCAACTCCAAAAGCTTCTTCAATGGCCTCTTTAATCCCCTGAATACGTGGGTCACAAAACTCGATTATTTCAGCAATTTCGCGGTCAGAATTCTGTTTGTATATGACAAGATGGTCATGTTGTTTGTCAAAATAAGACTTCTCATAGGAAGAAGACGTTAAAGTCTTCTCTCCAAACTGATGCTTTCGAATAAGTCCAGCGTCTAAAAAGATTTCAATGGTATTGTAAATTGTAGCCTTGGACACATGGTACTTTTTCTGCATCATTAGCAAATACAAATCATCCACATTAAAGTGGTGATCCATATTGTAAATCTCCTCTAAGATCGTATAACGTTCCGGCGTATTTCGAAACCCTTTATCTTGAAGATATTGTTTTAAAACTTCTTTGATAACTTGTTTGTTCGAGTCTGTTTGCTTTGCGTCCATTAATAATAATTGTCTACAAATCTATTAAATTAAATTGAGAGTAGCTCTAAGGAGCCGGCTTCAAAACCAACTGAAAGGTTTAGGCTCTCGTTCCTATTTTAAAGATTTTTTGAATTGATTTGGCTTATCTTTTTAATTCGTACCATTTGATTCAAAAGAGGCGCAGACTCGACTACCGCGTTGTGTGGAGAGACTCCCCACGCTTTGAAATCATCACTCCCAATCGATTTTACAAAATTATAAATATTGAGTGTAATCTTCTCCTTCACGGTAAGTAGGGTATCGTTGATATAGGTATTATCGATAATCACGTACCGAAGATCTGGGGGGATATTATGACTTCGAAGGGAGGGATGCGCACTTCTCGAAGGGATCATGCCTTGTTCCATCAAATCCGCCAGAACACTATCAAAATAATCATTGATACGACGCTCAATCTTAAACCCTAAATAAAAATTCACACTATAAATGGTTCCGGGAACCACCTCTTCTACCGCATACTTGAATGTATAGGGATCTTCCTGGTTAATGATATTCAAGAAAAAATAATGGTCTGCTCTTTTCGGCTGCTTGCGAAGGATCGAATAGATGATTTTAGATTCTATTTCATCTGCTCTTTTTGCTCGACTTAGAAAGGCTAAATTGGTTGCGTATTTGGGAATCGTTTCGTCTAACTTCAAATCCTTAATGACAGGAGCATATTCTCCTAGCTTCACAAATTTGATAAACTTATTTTTAATCTGTCTTCCATCCCCCCCCCCCCCCCCCCCCCCCCCCCCCCCCCCCCCCCTACG
>NZ_JBTMWY010000005.1:47767-181815 GCF_054489425.1 Chryseobacterium sp. A301
CCCCCCCCCCCCCCCCCCCCCCCCCCTAACACAACAGTGAGCCAACCTCCATCGAAAAACTTAATCACGTTCGCATAGAAGAATCCTAGCTCAATGGAAAGGTAAACTGTAGCAAACAACACAATTAAAATTTTACTGATTCGATTGCGACGTAACCAAAATAGCAAAAGACAGGTGGTCATGAGCATCGTAATGGTAATGGTAAGACCATAGGCCGCCTCCATCTTACTGGATTCTTTAAAGAATAGCACAACGACGATACACATCAATAGCAAAGTCCAATTGATCTTTGGGATGTACATTTGGCCTTTCACACCGGAGGGGTACTCAATCTTCTGGTTCGGCCAAAAGTTAATGGACATGGCTTCCGAAAACATGGTGAATGAACCTGTAATCACCGCCTGACTTGCAATCACTGCTGCGGCGGTTGCCAATATAACACCAGGAAGTACAAGGTAAGAAGGCATAATTCCAAAGAAAGGATTCATGCCGGATTGCGTCTCATGAATATTGTCTAAAAGCCAAGCCCCTTGACCTAGGTAATTTAAGATTAACATGATTTTTACAAAAACCCAGCTTATTTGAATGTTTTTCTTTCCACAATGGCCTAAGTCTGAATACAAAGCCTCGGCCCCCGTCGTACATAAGAACACCGCGCCCATAATCACAATTGCACTTGGCGAATGCGTGATGAGTTGGTAGGCATAATACGGATTAAATGCTTTTAGAATTTCGATATGATCAAAGAGATGCAATAGTCCAAACCCGCCAAGTGCTAAGAACCAAACGACCATAATCGGACCGAAAAACTTTCCTATTAGACTCGTTCCAAACTGCTGCATTAAAAAAACGACTAGCAAAATCACACAAGTGATCAGAACTACCGGTGTATTTACATTGTATATTTTTAAACCTTCAACCGCTGACATGATGGTTAATGAGGGCGTAATCACACTGTCTGCTACCAGGGTGGCAGCTCCAATCAAGGCTATTATATAAAGCCAAGGTTTCTTCAGTCTTTTCACTAGGGAATAGAGTGCCAAAATACCTCCCTCTCCTTTGTTATCAGCTCTTAGGGCAATAATCACATACTTGATCGTTGTCTGCAGGGTAAGAGTCCAAATAATGCACGAAAGAGCCCCTTCAATGTATTCGTCTAAAGGCAAGGCCGAATCGGCAAATTGAAAGGCATTCACAATCGCCTTCATCACGTACAATGGCGAGGTACCAATATCTCCGAACACAATACCCAGAGAGACAATCACCCCTATAAAGGACAATTTCTTTACATCAAACGATTGACTGGTAGCATTTTGTGACATTTTGAAAAAATTTTGGCAAAGGTAAACTTTTTACGATTGTAAAAAATATCATTGTATAAATGAAAAAACTCTCTTTCGAGAGTTTTTATCTATTTTATGCTTTAATGTACATTGCTTTTTTAAGCTCTTCTTTTACATTCTCTAGTTTCGGGAACCATTCTGAGAAAAGAGCTGCGGAGTAAGGCGCAGGTGCATCTGGAGTCGTGATACGTTTCACTGGAGCATCGAGGTAATCAAACGCTTTCTGTTGTACCATATAAGTGATTTCGGAAGCGACTGAACCGAACGGCCATGCTTCTTCTAAAACAACCAAACGATTGGTTTTCTTTACAGAAGCCAAAACGGTATCATAATCAAGTGGACGTACAGTTCGAAGATCAATTACTTCTACTGAAATTCCTTCTTTTGCTAAATCTTCTGCTGCTTGCATGGCAAGTTTCATGATTTTACCAAAAGAGACAAGGGTTACATCCGTTCCTTCTCTTTTTATATCCGCCTTCCCGATAGGTAAGTAGTACTCTTCTTCTGGGATTTCCATTTTATCTCCGTACATCTGTTCTGATTCCATAAAAATCACCGGATCGTTATCTTGAATGGCTGTTTTTAAAAGCCCCTTCGCATCATACGGATTCGAAGGCACAACGACTTTAAGTCCTGGACAGTTTGCATACCAACTTTCAAAAGCTTGAGAGTGGGTTGCTCCCAATTGACCGGCCGAAGCCGTAGGTCCTCTAAAAACGATTGGACAGTTCCACTGACCCCCGCTCATTTGTCTGATTTTTGCAGCGTTGTTTATAATTTGATCAATCCCTACTAGCGAGAAGTTGAAAGTCATAAATTCCACAATGGGACGATTTCCGTTCATTGCAGCACCTACGGAAATACCTGTAAATCCAAGTTCTGCAATCGGCGTATCAATAATACGTTTTTCTCCGAATTCCTCAAGCATTCCTTTGGAAGCCTTGTAAGCTCCGTTGTATTCTGCCACCTCTTCACCCATTAAGTAAATGGATTCATCCTTACGCATTTCTTCGCTCATTGCCTGCGCAATCACTTCTCTAAAAGTATATTCTGCCATGTCTCGTATTGTTTTTCTGCCGACAAATTTAGTGAATTAAATTATATAAACGGCCAACCCTCCTCCATTTTGAATGAGGTTCGTCCTATCGTAAGTCCAACCGCACTAGAACCAATAAAAGGAAGCTTTTGGTTCGTCAATTTTAATCCACAAAAAATGCGCTCCTAGAAAAGGGCGCATTTTTTTGTTTAACGAAACATGTCGCTTACTTCACCTTGTGCCAAGTTTGTGTACGTCCGATTAGTGAGAACCCAATATACCCTCTTACGTTCAGCTTATCACCGTCTCTTGTAATAGTACATTTGTAGGTTTTCCCTGTTTTAGGGTCCGTGATCGTACCTCCTGTGAATTCAGAACCTGACTTCTTAAGTCCACGAATAATTTCGAGTCCTTCTAACGGCTTATTTTTACGATCGTCGCTGCATTTTACGCAGTTTTTATTTTCCACTTTGCCCAGTAGTTGAGAAATTTTCCCATAGTACTGGCCGTTGGATTTCTTGTAAATTTCAACGACGGACTTCGCCACACCGGTTTCGTCGTCTATTGTTTTCCATTTCCCCTCAATTTGAGCGAATGATAAAGTGGCAAAAAACAAAGCTATAAAAGCAAAAAACATTTTTTTCATGACAATATTAATAATTTGTTAAGGTTTGTATAAGTTTGATAAAAGTAATTAAAAAAAGTTAAACTCCAACTATTTTATTATTCACCTCATAAGGTCTTTTCTATCAGAAATGGAAATTCAAAGAATCCAAGAATGGATTTCGTTACTGAATCCGCACTAAATACATTTTTGAAAGTTTTTGAGCCCTCGTTTTGGAGGAAAGAAACTTCAAATTTAATCTTGTAATTCGGTAATCATTTTCTGTTTTAAGGACATGGTACTGCCTGTTGAATCCATCTAAAGACTTCTGATCAATGATAAGTAGATCTCCTGTTTTCAATTTTTCGCTTTCGATACGCTTTGTATTTTGTTTTGTGTAAAAATCAAACGCCCAATATTCACTCCCTTCTAACATAAAAACCTTCTTGGAGTCGAACTCACTTTGATTCACATACTTGGCGAGACTATAACTCCCTTGGTATTTCGTGAGGACAGGATAAAATTGACCGTTTAAATACACATTTAATGCGATAGAAAAAAGCAAAGAGCAAAACAGATACTTTTTGAATAGAGGTTGAACCGAAAAGACTCGAAAGAGCAATATTGCGAACAAAATAGCTCCTACTATCCATAAAACGGTATTTTCTATCCCCGTAAACTCAATGGAAAGCCATGAAACAAGAAGAATAGAAGAGAAAATAACCACCAGTTGTATCGACCAAAGAATTCGAATTTTTCTGTCTTTGGACGTCAAAGATAGCTGACTCAAATAAGAGGCCGTTAAAATTGCAAGGATAGGAATTAACCCGTTTAGGTAATGAGGAAGTTTGAATTTTGAAAAGCTAAAAACGAACATCACGAGCCAAAACCCACCTAAGGTTAGAAATTCCACTCCTCCTTTCTTTCTGAATTTTTCTTTTATCATTTCTTTGGTTCGTTCAAAAACACCAAAATATAATGCGAGAGAAAAAGGTAAAAACACCCACAGTAGCGTATGGAAAAAGAAAATATAATCGGAATTATTCGGAGCAAAACCGTCCCCAGTCATTCGAGAAACACTTTGTCCTAAAAGGATAAATTCAATTCCTTCTCGACCAAATTGATGGTAGTACGCATAAAGGATGGGGCTTAAGCCCAGGAAAAAAGCCAAGGCAGCTATAATCAATTTAGGCGTAAAAAATCGTTTCCATTCTCTGCTATAGAGAAGGTAGGCGAATACACAGAAGGAAATGATGACAAGTGTCATTAGACCTTTGGATGAGAAAGCAATGGCTGCTCCAAAACCCGCCAAAAGATAGCTGCTTAGAGTCTGGGATCGGATTGCTACTACAAACTGCCAAATGGAAAAGACGACAAAACCGGTGAGTACCGCATCGGTACGCACATCGTGCGCAGAGAGAATAATACCCTGCGCAGAGAGAAAAATCAACGCGGCCCAGTGTCCTACTTGAGGAGAACTATAAAGGAGTTCTGCTAATTTCTTACTTGAATAGGCCCCTAGGACCAAACAGAGCAACGCAGGAATTCGATACGCAATTTCACTAATTCCAAAAAGCTTCATGGAAGCTGCTGCCAGCCAAAAATGCATGTGCGGTTTATCCAAATAAGGAAGCTCTCCTTTGTAGATATTTAGGTAGTCTCCATTAAGAACCATTTTCATGGCCATAGATGCATGTTGCGCGGAATCGTTTTGCATCAAGGGAACAAATAGACCCAAAATATACACCAGCGCAAATCCCAAATAGAGAATCGTAAGTTGAGCTTGGCTGAGTTGAACGTTTGAATTCATAGAACTACTAGTTTTTTAGTATTTTTGTGCTTCTTTAAACCTACAAATTTAATCAATCAAAATCAAACCATGAATCCAGCGCTACTATACTCACTCGTTATTCCCATGTACAATGAAAAGGGCAATGCAGGTCTACTTATAGACAAAATTAGACAAGCGATGGGTCCTTATCGTTACGAGCTCATTCTAATTGATGATTTCTCTACCGACCAGACAGTGAAAGAAATTAAGGACAAGAAAGATCCAAACGTAGTTTTGATTGAACTCAGAAAGAATTATGGCCAAAGTTCTGCAATGATGGCCGGATTCGATTTCGCCTCTGGAGATTACATTATTACGCTTGACGGAGATTTACAAAACGACCCAAGCGATATACCTGCTATGATTGAGCTCTTAGAAAATGGTGATTACGATCTAGTGGTCGGAAAAAGACAAAAGAGAAAGGATTCTTCCTTGCGCACAATTCCTTCTAAAATTGCGAATTTCATTATCAAGAACACAACGAAACTGTCCATTTCAGATCAAGGATGTGCTCTAAAAGTTTTTACAAAAGAAACCGCAAAAGAATTAAACCTATACGGTGAAAACCATCGCTTTATTAGTTTAATGGCGCACCTAAACGGGGCAAAAATAGCTGAAATGCCGGTGAAACATCACCCGCGAATTCATGGCGAATCGAAATACGGAATGAATCGTACGTTCAAGGTCATTAACGATCTACTTCTAGTCCTTTTCAATCAAAAATACCTATCTAAACCAATCTATCTATTTGGCAACATTGGACTTCTTGCCTTTACTCTTGGAATGCTCATCAACATTTATCTTGTAATTCTTAAAATTCTAGGCAATGAAATCGGGACTAGGCCTTTGCTTATTTTAGGAGTTTTACTGGTGTTTATTGGGATCCAGTTTTTCACCACAGGAATCGTGGTGGATATGCTAATGAAGACCTACTATGAGTCGCAAAGAAAACGTCCTTTTAACATTCGTAAAATCACACAGTTTGAGGGCAATTAGAATCAATAAGAAGTTAAGTACGGCCTTAAAGCTGCTTATAAGCCTCGGTCTACTCTTTTTAGTACTCAAAAAAATCCCTCTTCACGACCTACTTTCCTTGTGGACAAAAATTGAATATGAGTACCTTTTCTTAGGAGCACTTTTGTTTCTAGCTTCTCAAATTTTGTCCGCGAAACGCCTCGATTATTACTTTAAAGCCCATGGCTTTTCCCTTTCTTTCAGAAGCAACCTAGAGCTCTATTTTCTTGGCATGTTCTATAATTTTTTCATCCCGGGTGGAATCGGTGGCGATGCCTATAAGGTCTATCTCTTAAACAAAAAGTTCCAATGGAATTTGAAAAAACTCACCTTTAGTGTGTTAAATGATCGAATTAGTGGGCTCGTAGCACTTCTAGGACTTGGTATTTTCATTACTCTACTGCTCTTCAAAACGTACTGGGTCTTCCTTCTCTTGCTGCTAATCGTAGGGCTTATAGTCTACTATTATATTTTAAAACAGTTCTTCCCTTCCTTTCAATCTCTCTTTGCAAAAGGACTTCTTTTTTCACTTGGGATCCAAACCTTGCAGGCAATTAGTTTCATTCTTCTGCTTAAGTGTCTGGGAGTTACTACAAACTTCTTACCCTATGCACTCCTGTTTTTAGCGAGCTCTGTGCTTAGTCTGATTTCGTTTGCGGGAATTGGAATTCGTGAGATGCTCTTTTTAAAGGCTTCCACTTATTTTCATTTGGATGTAACACAAAGTGTGTCGGCCTCTTTATTATTTACTGTGGTCACCGCTTTTTTTGCTTTAATTGGAATCGTTTTTCAGCTAAGAAGCTTAAATTTGAAAACCAACTCATCACTATGAATTTCATCAAAAATAATTTAGCCAATGGCTTCACTTTAGCCAATCTTTTCTCAGGTTGCATTGGAATTGTACATTTGTTTCAAGGTCAGTACGAGATTACGGCAATCTGCATTTTGCTTTCTTTGCTATTTGATTTTTTCGACGGCTTTGTCGCAAGGCTTCTAAAGGCAAATTCCGAATTGGGAGTGCAACTTGATTCTCTTGCTGACATGGTAAGTTTTGGCTTTTTACCTGGGGTTGCGATGTATAAATTATTGGAAGGTTACACACTTACGCTAGGTAGTGACGTTGTTTTTGAGCTTTCCTATTTTGGGTTTTTCATCACCTTAATGTCCTGCTTACGGCTTGCGATTTTTAATTTGGACGATTCCCAAAGCTATCATTTCGTGGGCTTAAACACGCCGACAAATACCCTCTTGATATTTGGACTGTACTATACCTTCCAAACTCAAAATTCCTTTCTAGATGCGCTGAACGCTCCTTGGATTTTGGTAGGACTAACTGCTCTTAGTTCCTATTTGCTTGTCAGCCCTATCAAAATGTTTGCTTTAAAATTTAAATCTTTTACTCTAGGAGACAATCTTCCTAAAATACTACTACTATTGGGAAGCGTTGCCCTACTTCTACTTTTTAAAACAGTAGGAATTCCACTGATTGTAGTTTACTATATTGTCTTGTCGCTAGCCTTTCAGAAAACCATGAACTAGGTACTACCTATTCCATTTTAAAAACAATTTATGAATCTAAAACTACATAAACCCCTATGCATCTTTGATCTGGAAACCACTGGAATCAACATCAGTAAAGACCGAATCGTTGAAATTTGCATCTTAAAAGTGAATCCAGATGGGTCCAGAGAATCAAAAACCTGGCTTGTCAATCCTCAAATGCCGATTCCTAAAGAAGCCACGGAAGTGCATGGCATCTCAGACGAAAGGGTGAAGGAATCTCCCACATTTAAAGAACTTGCCCCTGCCATTGCAGAGATGATCTCTGGGTGCGATCTTGGAGGTTTCAATTCGAATCGCTTTGATGTTCCCCTACTAATGGAGGAGCTTCTACGGTGCGAAATGGATGTAGATTTGACCAAAATGAGACTCGTGGATGCCCAAACTATTTTCCATAAGATGGAACCACGAAATCTCGCGGCCGCCTATAAATTTTACTGTGGAAAAACCCTAGAGAACGCACACTCAGCAGAAGCAGATACGCTTGCAACTTTTGAAATTTTAGACGCCCAAGTGGCAAAATACGACGAACTCTCTAATGAAATCGCAGGCATCAGCGAATTCTCATCCTACCATAAGTTTGCAGACTTGGCAGGATTTATTGCATACGACAAGGATGAACAGGAGATCTTTACCTTTGGCAAATACAAAGGACAACGCGTAAAGGAAGTATTCCAAAGGGATATTGGGTATTACGGTTGGATTCAAAATGCGGACTTTCCACTTTACACAAAAAAGACTTTAACCGCCATTCAATTAAAAGCTAAATTCTAAAACCAATTCAAATGAAAATAATCTGTGTTGGAAGAAACTACAAAAACCACGCAAAGGAACTTGGAAATGAAGTGCCTACCCAGCCTGTCTTATTCCTTAAACCAGACACTGCGCTTTTAAAAGGAAATGAATTCTACATTCCGGAGTTCACAAAGGATCTTCATTACGAACTAGAAGTGGTGGTGAAAATTTCAAAAGTGGGTAAATACATTCAACAGGAGAACGCACATAAACATTATGAAGAAATTGGACTTGGAATTGACTTTACGGCCAGAGACCTTCAAAGTGAATTAAAAGCCAAAGGGCTGCCGTGGGAAATTTCCAAAGGCTTTGACGGTTCGGCGGTGGTCAGCACCTTCTTTAAGAAAGAAAATTACGCACTTACTGATCTGAATTTTTCACTTTTGAAAAATGGACAGCAAGTTCAAAAGGGAAATACAAGCTCGATGCTTTTTGAAGTAGATGAACTGATCGCATACGCCTCAAAGTTTTTCACTTTACGCGTCGGAGATTTACTCTTTACAGGCACGCCAGAGGGTGTGGGTCCTGTAGTCGAAAGCGATTATTTAGAAGGATATCTTGAATCTGAAAAACTTTTAGATTTAAGAATATCCTAAGACGCGACTGCTTATTAACGCCGTCATCTTAAAAATAGAATGCCTGCAAATAATTTGCAGGCATTCTAAATATAGGGATAAAAGAAAGTCTCTTATGCTTGTACGTTGTTGTTTTGTCCAACTACGAAAGGCTCTACTTCTTTGATCTCACCGTATTGTTGTTCGTAGCTAGTGATATTCTGTTGCAAAGCAGCAAGAACTCTTTTTGCATGCAAAGGAGCAAGAATCACTCTTGATCTTACGTTTGCTTGTTGAACACCTGGCATTAATTGAATAAAATCAAGAACAAACTCCGAAGGAGAATGGTTTACAAGCGCTAGGTTACAATATACACCTTGTGCTACCATCTCGTTTAGTTGAATGTTTACATTTCCGTCTTGTGGATTTTGATTGTTGTCCATTTTCTATTTTTTGTTAAGTTTAAATTTCAAAGTTTCAGGTTTACAAAGTTAACAT
Organism: Chryseobacterium sp. A301; assembly: GCF_054489425.1. NCBI lineage: Bacteria > Pseudomonadati > Bacteroidota > Flavobacteriia > Flavobacteriales > Weeksellaceae > Chryseobacterium > Chryseobacterium sp. A301. Next base: position 57,003 of record NZ_JBTMWY010000005.1, read on the forward strand.
TTAACCCGAAACCTGAAACTTGAAACTTATTAAATTTAATTTAAATCTTCGAATTCTTTCTTAGATCCGACAATCACATTTTGATACTCTTTAAGTCCAGTACCTGCAGGGATTCTATGCCCTACAATAACGTTTTCTTTAAGACCATTTAATGCGTCTACCTTACCAGAAACTGCCGCTTCGTTAAGAACTTTGGTCGTTTCCTGGAAGGAAGCTGCCGACATGAAAGATTTGGTTTGCAATGCCGCTCTCGTAATCCCCTGAAGAACAGGAGTTGCGGTCGCAGGAAGAGCTTCTCTCACTTCAACGAGTTCAAGATCTTCACGTTTTAGCTTCGAATTCTCGTCTCTTAATTCTCTTGCGGTAATCATCTGACCTGGCTTAAATTCTTTCGAATCTCCTGCTTCCGTCACGACTTTCATACCAAAGATACGGTTGTTCTCTTCTAAGAAATCAAATTTATGCTCTAAAGCTCCTTCTAGGAATTGAGTGTCACCACCATCCACGATAGAAACTTTGGTCATCATTTGTCTCACGATAATCTCGAAATGTTTGTCGTCGATCTTCACCCCTTGCAGACGATATACTTCTTGAATTTCATTCACTAAGTATTCTTGAACTGCGGTTGGGCCTTTGATCTTAAGGATATCGTCTGGTGTCACCGATCCGTCGGAAAGTGGTGAACCTGCACGTACAAAGTCATTCTCCTGCACCAAGATCTGGTTGGAAAGTTTCACTAAGTAAATTCTACGTTCTCCTGTTTTCGCCTCTACGATCAGTTCTCGGTTCCCTCTTTTGATCTTACCATAGGAAACAACCCCGTCGATTTCCGTTACTACGGCTGGATTCGATGGATTTCTTGCTTCAAAAAGTTCGGTCACCCTTGGTAAACCACCTGTAATATCCCCAGATTTTGCTGATTTTCTAGGAATCTTGATTAGGACTTTACCTGCTTTAATCTTCTCACCGTCGTTCACCATAAGGTGGGCTCCTGCAGGAAGGTTATACGCTTTAAGTTCTTCTCCTTTCGTATCTACTACTCGAAGAGTTGGTACTGCCTTTTTATTTCTAGATTCAGAAATTACTTTTTCTTCGAATCCGGTTTGTTCGTCAATCTCAAGTTGGAATGAAATACCTTGAATAATATCTTCATACTCTACTTTCCCTGCAGATTCTGCAATGATTACCGCATTATACGGATCCCACTTGGCTAGAACATCTCCTTTTTTCACTTTCGCACCTGGCGTTACCGTTAAAGAAGCACCGTAAGGAAGGTTCGCGACCATTAATGGCGTACGAACCGCACTGTCAGCAACCAAACGCAGTTCCGTGGAACGCGATACTACCACTTCGTGCTTTTCTCCAAATTCATTTTCAGAAGTAACAGTTCTTACTTCGTCCATTTCTACGATACCGTCTCTTTTCGCAACGATAGAAGGATTTTCGGACACGTTCCCTGCAGTTCCCCCCTGGTGGAAAGTTCTTAAGGTCAACTGTGTACCTGGTTCCCCAATGGATTGTGCTGCGATAACTCCTACGGCTTCTCCCATATGAATGGCTTTACCGGTAGCAAGATTTCGTCCGTAACATTTCGCACAGATTCCTCTTTTTGCTTCACAAGTTAATGGAGAACGAACCTCAACGGCTTCGATCCCTGCGGCTTCGATTCCTTTTGCGATCGGTTCCGTAATAATTTCATCCGCATTGGCAATCAGTTCGTCTGTTTCTGGATGATAAACATCGTGTAGAGATACTCTACCTAAAACACGCTCTGAAATACGTTCTACGATTTCGTCGTTCTTTTTCAATGCAGAAACTTCAGTTCCTCTTAACGTACCACAATCAACCTCAGTAACAATTACGTCCTGCGCAACGTCCACGAGTCTTCTTGTTAAGTACCCAGCATCCGCTGTTTTTAGTGCGGTATCCGCAAGACCCTTACGAGCCCCGTGAGTTGAGATAAAGTATTCTAGAATTGAAAGTCCTTCCTTAAAGTTTGCTACAATCGGGTTTTCAATAATTTCCGCTCCTGTAGATCCTGCTTTCTGAGGTTTCGCCATAAGTCCTCTCATTCCTGAAAGCTGACGAATCTGTTCTTTTGATCCCCTCGCACCGGAGTCAAGCATCATGTAAACGGAATTGAATCCGCCTTGATCGCTCTTCATTCGGCTCATAATCATTTCTGTAAGTCCCGCATTTGTATTGGTCCATACGTCAATTACCTGGTTGTAACGTTCTGTATCCGTAATAAGACCCATGTTGTAGTTGGCCTTAATTTCATCCACGTTCTCCACGGCTTGCGCAATCATGGTTTTCTTTTCCTCTGGAATTACGATATCTCCAAGGGAGAAGGATAGACCTCCTTTAAATGCATTCGCATATCCAAGGTCCTTCATATCGTCAAGGAATTGAACGGTGGTTGGGAAATCAGTTTCGTCAAGAATACGACCAATTACGTTTCTTAAAGATTTCTTCGTTAAAAGTTCATTCACAAAACCAACTTCTTTTGGCACAATTTGATTAAACAAAATACGACCTACGGTAGTTTCTGTTAATCGAGTCACAAGTTGATCTTCTTCTTTCACCGGTACACGACATCTTACTTTCGCATTTAACGAAACTTTTCCTTCGTTGTAGGCAATTTCTGCTTCTTCCGATGAATAGAAGGCAAGACCTTCACCTTTTACAGGTTTCTCTTTTGTGGAAGCTAGTTCTTTCGTCATGAAATATAGACCAAGAACCATGTCCTGAGACGGTACTGTAATAGGAGAACCGTTTGCTGGATTCAGAATGTTCTGAGACCCAAGCATAAGAAGTTGAGCTTCTAAAATAGCTTCCGGTCCAAGAGGTAAGTGAACCGCCATCTGGTCCCCGTCAAAGTCGGCGTTGAAGGCCGTTGTTACTAGCGGGTGCAATTGAATGGCTTTTCCTTCAATCATCTTAGGTTGGAAGGCTTGAATACCTAAACGGTGAAGAGTCGGTGCACGGTTAAGTAGCACAGGGTGACCTTTCATTACGTTTTCAAGGATATCATATACCACTGGCTCTTTACGATCAATGATACGTTTTGCAGATTTTACTGTTTTTACAATACCTCTCTCAATTAGTTTTCTAATGATAAACGGTTTGTAAAGTTCGGCTGCCATGTCTTTTGGAAGTCCACATTCGTGCAGTTGCAGATTTGGACCTACGACGATTACAGAACGAGCAGAATAATCCACCCTTTTTCCTAAAAGGTTTTGACGGAAACGTCCTTGTTTTCCTTTCAAGGAATCAGAAAGGGATTTTAAAGGTCTGTTAGACTCTGATTTTACCGCTGAAGATTTTCTTGTGTTATCGAATAAAGAATCCACCGCTTCTTGCAGCATTCTTTTTTCGTTTCTTAAGATTACTTCTGGAGCTTTAATTTCTAGAAGCCTTTTTAGACGGTTATTTCTAATAATAACTCTTCTATAAAGGTCGTTTAGATCGGAAGTCGCAAAACGCCCTCCGTCTAGCGGCACCAAAGGTCTTAATTCTGGTGGAATCACAGGAAGCACTCTCATGATCATCCATTCTGGACGGTTGATCATTCTTGTATTTGCACCTCTTAAAGCTTCGACCACGTTCAGTCTCTTTAAAGCTTCTGTACGCCTTTGTTTAGAACCTTCGTTGTGAGCTTTGTGTCTCAAATCAAAAGACAAAGCATCCAGATCAATTCTTCTTAGAAGTTCCTCAACAGCCTCTGCACCCATTTTCGCGATAAACTTATTAGGGTCCGCGTCATCTAGGTAATTGTTATCTGGGGGAAGGGTCTCTAAGATATCAAGATATTCTTCTTCTGTTAAGAATTGCTTGTCTTCGAAATCAGATCCATCCGCATTCTTAGCAATCCCTTGTTGAATTACTACGTAACGTTCATAGTAAATAATCATGTCTAATTTCTTAGACGGAAGTCCAAGAAGGTATCCAATTTTATTTGGAAGGGAACGGAAATACCAGATGTGCGCAACAGGGACTACTAAATTAATATGGCCAATTCGCTCTCTACGTACTTTTTTCTCCGTCACTTCAACCCCGCATCGATCACAAACAATTCCTTTGTAACGGATACGTTTGTATTTACCACATGCACATTCGTAGTCTTTGATTGGACCAAAGATCTTTTCACAGAAAAGTCCATCACGTTCTGGCTTATGCGTCCGGTAATTGATCGTTTCTGGCTTTAAAATCTCACCTCTTGATTCTTGGAGGATCGATTCGGGTGAAGCCAGACCGATTGTGATTTTGGTAAATCTACTTGATTTATTTTTATTTGACATTTGTTCGATTTTAGATTTTAGATTTTAATTTTTGACTATTCTCTTCCGACTTTTCTATCCGAAAAATCGGCCGTAGTTAAAATTTAAAATTATTCTTCAAGTCTTATATCCAGTCCTAGCCCTTGCAATTCATGTAGCAATACATTGAATGATTCAGGTATTCCTGGTTCTGGCATGGCTTCCCCTTTGGCAATTGCCTCGTAGGTTTTCGCTCTACCAATTACGTCATCCGACTTCACTGTAAGAATTTCGCGAAGGATATTCGAAGCTCCAAAGGCTTCCAATGCCCAAACCTCCATCTCACCAAATCTCTGTCCTCCGAACTGTGCTTTACCACCAAGTGGTTGCTGCGTAATAAGAGAGTATGGTCCAATGGATCTTGCGTGCATCTTATCGTCTACCATGTGTCCTAACTTAAGCATATAGATGATTCCCACGGTGGCTGGCTGCGTGAAACGCTCTCCAGTTCCCCCATCGTACAGATACGTGTTTCCATAGGCTGGAAGTCCAGCTTGTTCAGTGTACTTCGTAATGTCCTCAAGACTTGCACCGTCAAAAATTGGCGTCGCAAATTTAAGTCCTAACTTTTGTCCTGCCCAACCAAGAACGGTTTCGTAGATCTGTCCAATATTCATACGTGAAGGTACCCCAAGTGGGTTCAGTACGATATCAACTGGAGTTCCGTCTTCAAGGAACGGCATGTCTTCTTCTCTTACGATACGAGAGACAATCCCTTTGTTCCCGTGACGTCCTGCCATTTTATCCCCTACATTAAGCTTTCTCTTCTTCGCAATATAAACTTTAGCCAGTTTCATGATCCCTGCTGGAAGTTCATCCCCGATAGAAATTGCAAATTTCTCACGGTTTTTAACCCCTGTAATGTCATTAAACTTAATTTTATAGTTGTGAATTAATTGCTTAATTAGATCGTTTTTCTCAGAATCTACGGTCCAATCTGCACCGCTCACGTTTACATAATCTTCTACACTTTGAAGAAGCTTAGTCGAGAATTTAACTCCTTTTGCAATGATTTCTTCGCTCAAATCGTTATTCACTCCTTGAGAAGTTTTTCCATTTACAAGAGTTCCTAGTTTTTCGATCAGAGTGGCGCGAAGTTCATCGAATTTCACTTTGTACCCGTTCTCAATCTCTTCTAACCTCAGTTTCTCTTCTTGTCTCTTCTTTTTATCTTTGATATTTCTAGAGAAAAGCTTTTTGTTGATTACAACTCCTCTTAGGGATGAGTCTGCTTTCAGGGAGGCGTCTTTTACATCGCCTGCTTTGTCTCCAAAAATGGCACGAAGTAATTTTTCTTCAGGTGTTGGATCGGATTCTCCTTTCGGTGTAATCTTACCAATCATGATATCTCCTGGTTTTACTTCCGCTCCAATACGGATCATACCGTTTTCATCAAGATCTTTTGTTGCCTCTTCTGAGACGTTTGGAATATCAGCTGTCAGTTCTTCCATACCTAATTTGGTATCTCTTACTTCAAGCGTATACTCGTCCACGTGGATCGAAGTAAACCAGTCCTCACGAACTACCTTTTCGTTAATTACAATCGCATCCTCGAAGTTATACCCTTTCCAAGGCATGAACGCTACGGTTAAGTTACGTCCAAGTGCAAGTTCTCCGTTCTCGGTTGCATATCCGTCGCAAAGCACTTGCCCCTCTTCTACTACATCTCCTACTCTTACGTTAGGTCTAAGTGTAATGGTTGTACTTTGGTTGGTTTTTCTAAACTTCGTTAAGTTGTATGTTTTCGTTCCGGATTCGAAGCTCACAAGATCTTCGTTTTCACTTCGATCGTAACGAATTACAATTTTATCTGCATCTACATATTCTACTGTACCTGGACCGTCCGCGTTGATTAAGATTCTTGAATCTTTTGCAACTTGCTTCTCTAGTCCTGTTCCTACGACAGGAGCTTCTGGTTTCAATAGAGGAACCGCCTGACGCATCATGTTAGATCCCATTAGGGCACGGTTCGCATCATCGTGTTCAAGGAATGGAATTAACGAGGCAGAAATTCCAGAAATCTGGTTCGGTGCCACATCAATTAAATCCACTTGTCCTGGCTCAACAACCGGGTAATCTCCATCCAAACGAGCAATCACACGATCCGTATCGATTGTTCCGTCTGCTTTTAATTCCACGTTTGCCTGCGCAATAACTTTGTCTTCTTCGTCCTCTGCATTTAAATAAATAGGAGCAGAAGAAAGATCAACCTTTCCGTTCGTTACTTGACGGTATGGCGTTTCAATAAATCCAAGAGAGTTAATTTTCGCATACAACCCTAAAGAGGAAATAAGACCAATGTTCGGCCCTTCAGGCGTTTCAATTGGACAAATTCTTCCGTAGTGTGTATGGTGAACGTCTCTTACCTCAAATCCGGCTCTTTCTCTTGATAAACCACCAGGCCCTAGGGCAGACAATCTTCTTTTATGGGTAACCTCCGAAAGGGGATTGGTTTGGTCCATAAACTGAGAAAGCTGGTTGGTTCCAAAGAATGAATTAATCACCGAAGTAAGGGTTTTGGCATTCACCAAATCTACTGGGGTAAAGATTTCGTTGTCACGAACGTTCATTCTTTCACGAATGGTACGAGCAATACGAGAAAGCCCGACGCCAAATTGGCCTGCAAGCTGTTCTCCAACGGTTTTAATTCTACGGTTAGATAAGTGGTCAATATCGTCCACTTCAGTTTTAGAATTGGCAAGTTCGATAAGGTGACCTACAATGGCAATAATATCTTCCTTCGTTAGCACTTCCGTACCTTCTGGAATATTAAGACCTAATTTTTTATTTAGTCTATAACGACCTACTTCTCCTAGGGAGTATCTTTGTTCAGAGAAGAATAATTTTTCAATAATTCCTCTTGCTGTCTCCTCGTCGGGCGGGTCTGCATTTCTTAATTGACGGTAGATGTATTCTACCGCTTCTTTTTCTGAATTGGTAGGGTCTTTCTGTAACGTATTTTGAATGATTGAGAATTCATTTGAATTTTCATTGTGTACCAAAATCGTTTTTACGCCGGCTTCAAGAATGATATCAATGTGCTCTTTTTCAAGAACTGTTTCACGTTCTAGAATAATTTCATTTCTCTCGATCGATACTACTTCTCCTGTATCTTCATCCACGAAATCTTCGAACCATGTATTTAGTACTCTAGCGGCTAGGGTACGTCCTTCTACTTTCTTTAAAGCGGCTTTAGAAACTTTCACTTCTTCGGCAAGATCGAAAATCTGAAGAATTTCTTTATCAGACTCATATCCAATCGCTCTTAATAGTGTAGTTAAAGGTAGTTTTTTCTTACGGTCAATGTACGCATACATTACGTTGTTGATATCCGTTGTAAACTCCATCCAAGATCCTTTGAAAGGAATAATTCTGGAGTAATACAATTTCGTACCGTTGGCATGGTAAGTTTGACCAAAGAAAACCCCTGGCGAACGGTGCAATTGAGTTACAATTACACGTTCCGCACCGTTAATAATAAAAGATCCTGAAGGGGTCATGTAAGGTACAGGCCCTAAATACACATCTTGAATTACAGTTTGGAAATCTTCGTGTTCGGGATCCGTACAGTACAATTTCAATCTAGCTTTAAGAGGCACGGAATACGTTAACCCTCTCTCCACACATTCGTTAATAGAATAACGAGGGGAATCTACCAGGTAATCTAAAAATTCAAGTACAAATTGATTTCTCGAATCTGTAATCGGAAAGTTTTCCTGGAAAGTCTTATAAAGACCCTCATTCACTCTAGCTTCTGGCAGGGTATCTAACTGAAAGAAATCCTTGAACGATGCTAACTGCACATCTAGGAAATCAGGCGTTACGATTCTGCCTTGGGAAGAACTAAAGTTAACTCTCTCACCTGCTGGCAAGCTAACAGAGCTTTTAGTTGCTTTTGATTTACTCATAAAGTAATAAAAAAAGGTTGGTTAAAAAATATTTTGATCTTCAAAAAAAATATTAGAATAAAGAGAAAGGATTTGAGTGTTATCCGTTACAATAAGTGATTCGTCCTCAATCTTTTGTATTCTTACTGCAACGCCGATATATCTTTTCACGGTGTAGTGCAAAATATCTTTTAATTCCTAAAAAAGTTTGGTTGCTTGAAAATATTGCAAATACAAATAGCCCTCCTACTTTAAGGTAAGAGAGGATTTAAGCACTTGCTATTAAAACTTTCGGAACAACGGATAACTTCAAAAGGACTGCAAATATACAAAGAAAAACCAATAACTTCCAAGTACTTACAAAGGAATTGAGTGGAGACACAATCCCAAAACTTGGCAATAGGCCACCGCATGGGAATCGACACCTATTCAAATAAAAAAAGAAGATCACTGGATCTTCTTTTCTTTTCATCATTTGTGTTGCAAATATTTAAATTTGCTTATGCAAAGGTATATATAATTTCTCAAATATTATTATTTTATTTGAGAATTATATTATAGAATAACGACACTACAGTTAACTCTATCCCCGAAAAAGCCATTGTTGCCAAAATACCATATTAACGACCGTTAGTTTCTGAATCTTTTTCGTATATTAAAATTCTGTATATTTGTTTGGTTAGGTTTAACGCAGGACATCTTGATTATGGACAAAAAGAAAACACAGATTCTCAAAACTTCCATTAAACTATTTCGCCAGAAGGGCTATAAAGAGACCACCTTACGCGATATTGCGAAAAAAATGGGGGTAACCGCACCGGCCTTGTATAATTTCATTTGTAAGAAAGACGAAATACTGGTTTGGCTTTGTGATGAATTGGCCTTGCATTTCAATACAATCCCATTAGAGTTACAAGAATTCGATGGAACAGATCTGGAAAAGTTCAACTTCTTCCTTAAAAGACATCTCGAAACGGTGTACAACCACTACGAACTATATGAGACTGCCCTGCGTTACTGGGAAATTGCGGACACAGAAGCAAATCAGAAGTTCTCCCATTATATTCAGTTCTACCTTGGAACCTTTGAATCCTTAGCCAATCAAATCATCCCTAAAGCAAACCGGGACCAATTCTTCAATCCCAATTTGTTTTCTCTTATTGTGATGCAGATTAGTAACCAACTTCCCAAATGGTTAGACAGTAGTTACAAGCCTTTCGACTTCCATCTTATCGCGGGGCAACTTTCCACACGTCTACTCAATGGCTACAGCCACTAGAATAAAAAGCAATGAATCTAACTCCCAAACAAGAAACCATCGTAGAGAAATCACTTCATTTGTTTGGCCAAAACGGCTTCACGGAAACCTCGATGAATGACATTGCCACTGCAATGGACATGAAGCCAGCCTCACTTTACAACCACATCGAATCTAAAAAACAAATCTTACTCTGGATCTGCCAAAGAGTTAGCCACCGCTTACAAGAACTCCTAATTAAACTTAAGAACACTGACGCTCACCCGTTCGATCAATTTGAACTGTTCATTGAAAAGCACATAGAGCACACAACGAAGTACGCTTATGAATTCAAAATCTTTTCACGCTATCGCAACCAACTCCAACGCGTCCACCGTGTGGAATTCTTAGAAGTTCATGAAGCCTATGTAGACCACTTGACCCATTTAAACAAGTTTGTCATTGCCCGGGAAAACAATCCTGATTACTTTCCACAAGACTACCAAGCGCAAATCCTCATTTCCATTTTGGAAAGTATTCCCTATTGGTCAGGCCATACGCAACAAACTCCGAAAGAGATTGCAAGGCAGATTGCTCATTCCTTCCTCCAAGGATTCACGAGTCCTTTAAGCACTCCCGAATCAATAGACAAACCCTAGAAAACACAAAAAGTCCGCAATTGCTTGCGGACTTTCTATTCTTGCAAAGATTGAATTATTTCAATTCTACTTCAGCACCAGCTTCTTCAAGTTGTTTCTTAAGCGCTTCTGCTTCGTCTTTAGAGATTCCTTCTTTAATTGCAGTAGGAGCTCCATCAACCATATCTTTCGCGTCTTTAAGACCTGCACCAGTTAAATCTTTAACTAGTTTTACAACTGCTAATTTAGAAGCACCTGCAGCTTTAAGAATGACATCAAATTCAGTCTTTTCTTCTGCAGCATCTCCACCAGCAGCACCTCCTGAAACTACAACAGCAGCTGCAGCAGGTTCGATTCCGTACTCATCCTTAAGGATAGTAGCTAATTCATTTACGTCTTTTACCGTTAGGTTTACTAGCGTTTCCGCTAAATTTTTTAAATCTGACATTGTAATAATGTTTTTAGTGTTGAACGATTATAATTTTTTGAGTGTGTTTTATTCCGCAGCAGGCGCTTCTCCTTCTGTTGCTTCAGAAGCTGCTGGCTCCTCAACAGGAGCATCCTGAGCTTCAGAAGTTTCTTCAGTAGAACCTTCTGACTTATTCTGCAATGCAGAAACCAATCTTTGGATTGGAGATTGAAGAAGTCCGATGATTTCTCCAAGCATTTCTTCTTTCGATTTGATGCTTGCTAGAGTCTCAAGGTTCTCGTCTCCAACATAAACTGTTTCTTGCAAGTAAGCAGATTTAAGAGCAGGTTTCTCTTCTTTCTTTCTGAAATCTTTGATCAATTTCGCAGGTGCATTTGCAGTCTCCGAAAGCATCAAAACAGAGTTCCCTTTGAATGAACCGTACATTTCTGAGAAATCTACGTCCAATTGCTCCATTGCTTTTTGTAAAAGGGTGTTCTTCACCACCTTTACTGTAATATTGTTCTTAAATGCTTGTCTTCTGAAATCTGAGGACTTCTGAGCATTCAAGCCTGCAAGATCTGCTACATAGACTACTTTCGCGTCTTGTAAAAGGTCTTTTAATTCTTGTATTACTAGTACTTTATCTTCTTTAGTCATGTCTTCAGATTTTAGTTTACAGATTTAGAATCAATTGCAATTCCTGGACTCATGGTAGAAGAAAGATAAATGCTTCGTACATAGATTCCTTTCGACGCAGTGGGCTTAAGTTTCACTAAAGTCTGAATTAATTCTTGTGCATTTTCTCTAATCTTGTCTGCATCAAAAGATACTTTACCGATTGCCGCGTGAACAATCCCGTATTTATCTACTTTGAAATCGATTTTACCAGCTTTTACTTCCGCAACCGCTTTCCCAATTTCCATTGTTACAGTACCTGACTTAGGGTTCGGCATTAGACCTCTTGGACCTAGGATTCTACCTAATGGACCTAGTTTACCCATAACAGCTGGCATCGTAACGATAACGTCTACATCTGTCCAACCGCTTTTGATTTTATCTAAGTACTCGTCAAGTCCCACATAATCCGCACCCGCTTCTTTGGCTTCGGCTTCTTTGTCTGGGGTAACTAATGCAAGAACTTTTACATCCTTTCCTGTTCCGTGTGGAAGAGAAACGACGCCTCTTACCATTTGGTTCGCTTTTCTAGGATCTACTCCAAGTCTAACTGCGATATCTACAGAAGCATCAAACTTCGCTGTGTTTACTTCTTTTACTAGAGCAGAAGCCTCTTCTAGGCTATATGCTTTTGCTTTTTCTACTTTACTTAAAGCTTCTTTCTGTTTCTTTGTCAATTTTGCCATTTCAATAAGATTTAAGCGTTCGTAGGTTTAGCTCCAGTCACTCTAATTCCCATGGATCTTGCAGTACCTGCTACCATAGTTAAAGCTGAATCCATTGTGAAACAGTTTAAATCTGTCATCTTATCTTCAGCAATTTTTTTAACTTGGTCCCAAGAGACAGACCCTACTTTGTTACGGTTAGGCTCACCTGATCCGCTTTTAAGTTTTGCAGCTTCAAGTAATTGAATTGCAGCAGGAGGAGTTTTGATTACGAATTCAAAAGATTTGTCTTCGTACACTGTAATTACTACAGGCAAAACTTGTCCTGGCTTGTCTTGGGTTCTTCCGTTAAATTGTTTACAAAACTCCATGATGTTCACACCCGCGGAACCTAATGCAGGTCCTACCGGTGGAGAAGGATTGGCAGCGCCACCTTTCACCTGAAGTTTTACCATTTTAAAGACTTTTTTAGCCATTTTATTTGTTTGTTTTAATTTGAATAATTAATGAGTTTGGAAGCATTTATTATTCTACCCCTTGCTTATCTCACTTCGCAAATCGGTATTTCGGACTGCAAAATTATAAATAAAAATCCATCTGACCAATACCTAACACACTAAATTTCAAAAAGATTTATCCAGCCTAGGGAACATCCTGTCTTGAATCCTGCTTCCAACAAGACATAACAGAACATACGATTAAAAAAGCCGAAAGATATTTTCTTTCGGCTCTTATACTATGATTGAATAAAGTAGCTTAATTCTATACTTTCTCCACTTGCATGAAATTCAGCTCCATTGGTGTCTTTCTTCCGAAAATCATAACGGATACTTCTAGTTTCTTTTTGTCTTCTAGAATCTTTTCCACTGTACCATTGAATCCATTAAATGGACCATCGATCACTTTTACGCTTTCTCCAATTACATAAGGAATAGCCATGTCAGACGCAAATTCAGATAGTTCATCAATACGACCTAACATTCTATCCACCTCTACTTTACGCATCGGAACTGGATCTCCTCCCTTGGTTAAACTTAGGAAAGAAATCACACCTGGAATATTTTTAATAACGTGTGGAATTTCACCCATCAGGTTGGCTTCCACCATTAAATAGCCTGGATAATAAGGTCTTTCTTTTGGAACTTTTTTCCCATTTCTGATCTGAATCACCTTTTCCATAGGAATTACAACTTGTGCTACGTACTCGTCGTATCCTAAACGTTGGATCTCATTCTCGATATAGGTCTTAACTTTGTTCTCCTGACCACTAACAGCTTTTAATACATACCACTTTAAATCACTCATCATCCTATATTATACTAGTTAAACAGGTTAATTAATAAAGCTAAAGCATTTTGTATAAACTCGCTGAAAAGAGTATCTACTCCAAATAAAAATATAGCCAACAACACTGTTCCAATTGTAATTGCAATTGTCGAAGACTGTAGTTCTGGCCATTTTGGCCACTCTACTTTTTCCGTAAATTCAGTATATGAACCTTTTAAAAAACTTACAAATGAACTCATAATTCTGTTTTGCACGGGCACAAGGACTCGAACCCTGATCAACGGTTTTGGAGACCGGTATCCTACCATTGGACGATGCCCGTAGAAAAGGTTCCGTAAGGATCTTACGGAACCTCATTTATATAATACTAGACTATTCAGTGATTTCAGTAACCTGACCAGCACCTACTGTTCTACCTCCTTCTCTAATTGCAAATCTAAGACCTACGTTAAGAGCGATTGGTTGAAGCAATTCAACAGTGATAGTTAAGTTGTCACCTGGCATTACCATTTCAACACCTTCTGGTAAGAAGATCTCACCTGTTACGTCTGTGGTTCTTACGTAGAACTGAGGACGGTATTTGTTATGGAATGGAGTGTGACGTCCACCTTCTTCTTTAGAAAGGATATAAACCTCTGCTTTGAATTTTTTGTGTGGAGTTACAGAACCTGTTTTTGCAATAACCATACCTCTTTTAATGTCAGTTTTTTCAATACCTCTTAAAAGAAGACCTACGTTATCTCCAGCTTCACCTCTGTCAAGAATTTTTCTAAACATTTCTACCCCAGTTACAGTCGATGTTAATTTTTCATCTCCCATACCTACGATATCTACACCTTCACCAGAGTTGATTACACCTGCTTCAATTCTACCTGTTGCAACAGTACCTCTACCAGTAATAGAGAATACGTCTTCAATCGGCATCAAGAATGGTTTATCTTGGTCTCTTACAGGAAGTTCAATCCAGCTATCTACTGCATCCATTAATTCGTCTACAGTTGCAACCCATTTCGCTTCTCCGTTAAGTGCACCTAATGCAGAACCTTGGATCACTGGAGAGTTATCTCCATCGTATTCGTAAGAAGAAAGAAGATCTCTTAATTCAAGCTCAACAAGCTCAAGTAATTCTGGATCGTCTACCATATCTACTTTGTTCATGAAAACAACCACTTTAGGTACGTTTACCTGACGGCAAAGAAGGATGTGCTCTCTTGTTTGAGGCATCGGTCCGTCTGTCGCAGCACATACAAGGATCGCACCGTCCATCTGAGCAGCACCAGTAACCATGTTCTTAACATAGTCGGCGTGACCTGGACAGTCTACGTGAGCGTAGTGTCTACTTTCTGTTTCGTATTCAATGTGCGAAGTATTAATAGTAATACCTCTTTCTTTTTCCTCTGGAGCAGAGTCAATTGCAGAGAAGTCTCTCTTGTCAGCTAAACCTTTATCTGCTAATACTTTAGAAATAGCAGCAGTCAAGGTAGTCTTACCGTGGTCTACGTGACCAATTGTACCAATGTTTAAGTGTGGTTTGTTACGATTAAACGTTTCCTTTGCCATGATTTAAATTATTTTATTTAATTAATTTTAAAATTTCGGTGTGCAAATATAATGATTTTTTAAATATTAAAACCATTTTCATATAAAATTGTTTCAATATCAGTTTCAATTAGTTGCACCCTACTTTGAAGTCTTAAAAACGAAGGCTAAAATTACAAAAATTTTTCTTTTTAGAAAAACATCCTTCGATTTAATTGGCCGTCTTTCGCTAACACGCCCAAAAATGGTGCAATGAAAAATCCTGACGATTGATCAGGACTTTTTTACTTTGAGCCAACGATGAGATTTGAACTCACGACCTCTTCCTTACCAAGGAAACGCTCTACCCCTGAGCTACGTCGGCAAAATCTAAATAAAAAAATCACATCCCTGCGGTGTGATTTTTTTTAGAGCGGAAGACGGGGGTCGAACCCGCGACATTCAGCTTGGAAGGCTGACGCTCTACCAACTGAGCTACTTCCGCATTGTTTGTTGGTAAACGGTTTGCAAATTTAATTAATAATTTGAAATCTACAAACATTAATTAAAAAAAAGTGGGGAGAGCAGGATTCGAACCTGCGAAGCCGAAGCAACTGAGTTACAGTCAGTCCCATTTGACCGCTCTGGAATCTCCCCAATCTTAAATTTTATCCGAGCCTCCAGAGGGATTCGAACCCACGACCCCGAGATTACAAATCACGTGCTCTGGCCAGCTGAGCTATGGAGGCAAATAGATTTCAAAAGAACGCTTTCTCTTTTTGCGAGTGCAAATATAAGGTTGTTTTTTTGAAATCTACAAATTATTTAGACACTTTTTTCTAAAAAAAAATTAAGCCATTTCTTTTTTCTTGATTAACAGCTTTTTAGCTGTATCAGCGCACTGATCTAAACTCTCTTCAAAACTAACTGCGGTCTTCTTTACCACAATATCATCACCAGGAACCACCAATCGGATTTCGGTTGTTTTGTTTTCTTTTGACGTTGTATTTTCAACTTTCAAATGCACTTGACATTCCAAAATCTGATCATAGAAAGTGCTTAATTTGCTAAGTTTTTTATCGATATGCTCTTCTAATGGTTCGTGTGGCGTTAGTCCTATCGCCTGAATTGAAATTTTCATAAACTTGAATTTTTAAAATTAAACATTATCACGATACGTCCGTTACTTTTTCTTAGCTCTTGGATGCGCTTTTTCAAATACTTTTTTAAGCTGCGCAATATCCGAGTGAGTGTAAACTTGGGTAGAGGCTAAACTTGCGTGGCCCAACAAACTTTTCACCCTAGAAATTTCAGCCCCATTTTCTAAAACATGAGTCGCAAAACTATGTCTTAAAATATGAGGACTTTTTTTCTCTTTCGAAGTGACAAGACTAAGGTAGCTTTTTACCCCTAGATACACAAACTTCTCACCTAGTTTTTCCCCTTTTTGGGAAAGAAAAAAATAGACCTTGCTCCCCACGCTAGCCTCCCTATCCTTTGCATAAGATTCTAGTAGCTGACCTAGTTCCTTCGAGATAGGCAGCACCCGCATTTTATTGCCTTTTCCATGCACACGAATCTCTAGTTTTGAAAAATCAACATCCTCGTGCTTCAAATTGCAAAGCTCCATACGACGCATACCTGTTTGATACAAAACTTCGACCAACATTGAGAAAAATTCCAATTTTAAATCTCCGTTATGCTCAATATTTTGTAAATCAGAGACTTCTTCTCGGGATAAGGGGATTTGTTTTTCGGGATAGAATTTAAGACTTGAGATACTTTCCAAAGGGGAAACCTCAATTTCCTGAATTTTTAAAAGAAACAAATAAAAACTACGCAAACTAGAAAGTTTCCGGTTAATACTTCTTTTGGATAATTTTTTCTCACTTAAGAAAACCATAAAATTTCGAACTACCTTTTTACCGACCTTCCGCAAATCTTCCTCTCCTTCGGTTTCTCGTACAAAAGAATGAAAATCCCGAAGATCTTTCTTATAGCTCTCTAAGGTGTGGGGAGAATACCGCCTCTCCACTTCTATATATTCTAGGTACTTCTCAATCATGAAACAAAAAAATCACTTTCCAAATATACAATTTAGAAAGTGATTTTAATATGTGTTTAAAAAAAACGAAGCTTAAGCTTGCTCCTCTTGGCTAGCAGCTCTTTGCTTGTAAGAAGCTTTCGCGTTCTTTGCTCTTTTCGTTACAGAAGGTTTAACAAACTGTTGTCTCGATCTAAGTGAGCGAACGACTCCGGTTTTATCAAATTTTCTTTTGTATCTTTTCAGGGCTCTATCAATAGCCTCTCCGTCTTTTACTGGGATAATTAACATAATTTACATCTCATTTTGGATTGCAAAAATAAAACTATTTTTTTAACTGACCAAATATATTAAATTGAAATTATTTTTCTCTTGTTTAAATCTTTACTCACTTTAAATTTTAAGTAAATTGCATCCCCATGAAAAACTCACAATACATTGCCGTTACTGCCTCCGCGGGATCGGGAAAAACCTATTCGCTCGTTAAAAACTTCCTTGCACTTTGTTTGGCAAAGCCAAACAATCAAGAGGCCATTAAGCATATCTTAGCCCTCACTTTTACGAACAAAGCGGCGAATGAAATGAAAGCCAGGCTCATTGAATGGCTCAAACTCTTCACCTCGGAAGCCTACGCCCAAAGTCCTGAACTCAAAGACATTCAGAAAAGTCTTGAAGAGGCCCATATTAAAGTGAGTCTTGAGGAACTGCATCTTAGAAGCCAGAAAATTTTAGATTTTGTATTGCATCATTATTCCCTTCTTAGTATTGGAACTATAGACAAGTTCAACGCAAAATTAATCCGTAGTTTCTCCTACGAACTTGGGCTTGCCCATCAGTTTAACCTTGAAATTAAAAGCGAACCATTTTTAATAGAGGCGGTCGATTTCATGCTGGAGCAAATCGGAGAAAACAAAGAATTCTCAACTCATATATTGACCTATATTCAAAATCAGTTGGACGAAGAATCAAATCCAAACTTAAGTGAATTACTTTATGCAAAGGCGAAAATCTACGACAGTGATATCCATGCAGGCGAATTAGAAAAGAACAAAGATTTCGATTGGAATGCATATGAACAGATTGACAAACAACTACGTGCGGAAGAAAAAGCCCATCGGAATAAAGCCACTGAAATCGCAAAAGCCTCACTTTCTTTAATGGAAGATCAGGGCGTAAACACAGAAGATTTTGCAAGGGGAAATAGTAGTGGACTGGGGATCTTCTTTGTGAAGTGTGAACAGTTTTTCACGAAGAAAGTGCCAACTTTCCCTCTTCCTGGAGATGAAGAGAAGGCTGTGGCGACTTTTGACAAACTAGCCTCCGCGACTGGAAAATCGAAGGAAGCGGAAATTGGCTTACTTGTTCCCAAATTAAAAGAAAATAGACTTGAAATCATCGATCATTATATTCAATCTCTTAAAAAAGAAAAAATCAGAAACGAGCTTCTTGGGCTGAAGGTCAATTCGGAAATCCGGCAGCAACTAGCTCATATTGAAAAAGAAAACGATTTGGTTCTTTTGTCCAAATTCAATTTGATGATACAAGAGCATATTCGAAGTGAACCTTCTGCTTTTATTTATGAAAAAATCGGAACCCAATACAATCATTTTTTCTTTGATGAGTTTCAAGATACCTCTCGGATTCAGTGGAACAACATCTCCCCTTTACGGGACGAGGCCATCTCGAGCGAAAACCACTCGTTTACTTTGGTAGGCGATCCGAAACAAAGCATCTATCGATTTCGGGGAGGCGACAGTGAACTTATGCTCGAAATCACAAATGGGCAGGAAGGAATTCGCGATCTCCCCATCTTAAAATCACTGGACACCAATTACCGGAGTGCGGAGTCTATCGTCAATTTCAACAATGAACTTTACAATTTCCTCGCGAGAGGATTAAAACCAGCGCACCAACTCCTTTTCTCGACACAGGCCCAGCAAAAGGCTCATAAAAAAGAAAGGGGAAGAGTGAAAGTAAGTCTTAGTGAAGAATCTACCATTCCTCTGTTTTTCGAGGAATTAGCCCTCAAAATGCACCGTGATATTCAAGAAGGACTTGACAATGGATTTTCTTTCTCTGACTTCACAATTCTTTGCACTAAGAATGCTCATATTATTTCCCTATCGGAAGCGCTTGGATCCCTAGAGGTACAGTACAGAGGAGATAACACCTTGATTAAAACCATTTCTGACAATGGCCTTTCTCTTGGTAGTTCTCTTACCCTGCAAGCTCTAATCCAATTTTTTAATTGGCAACTCAAACCCGAAAGCAAGCAGTATCTTGTCAGCTGCTTATACCATTTAAATGAATTAGGCCGAATCACGATGTCAGATTTCTCAGCGGAAATCCTTCATCTTTTGTCGCTAGAGGAGTCTCATTTGAAAGAGTACTTAAAAACACAATACCATTTAAACTTAGACTCCACTCCCCTTAGCACCCTAAATCTATACAATTATATAGAAGCTTATACTCATGAGTTTGAACTAGATTCAAAAGAGACTAGCTATCTGCTAAACTTTTTAGAAGTGGTTTTTGCTTTTACGCAAAACCAAGGCATGGGTCTTTCCGACTTCCTGACGTACTGGGATCAAGAAGCAAATAAAACAGCTATTCAAACCAGTGAAAGCATTGACGCCATCAAGCTTATGACAATTCACTCAGCAAAGGGGCTTCAATTCCCCATTGTGCTGCTTCCTTTGTTGAACAAAAGTTCAGATAAATTCTTCCAGTGGTTTCCCCTTGAAAATTTAGGGCCGCTCAAAACGGTTAACCTCAAACATTTTGAAAAATCACTCCTCCCTTATGATCCCAGTATAAATAGCTTCAATGAGGAGAATTTTTACAAAAATGAAATAGACCGCCTTTGTCTTACCTATGTGGCAACCACACGACCGGAAGAACAGCTCTACATTTACCTTCAAAAGAATAGAACTAATGGGACTCTTTCGGGCATTCATGAGTTCATTCAATCGAAAAACCCAGAAAACCTACTCGAGATTGACCTCTACCCTGAGGTGGAAAACTCATACAAGAAACAATCAAAAAGTAAAGCCCTCTCTAGAAACGAGCTTAAAATTGAGACTCTCAATTCAACAAAGTCCGTAGCGCATACCATCAAAATTGCAACACCTTCCAAAAACTATCAGGCGACAAATCATACCGTACGTGTAGGACTGTTTGTACATGAAATTCTAGAACGCATTGAGCATAGCTCCCAATTGGATCCCGTTTTAAACCGCTATTTGGTGGAAGGAATCATTACGCAAGAAGAAAAGACACAAATATCTGATAGACTTTCCTCAATCGTACTCAACCCTAAGTATGCTCCGTATTTTGAAGAAAATGCAAAGGTCCGAAGCGAAAAAGAAATCATGGTTCGGGAAAATGGACAATCTAAAACCTATCGAGTGGATCGGCTTATCGAAACCAAGGACGGCCTCATTGTAATCGATTTTAAAACCGGGTTACCAAGCCCATCGCATGAGAAGCAGCTTAGGCACTACCAAACCATTTTGGAGAATATCGGAGAGAGAGTTCTGAGAACCGAACTCATATATCTATAAGAAAAAAGAGTTCATTCAGCCCCCACTTGAGAAAACTGAAATGAACTCTTATTTTTCCACCTGCCTATTAAGCTACAGTGGTGTCTACAAAAACTCTTTGCGCTAATTCTTGATCGAAGAGATAAAGTGCAGAGGTATTGTCTTTTACTCTTTTAATTTTCGCAACCAATAAAGCGGCAGAGGCTTCCTCCTCCACTTGTTCATTAATAAACCACTGTAAAAAAGATACCGTTGCAAAATCGCTTTCTTCGGTGGCCACTTTTGCAATTTCAAAAATACTTTTGGTTACCAATTTTTCGTGCGCAAGTGCAAATTCAAAAACCTGTTGTTCATTGTCAAATTCAAAAGGCGGCTTTTCTATTCCCTCCATTCGAACCTCACAACCTACATCCAGAATGTAATCAAAGATTTTATCCGCATGCATCAATTCTTCTTTGCTCTGAACTCGGAAATAGTTTGCAATCCCCTCTAAATCTCTTGCGTGAAACCAAGCAGACATGGACAGGTAGTATTGCGCAGCGTACTGTTCGTTAGCAATTTGCGCGTTTAGCAATTGGGCAATTTTTTCACTTATCATAGTTTCTATTTTATTTAATATTTGAAAGTTTAAAGTTAGTAATTCTCGTGGTATTTTCCCTCACCCCAACCCACTGTAAAAATCCTAAAGTTTTCCAGGGCCTAAAAACCCACTTCTATTTGCGACTACTATATAAAAAAGGGACAGAAATCACTTTCTGCCCCTTCCCATTAAAACTAAAATTATGAACTTATTAGGTTCGACTTACACTGGATTATTTTGCAATATCTTTTTCTACAAAGACGGTTTTTTTATGGAATCCTCCTTTTCCATCCATTGTTTTTTTAGTGGTTCTATTTTGCATTCTTGCTTTGTGCGCATTCATTCTCTCTGCCTTCATTGCTTCCCATTTCGCATATTGCTCTTTGGAGAGGATGGCTTTCATTTCGTTATTTTTTACTTCCTGTTTCGCTTTATACTCTTGCATTCTTTGCTTACGCACTTCTTGCATTTTGCTTCTCTCCGCCATACGCTCCGCATTTTGCTTTTCATTTAAGGCTTTGATTTTATCTAATTGAGCCGCGGAAAGATCAAGGGACTTCTGCATTTTCAAATAGTGATCTGCTTTTGCTTTTTTCATTTGTACTTCTCGACTTTGCTTGTCTTTCATACTTGGAACCTGTGTTTGTTGCGCGAACATTAAACCACCAGAAACCACAAGCGCACTAATAATTATTTTTTTCATCTTTCTATAGTTTACGATTAATAAGATATTTGGCCTTTTATACTTATTTGATACGATTTGAGAATCAAGGTTAAAGGGTCAAATCATAATATTGTGTTAAACTTCAAACGGAATGTTTTTGAATTAACTCAGCCACAATTTCT
Organism: Chryseobacterium sp. A301; assembly: GCF_054489425.1. Classification (NCBI taxonomy): domain Bacteria; kingdom Pseudomonadati; phylum Bacteroidota; class Flavobacteriia; order Flavobacteriales; family Weeksellaceae; genus Chryseobacterium; species Chryseobacterium sp. A301. Next base: position 78,653 of record NZ_JBTMWY010000005.1, read on the forward strand.
GAGGTTTGATCAGGATAGTCCACTCGGATTCGAGTATCCGATTTTATCCAGCGAGCTAATTTTTTCTCAAATTCGGATTCGCGCCAAACGACCTCGACACCCATTTCTTCTAGTGCCAAAGAATTGCACTGCTGTTCGTATTGGTTTTTCATCGGTACACTTAAAAGTTTTTTTCCTAAATGCAAACTTTCCGCCGGTCCTTCAAATCCACCTCCTGTCAAAAATCCTTCACAAAGCGAAAGAGATTTTTGAAATTCCTCATTGTCTATGGGAATTATTTTGATATGGCCTTTTGTATACCCCTGGGTTGCATGCTTTGAAAACACTTCCCAACTCACACTCGCATGTGAACTTAAAAGCTTCTCTATAAAAGCATCACTGTAAGCGGGAAGATAAACCGTGTAGTGTCCTAAATTTTCAGGAACTAGGTCCCTAATTTCTTTCCGAATAATAGGAGTATGAATAAATCGATCGTAGGACTGAAAGTGAAATCCGATGGATTCCGTGGTCGGCGCGTAATGTTCTAGAATCAAACTTCCCCAATGAAAGCCCTTTAGACGAGGAGTGAGAGGTGACTTATACGCTGCCTGATGGGAGAGAGCAACGCATTTCTTTGCCCTATACTTGCAGGCCCAGGCACTGATGGGTTCGTAATCGCTTATAACCAAATCATACGATTCTACGGGTAAGGATTTGATGTCTAAAAGCAGTTGCCTGGTGTGCATACCTTTCCAGGTTTCTCCAAGGTCTATACCACCTTTCTTTCCAAACACAAAGCCCATTCCACTCATGCGAAACGTGATGTCTTGCTGGAGACCTACTTCGGACTGTGTACCACTAAGTAAGACATCTACAGAACCATGGTTTTGCAAGTGAGGTATGACCTCGCGAGCCCGGCTAACATGGCCATTACCGGTCCCTTGAACCGCATACAAAATTCTCATACCAATCGTTTTAATTTGGATTGACACAGGGGTCATGTAAATCTACAAAAAAGAAAAGGAAGGATCCTAAAACCCTTCCTAATCGTAACATTAACTTAAACTATATTTTCTATCTGGACCCTCTCATTCCACTGGTTCTGCTTGAAGATCCGCTTGAACTACTAGCCGCTTTGGAAGAGCTAGCCGTTCTCTGAGAACTTCGTACTCCTGCAGACCGATTGCTTGTGGGTCTACTTGGCGCTTTTGTAACCGCCGGTCTCGAAGTTCGAGCACTTGAAGAAGATCGTACATTCGAATTGGTGCTCGCTGTGTTTGTACGAAGTCCACTCGTTCTCTGTGGGGTGGCTTGCGTGGTTCTTCTTGGTTCTGTCCTCACACTTGTAGCAGTTCCCGTTCTCAGTCCACTTGCTCTTTGCGAAGAGGAAGAAGCGCTCGTCGAGGATTTGAATCCACTATTTCGGCTCGAAACCGCATTAGAACTATTTACAGAGGAATTCCTTAAGGTGTTATTTGAACCCGATTTGAATCGAGCATCGTTCGAATTCCTAGGTTGGTTCCAACCGTATTGAGTACCCACATTTCGGTGGTAATTCTTACGATTGATTTTATACAAATTGATGTTCACACTTCGGTAACGTGGCACAACGTAATAAGAGTAATACCTAGGTCTGTAATTGCTACGCCAGAAATTTACATAGTACTGTACGGGACTTCGTCCGTTATAATAATAGCTCTGATAGATCGAGAACGCTCTTGGACCCAAAATCTGCTCTAAGGCATAGAATCGATCGTAATACCAACGGTTCGGGTTACTACGGTAGTAGGAATTCCAAGAATAATAATCCGGAAACTGTCTGTTTAGATCCATAACCATATTCGCTTGCCATGAATTCAGTCGAAGCTCTCGAAACAAACGATTCCAATTGACGCGGGTAATACTTTGACGATAGTCATTGTAAAAACTACGGTAATAATCATCCACATAATAATCGTCAGGATACTCATAATAGTAATCCTCATCGAAATAATGGTCCTCATCTCCATACCATCCACTTTCATACTGTGAATTCCCTCCATTGGATGGATAGTATTGTGCACTGCTTAGTCCAAAGAGGCCTAGGGCAACGGTTAGTAATATTTTTTTCATTTTACTTTGTGATTTGGTTAATATTCAAGAAGTTCATCTCGACCTTCTCTGTATTTATAGATACAAAAACAAAAAAGAAGTTAAATCCTAAGTTCAACTTCTTTCCTTATATATTGATAATCAATATTATAATAAGTTCAATTATACAGATTTCCGTCCTGAATCCTGAATCCAAAACGCTATTTTCGAATTAAAAGAGTCTTGTTCTCCAAGATATTCGAGGGTCAAATGCATCCTATAACGCCAATAGTGTGGGAACTGGGCGGGATCGTTAATTCGTTCAAGGTCCTGATTTGGACTGCGTAGCTCACAATCCGTTGCAAAGAATTCTTGTATAGGGAAAATCGAAAGCATCGCTTCGTTATACAAATGTTGCAACATGATGATTTCGGCCAATTCGGGCTCAAGAGTATCGGGCGCGCTGCCCCATTGATTCAACTGTTCGTTATAGTACTTTTGCGTTAGATTAGAATCTTCGCTCCACCATTGTCTTAAGGTGGAACTATCATGAGAAGAGGCAGTAACGACATTCATATACCCCGCATTTTTTGGGTCGTACCAAAGGATATCCTCCGAGGGCATACGCTGCACTTTCAATGCGGTGATGGCCAGAGAATCCATTACCTCAGGAACGCATTTGGGCACCATTCCTAAATCTTCTCCGCAAATCAGCATGTCCGTTGAATTTAAAATCGCGGGAAGTTTTTCCATAGCACTTGCGGACCACAGAGCTTCTTGACGATGGAAAAAATAATCGGAATACAGCTCTCTAATAGCCTCTTGAATAGGACCCTCCAAATGTTGAAATGAGGAGGTCTTCTCTACTGCAAAACGAGGATGGAACACAGATTCCCCTTCCTTTCGCTCTTCCAGAAATAGGACATTTGCGCACAAAGTAAGGAGCTTTTCCTCGATCCACCCCCACGGATTGTCCTTAAAGAAATCGCTAAGTTTTCGCTGCGTATCAAATTCGGGTTTAAACTGAAAACTGCCGTTAGACTGTGAGTTCATAAAGAAATCGGATACGCTACGGCTATCAGAACCAAACAAATCCCAAAGAATCTGCTCGTTTACAAAAGGACGAATAAATCGGTCCCAATCAAACCCAATCCCTCGACTGCGAAATTCTTCGAGCGTCACCGGAATGGCAGGATAGAAATACCCTAAAATACCCTGAGTCGCAGAAATAGGCATGCGCCAAATCCGGAAGAAGCCAAGAATGTGGTCAATCCGCATGGCATCGAAGTATTTCTCTAGGGCCTTAAAACGACTTTTCCACCAGCGGTAGCCGTCGTCCTTCATCGCTTCCCAATTGTAAGTAGGGAAGCCCCAGTTTTGACCAACATCTGTAAACTGATCCGGTGGCGCCCCCGCTTGGAAATCCATTCCATAAAGCTGTGGCTCGGTCCATGCTTCTACAGAAAATCGATAAATCCCAATGGGAAGATCACCTTTTAAAGAGATTCCAATGGAGTGAGCATAGTCCACTGCTTCTGTCAATTGCAAATGCAGTTGGTACTGCACCCACAAGTGAAGCATTGCAGTGTCAAAGAATTTATGACCTGCCTGGAACAAAGGAGCAATTTTACCTGCCACATACTTTCTATGGGTTTTCCACTCTTCAAAGTTGGGCGTCTTATTTTGATCTCGAAGGATGCAAAAGGCGGCATAAGGATAGAGCCAGTCCTTGTTTTCATTCTGGAATTTTTTGAATCCTCTGTCTTTCAAAATCTCCTGTTTGTTTTGTTCGAACAAAAGAGTGATAAAGTACCATTTTCTTTCGATTACCTGCTCATAATCCACAAGATCGAAAGAATTTAGTTCCGCTTTCTTCGCTAAAAACTCAAGTGCTTCTTCTTCACCAAGTCTGAAGGGCAATTCTTCAATACTAAGGTAGATTGGGTGAAGAGCATAAAGAGAAATTGGAGCATAAGGATAGGAATCAGTCCATGTATAATTTGCCGTCGTATCGTTAATCGGCAGAGTCTGCACCACAGAGAGATTGGTTTTTTCAGCCCACTTTGCTAATAATTTCAAGTCACTGAACTCTCCTACTCCAAACCCCTTCTCACTACGAAGAGAAAAGACGGGCACTGCAACCCCTGCGGCATGGTATAAATCCTCGGCTTTAAAACGAAAAAAGTGATCGGCTTGAATTTGCAGAACCTGAGGTTCAAGATTTGAAAGTGCCCAGCGGTTTTTGCCATATTCGACCTCGAATACATCTCCTGAGGTTTCATCTAAAATCCCATACTTATATTGAATAAAATTTTCTTGGGCAATCTCCACGGCGACCTCCCAAACGCCGTAAGCCGTTTGAGCCATCGGCACGGTCTTTAAATATTCCCAAGAGCCTAATTCAGGTGCGCTACCTAAAAGAACCAATCGCTGGTTTGCTCTGTAAATGGGAGCCTCGATTCGAAACAAATGGGTATGTCTTTTTAGAATCTGTAGTTTTTCAGGTTCAAATTCGCGACGCGTATTTTTTAGAATTTTATTGTTTAGATAGTTCTCAGGGAAATTCTTAAGATTCCAAACATCGTATACTTTGTATTCGCTATAGGTATGAACCAATTGCAGCTGATGAGAAGAAAACTCTGTTTTTAAAACCGTTCCGTCCTCAGTCACCAGTTGGTATTGATAACAAAGGTCTCTTGTGAAATAATCCACCTCCACACTCCAATTCCCATTATCGGTATACTGCAAGGGGTAAATTAACTTCTCGTCTTGTTTCTCAAATAATACAAGTTGAATTCTCTCCCCAATTTGGGTATTAAAATGAATATTAAAAATTATCTTCATGGCAAATAGTAGTCATTAAATTACGTCATGGTAGTCTTTTGCATAGAGCGTTTTCCTTGCGCTCGCATCTGGATCTAACTGTGATGCAATTTAAAAAAATAAAAGCAATTTATCCTGCTTTAATTCGACAAAAAAAAGACTCCGACTTTACAGCTTACTATTTGCCATTCAACACCTTACACAAATGGAGCCCCGGTTAAACCAAAGCTCCATTTTCGTATTGAAAAGGAATTCCTTTTGCTTAGCTAATTATATAAGAAGTTCCCTCGCGTGAATCTTTAAGTTCAATCCCTTCGGCAAGAAGCTTATCTCGAATTTCGTCTGAAAGCGCCCAGTTTTTTGCTTGTCTTGCTTGATTGCGAAGGTCAATTAACACTTGGAGAGTTGAATCTAGCTTATCCGAATGCTGCTTTGCAATCTCTTCTAAACCTAGCACATCAAACACAAAAGTCTGAAGCGAAGCTTTTAATAACTCTAGATCATCTTGGCTAAGACTTTCTTTCCCGTCCTTAATTGCGAAAATCACTTTTACAGCCTCAAACAAATGAGCAATTAAAATCGGAGAATTAAAATCATCCAGTAGGGCCTGATCGCATTTCTGTTTCCAAGCGGACACGTCAAACGATTCTTTGCCTGACTCTGATGGATCGATGTCTCGAAGGACTTCAAGCGCTTCCATTAATCGAAGATAGCCTTTTTCACTCGCCACTAAAGCCTCGTTTGACAAATCAACTACACTTCGATAGTGAGCTTGTAAGAAAAAGAAACGAACGACGGTGGGCGCAAACGGTTTTTCAAAAAAGGTATTGTCCCCCGTAATCAACTCCATGGGTAAAATCGTGTTTCCCGTCGACTTACTCATTTTTTGACCGTTTAAAGTGAGCATGTTTGCATGCATCCAATAATTCACAGGTGAGGTCCCGTTGCAAGCAGTTCCTTGTGCAATTTCACATTCATGATGCGGAAATTTAAGGTCCATCCCTCCTCCGTGAATATCAAATTTCTCCCCTAAATATTTAGTGCTCATTGCCGTACATTCCAAATGCCATCCTGGAAATCCTTCTCCCCATGGGGAAGGCCATTTCATGATGTGCGCCGGTGAAGCACTTTTCCAAAGTGCAAAATCTTGTGGGTTTTTCTTCTCGTCCTGCCCGTCTAGAATCCGGGTATTGGCATAGAGTTCTTCAATGTTTCGCTTGCTTAGCTCTCCATAGTTTCCCCCTTTTTCATTGTAAGCATGTACATCAAAATAGACCGAACCTCCCGTTTCATAAGCGTATCCTTTTTCTAACAAAAGCTTTGTTAGTTCTAACTGCTCTAAAATATGGCCCGTAGCGGTTGGCTCAATGTTAGGAGGTAGCAAATTAAACTGCTGCAAAACTTTGTGAAAATCGACCGTGTACTTCTGTACAATTTCCATTGGTTCTAGTTTTTCTAATCGACTTTGTTTTACAAACCGATCGTTGTCTACATTTCCATCGTCTGTTAAATGCCCTGCATCCGTAATGTTTCTAACGTACCGTACTTTGTATCCTATATAAAGGAGTGTGCGGTAGATAAAATCGAATGACATAAAGGTCCTTACGTTGCCCATATGCACATTGCTGTAGACGGTAGGTCCACAAACATACATTCCTATATTGCCATCTAAAATCGGTTTAAATGTTTCTTTCTGTCCCGTGAGAGAATTGTATATTTTTAGTTCCATTGATTTATGTATTAGTCAATTTTAGCATGGCTCCCCACATAGTGAAGAAATTCTTGTCTCGTAATTGGATTGGTTCTGAAGATCCCGCTCAATTCAGCGGTGATCGTAGAACTCGCGGTGTCTTTAATTCCACGACAATTCACACAGAGATGCTTTGCATCAATGATGCATGCCACATCCTTTGTTCCTAATGCTTGTTTTAAGGCGTCTACGATCTGCATCGTTAAACGTTCTTGAACTTGGGGTCTTTTCGCATAATAATCGACAATTCGATTAATCTTGGAAAGTCCAATGACTTCTCCATTGGATATATACGCTACATGCGCTCGCCCAATAATCGGTAGAAAATGATGTTCACAAAAGGAATAAACCGTAATGTCTTTCTCCACGAGCATTTGGCGATACTTGTATTTATTGCTGAAGGTAGAAATTCGAGGCTTGTTCTCAGGCAATAACCCGCCGAAAATCTCATTTACATACATTTTGGCAACTCTCTTGGGAGAATCCTTCAAGGAATCATCTTCCATATCTAACCCAAGGGTTTCCATGATTTGTCCAAAAAGCATTTCAATTCGCTCCACTTTTTCCAAAGGAGTTTTTTCAAAAGCATCTGCTCTTAAGGGTGTATGCTCTTTGCCTGTAAAAACATCGTCGTCGTTGTCAAAATCCGTCATAGTGTATTGATTCTTAGAATGGCAAAAATAAGGAAATATCCTTTGAAATCGAATTTTTCGGACTGCTTCTATCGCAGACCTTTTTTTGACACGTTACAAATTCCTTAAAAAATACTAAAAAAAGGATAATTGATTAAGTTTTTTTTATATTTGCACCAATTAAACAATAATTAAAAAATACTATTATTATGTCAGACATTGCATCAAGAGTAAAAGCTATCATCGCTGATAAGCTTGACGTTGAAGAAACAGAAGTAACTCCAGAAGCTAGCTTCACTAACGATCTAGGAGCTGATTCATTAGACACAGTGGAACTTATCATGGAGTTCGAAAAAGAATTCAACATTCAGATTCCTGACGATCAGGCTGAAAAAATCACAACTGTAGGTCATGCAATTGCATACATTGAGGAAGTGGTAAACAAATAATTTGAATCTATTCGTTAGATAATTAAAAAATTTATGGAATTAAAAAGAGTAGTTGTAACAGGATTTGGTGCACTAACACCGATTGGTAATAATGCGAAAGAATACTGGGAAAGCCTTACCCAAGGTAAGAGCGGTGCCGCTCCGATTACTCTTTTTGATGCCACAAATTTCAAAACAAAATTTGCCTGCGAGATCAAGAATTTCAACCCATTAGACCACTTTGAAAAGAAAGAGGCGAAAAAAATGGATAGAAACACTCAGCTCGGCTTAGTAGCAGCACGTGAAGCTGTTGAGCATTCTGGCATCCTTAATGGAGAATTGAATCGAAATCGAGTGGGCGTGATCTGGGGCTCAGGTATTGGAGGCCTTGAAACTTTCGAGCATGAAGTCTTAGGATGGGCGAACACAGACATTCCTCGATTCAACCCTTTTTTCATTCCAAAAATGATTGCGGACATAACGCCGGGTCACATTTCAATGGAATACGGATTTCACGGTCCAAATTACACCACGGTTTCAGCTTGTGCTTCTTCAGCCAATGCTCTAATTGATTCAAAAATGTTGATTCAATTAGGGAAAGCAGACGTGATCGTCTGTGGAGGTTCTGAAGCTGCAGTTACGGCTAGTGGGGTTGGCGGATTCAACGCTATGATGGCTCTCTCGACCCGTAACGACAGTCCGACTACGGCCTCTCGTCCTTTTGACAAAGACCGTGATGGTTTTGTTTTAGGAGAAGGCGCAGGAAGTATCATATTAGAAGAATACGAGCATGCGGTAAAACGCGGGGCTACCATCTACGCCGAGTTAAAAGGCGGAGGAATGAGTGCCGACGCCTACCACATGACGGCTCCCCACCCAGAAGGATTAGGAGCCTATCTTGTGATGAAAAACTGTTTAGAAGACGCAGAGGTTGATGCGAACGAAGTAGACCATATTAATATGCATGGAACTTCTACTCCCTTGGGTGACATCGCAGAATCCAATGCGATTTCAAAACTATTAGGGGAGCACGCATTTGACATTCAAATCAACTCTACAAAATCGATGACCGGGCACTTGCTTGGCGCCGCAGGAGTTGTTGAGGCAATTGCTGCAATTCACACAATCATTCACGGAATTGTACCTCCTACCATTAACCACTTTACTGACGACGAAAGAATCGACGAGCGACTAAACTTCACTTTTAACCATGCGGTTAAAAAACATGTGGATGTCGCGATGAGCAACACTTTCGGATTTGGCGGACATAACGCCTGTGTACTATTTAAAAGAATCTAAAGGTCAGAAAAGGTGGAGTTACAGAAGTACATTTCTAAATTCCTAGGTAAAAAAAGCAGAAATTATTCTGAAAAAGAACTTGCACTTAGCTTGGGTATATCCAAAATTATTGGACAACCTGTAGGGCAAATAGAAGTGTATCAAGAGGCATTTACATTAAAAATGTCTTCAAAAAAAATAAAAAACTACGAGCGTCTTGAGTTTTTAGGCGATTCTATCTTAGGTTCTGTGATTTCTTGTTATTTGTTCGAAACCTATCCCAAGGCAAACGAAGGATATCTCACGCAGATGAAATCCAAAATTGTCAACCGTAAGAATTTGAATAAAATTGGTGACGATTTAAAGCTTACGAGCCTGATCCAAAATAAATTTTCTTCCGCACTGGGCGAAAACATTGCAGGAAATCTGTTTGAAGCGCTTATCGGTGCTGTTTATCTCGACATCGGGTATGAAGCTTGCCAAACCATTATCCTCAACAAACTTTTGACTCCAAAAGAAATTGGTAAATTAGAAAATAAAATCGTAAGTTATAAGGGACTCCTATTAGAGTGGTCTCAAAAGCAAAAGCTGGCCCTTCGTTACGAAACCACGGAAGAAGAGCAGCCCAATCACACCACGGTTTTTAGAACCACGGTCTGGCTCACAAGCGATAGAGTTTCAACCGCCACCGAGTCCTCGAAGAAAAAAGCAGAAGAAAAAGCCGCACAACGCGCTTTTTACACCCTAAATAAAAAAGAGCATATTCTTGAAAATTCAAAAACTCTTTCTTGAATCTGAGCGCGACGACGATCTTACTCTCGGGCTGGTACTTCTTACAAAACACCTACCAGACCACGAACTATTCTACCACATCAACAAAGCAAATGATTCGGATTTCACACGAATAAAAGATTTAGTGAAATGCGCCGAATACAACGACTATTACCACAATCGGTTTGAAGCCTATCATCAGGAAACGCAAACTTGTTTTCAATTTATTTCCAATTCTTCCTATCAAAAAATTCAAAAAAAACAAGTCCTTGAGTTATTCTCAGACGAGGAACATATTAATTTTTTGTTACCAAATCATAAAGAAGTGGACTACTTAATTAAAACCAGCGATGCATATGCCGATTTTTCCTTAATTTTGCAGCCGGAAAACCTTATGTTTCCAATCCAGCAATTTCTATTGAGTTCTAACGAGGAACTCTTTCAATTAATTCAATATTATGAATAAGCATCTAAAGAAAACTAAAATCATAGCGACGCTCGGTCCAGCCTCTTCTAAAAAAGAAGTGATGGCAGATCTTATAAAAGCGGGAGTTGACATCTTCCGTATTAATTTTTCCCATGCAGACTACGACCTAGTTAAGACCCACGTACAGTCCATTCGTGAACTCAACAAAGAGCTTGGTACTTCTGTGGGAATCCTAGGTGACTTGCAAGGACCTAAATTACGTGTGGGAGTTGTCAAAGAAGGCTCCTATTTGAATCCGGGAGACATCCTAACCTTTACCAACGAAAACATAGAGGGAAACTCTTCTCAAGTATACATGACCTATACAGAATTTCCGCGCGATGTAAAGGTTGGCGAGAGAATTCTGATTGACGATGGAAAATTAGTACTCCAAGTGACAGAAACCAATGAAAAGGATATGGTCAAAGCCGTAACCATTCAAGGGGGACCTCTAAGTTCAAAAAAAGGAGTAAACCTTCCTAATACAAATGTTTCACTTCCTGCATTAACTGAAAAGGACATCAAAGATGCGAACTTCATCTTAGACCTCGAATTAGATTGGATTGCTCTTTCCTTCGTAAGACATGCGCAGGACATCATAGATTTAAAGAAAATAATTGCAAGCCACCCGACCAATAAGCTTAAAACTCCAATTATTGCGAAAATTGAAAAACCGGAAGGAGTTAAAAACATTGATCAGATCCTATTGGAATGCGACGGCTTAATGGTAGCTCGTGGAGATTTAGGTGTAGAAGTTCCTATGGAGGAAGTTCCTGCCATTCAAAAACTTCTAGTTGAAAAAGCAAGAAGCTTTGCGAAGCCTGTAATTATTGCGACTCAAATGATGGAGACGATGATCAGCAGCCTCACTCCTACCCGCGCAGAAGTAAACGACGTGGCCAACTCGGTTTTGGACGGTGCGGATGCGGTTATGCTTTCCGGTGAAACTTCCGTAGGGAAATATCCGGTGGACGTTGTGAAAAACATGAGTAAAATTGTTAAGAACATTGAAAACACGCATTTTTACCAATCGAAAGTAAGTCCAATTGAAAAAGAATTCAATTGCATTGACGCGCGCTTTATCACCAATAGAATTTGTTTAGCCGCAGTGCGAATTGCAAAAACAACGGATGTGCAAGCGATCATCACTCTTACGTACTCAGGCTATACTGCGTTCCAGATTTCTGCGCATAGACCAAACTCTAACATTATCGTCTTTAGTGCAAACAAACGCGTAATTACGATGCTTAACCTTTTATGGGGTGTAAGAGCTTATTACTACGAAGGTTCAACGGGTACCGATGAAACCATTATAGAAGTAAACAAAATGGCAAAAGAATTAGCCTACGTCGAGGAGGAGGATTTCGTAATCAATCTAAATGCGACGCCAGCCGAACAAGGAGGCAAAACGAACACACTTCGATTAACTAAAATCTAAATCGAAGCCTAAACTAAAAAACCCTGCAAATTCACTTTTGCAGGGTTTTTATATGCCTTTGCCTTTAATTGTGCTCGCGTCTACACGCTGCCAATGACCGACTTTCGAATCGTAAATTCATGAAGGGTTGCACTTGACAATTCCACGCCATATCCTGAATTCTTTCTTCCCCCGAATGGCATTCGCCAATCGGACCGGAAGATTTGATTAATGGCTACACTTCCTACTTCAAGTCCCTCTGCAAAAAATTGAGCCCGCTTTTTGTCTTTTGTATACACCGCACTAGCAAGTCCAAACATCGTATCGTTTGCAATACGCAGGGCATCTTTATCATTTTTCGCTTTAAAAACCATCCCTAAAGGACCAAAAAGTTCTTCACTTACAATCGGATTCCCAGGGTTGACTTCAATCAAACCTGGTTCGAAGCCCATTTCTCCGACCTTTTGGAGTGGACTTATGATTTTCGCGCCACCTTTAAGCGCCGCCTTGTATTGACGCACCAAATCTGAGGCTAAATCTGCCCTCGCCATTACGCTCATCACCGTATCTTTTGATTCGGGATCCTCAGACTGGTATTTTGCATACTCGGCAACGAACTGCTTTATGAATTTTTCGTAAATCTTCTCATGAATAATAAACCGTTTGGCTGCTACGCAGGTTTGCCCACAATTTTGCAATCTTGCCGAAGCCGCGTCCTTTGCCGCCTTTTTGATATTCGCATCGTCCAGAACGATAAAAGGATCACTTCCTCCGAGCTCTAGCACACATTTTTTTAAATTTTCTCCGGCTGTTTTCGCAATGGCACGTCCTGCACCTTCGCTTCCCGTTAAGGATACCGCCTTTATCATTCGATCCTGAATCAACTCCTCGACTTCTTGATGTCCGATTTTAAGATGGCTAAAGACTCCCTTAGGAAATCCTGCCTTTCTAAATAGCTTTTCAATTGCATCCCCACTTTTTTCACAGATGGAGGCGTGCTTTAAAACCACTGTATTTCCTGCTAAAATAGTAGGAATTGCAAAGCGAAGCACTTGCCAAAAAGGATAATTCCACGGCATGACCCCAAGGATTACTCCCATAGGTTCAAAATGAATCTCCGAAATCTTCATTTCCGTCTTCACGTTCTGAGTTTGGAGTATAGGACCAAGTGTCGCATAGTAATGAGACATGCCTGCACATTTTTCGATCTCTGCAAGGGATTGCGAAATGGGCTTATGCATCTCTTTCGTGATAAGTTTTGCATACTGAAGCTTCAGCTCTAAAAGCAAAGCTGATAAATTTTCAAGCAAAGCTTGTCTTTCTTTAAAATCAATCTGCTTCCACGCCAAAAAAGCTTTGTTCGCAGACTTAAGTTTTTTATTAATAATTTCTTGCATAACGTAAAATTACAAAAAATAAGGCTAGTTAACTTGTCGCTAGAAACCATTCGTTGACTAAACTTGCCGCCAAACGACTGGTGCGGTGGTCTGGATCGTAAGTAGGATTCACTTCGGCCACGTCCATGGAAACAAGCTTATTTGAACTTAGAATTTCGCGCAAAATACTCATCACGCAAACCTCAGCAAAGATCCCGTTGTAAGCGAGTGCCGATACGCCAGGTGCAATGGCCGCGTTAAAAACATCCATGCAAATAGTTAAATAGAGAATGTCCGCTTCACTTGTGAACTGCACAATTCTTTCTTTTAGCGCAGGCAAATTTTCGAAATAGAGTTCTTCTGCTAAAATATACTGCATTCCAAGGGTGTGTGCCGTATCAAATAGTGCCAGCGTATTGGAATTCCGCTGGATACCGATGTGGAGTGAATGAAGCGGCTCCTTTTGTGCAATTTGCCAAAATCCCGTTCCAGAACTCCCTAGCCCATTACTTGCCGGCTGCCGATTGTCGAAATGGGCATCTAGATTCAGAATTCCAATCTTCTTATCTGGGAAGGCAGACCGAATTCCGTTGAAATGCCCTAATGTAATTTCATGCCCGCCACCTAGAACAATAGATTTTGAACCTGTACGAAGGATTTGTGCAACCCTTTCGCTAAGCCTCGCTTGAGCCTTTTCTAAATCTCCATCCTCACAATCGATGTTGCCAAGATCATGGAGGAGCAAGGAATGACTAGTGACCGGGAAATTAGCCAGAGCCGTTCGAATCGTGTTAGGAGCGTGGCGAGCTCCCACTCTTCCTTGATTGCGCAAAACCCCTTCGTCAACTTCGAATCCGACAAGCGCATAGCCCGTCGAATTCTTAGGCAAGGTAAAATCCACGGCTTGAAACAACCGTTTCGCAAGCGGATTATCTCCGTCGTTTCTTCCGTTCCAAAAGGTCTTATAATTTCCCATATTGTAGTTCTCCGTTTACGAAGGTGGCACTTGGAGAAAGTGTCCCTTGGCGGTATAAAATATTTTGATAATTGTCGGTGTCAAAAAGAATAAAATCGGCTCTTTTTCCTTCTTCAAGAAGGCCACGATCCTCCAGCCCTAAGGCGTGCGCTGCACGGAAAGTAATTCCTGCGAGGACCTCGGCTGTACTTAGCTTCTCGTAAGTGGCAAGAATACTTGCCTGAGTGAGCAAATTGCCCATCGGTGCAGACCCCGGGTTCCAGTCACTTCCAATGGCGAGTATTGCTCCCTCATCAAGTAACTTGCGAGCAGGGGTGAAAGGTTCTCCAAGTCCTAAACTAGCACCGGGCAGTGCCACTGCTACCGTATTCGACTTGGCTAAGACCTCAATATCCTGCTGACTGCTTGCCTCTAAGTGATCTGCAGATTTTGCACCGACCTGTACCGCAATTTGAGAACTTCCGGGTGTAAACTGATCTGCATGCACTGTCAATTCAAATCCTAGTGCTTTCGCTTTTTCTAGATATTCGAGACTTTCCTCCGGTTGAAAGGCTGATTTCTCAATAAAAATATCAACTCTACGCGCTAAATCTTCCTTTCTAACGATCGGCAATATTTCCTCTAAAATATAAGCTAAATACGATTTTCCGTGATGATTGTCTTCTTCGTAATCTTTGGGCTTCATATGAGCTGCAAGACAAGTTGGGATCAGTGTAAGACTTGTTCGAGACCTTGCCTTTTGAATCACTCGAAGCATCTTTAATTCGTGCTCTAAATCAAGACCATACCCAGATTTAATCTCTATGGTGGTTACCCCAATCGATTGAAGGTATTCAATACGCTCAAGCATGGATTCTAACAACTCGTTCTCGTCAGCCTCCCGTGTATGTTTCACAGAGCTCCAAATTCCCCCTCCGCTTTGAGCGATCTCTAAATACGTACGTCCTGCGTTACGCATTGCAAAATCATTTGCACGGTTTCCCGAAAAACAAATATGTGTATGGCAATCGACGAGTCCAGGCAGAAGGATTTTGTCCCCTTGCACCTGCTCCACACTGCTCGCTTCCTTCTTAAGTAACTCAAAATCACCGAGCTTTTTAATGACCCCGTTGTCGATTAGGAGACCAGCATCGGAAAGGACCTCAAGACTTTGGTCTGCAATCGCGCCGCGCAAAGGAAGACCTCTTAAGGTAATAATTTGTTTAAATGGACCTATTAATTTCATGAAGGTAAATTTAAACATTTGAAATTACGGAAACAAAGTTTTTGTACCCTCGGGCTGTATTCTTTAAAAAAGCTTAAATTTGAAAAGACAAAAACGATATTAAAATGCCAGACTTCCTTCATCCTGATAAAGAAAACTATTCTTTTGAGGAGCTCTCCCAAGAAGAGACGATCCGTCCTCAAAGTTTTGATGATTTCGCAGGTCAACAGAGGACATTAGACAATTTGCAGGTTTTTGTCGCAGCCGCAAAAAACCGTGGCGGAGCTTTAGACCACGTCTTGCTACACGGCCCTCCAGGGCTTGGGAAAACAACTTTGGCTCACATTATCGCCCATGAGCTCGATGTAAGCTTAAAGGTCAGCTCTGGGCCTGTTTTAGACAAACCTGGAAGTCTTGCCGGTCTATTAACCAACCTGGAAGAGAATGACGTACTGTTTATTGACGAAATTCACCGACTCTCTCCCATCGTGGAAGAATATCTTTATTCTGCCATGGAAGACTACAAAATTGACATTTTATTAGAAACGGGACCGAATGCCCGTAGCGTGCAAATCGCTTTGAATCCTTTTACTTTGATTGGCGCAACGACTCGAAGTGGAATGCTCACCAAACCCATGCTTGCTCGATTTGGCATCCAAAACCGTCTTGAATATTATAACACGGAACTCCTCTCTACAATCATTCAACGAAGTGCTCGGGTTCTCGGCATCAAAATCTATGAAGATGCAGCCATTGAGATCGCAAGACGTAGTCGAGGAACACCCCGTATTGCCAATGCACTTTTGAGAAGAGTGCGCGATTTTGCAGAAATTAAAGGCAACGGCGAAATTGAACTTAAAATCACAAAATTTGCCTTAGACTCCCTTAATGTAGATGAAAATGGACTTGATGAAATGGACAATAAAATCATGCGCGTCATGATTGAAAATTTCAAAAGCAAACCGGTGGGTATTTCGGCTTTGGCCACCTCCTTAGGAGAAAATCCAGAAACTTTAGAAGAAGTATACGAACCCTTTCTTATACAAGAGGGATTCATCACTCGAACCCCTCGAGGCCGAGAAGTAACCAAAAAAGCCTATTTGCACTTGAAACTAAACCCTCCCTCTAATCCAGGATCTCTTTTCTAGAAAGGGGTAAATTGTGTAAAAAGCGCATCCCAATTCGCCTTAATTTGCTTAAATTTAGGCATCTAATTCAAGTAAAATAGAATCAAATTCCAAACTATATGAAACTCTATCCTATTCAATGTGGAAATTTCAAACTCGACGGCGGTGCCATGTTTGGCGTAGTTCCTAAATCCCTTTGGGAAAGAACCAATCCCGCAGATGAGCGAAATTTGATTTCCATGGGTATGCGATCCCTTTTAATCGAAGACGGAAAAAAACTTATTCTAATTGACTGTGGTCTTGGAGACAAACAAAATGAAAAATTCTTCAGTCATTACTCGCTTTTTGGAGACGAGAGTCTTGAAAAAAATCTAGCGAAATACGGTTTTGTGAAAGACGACATTACGGATGTCTTTTTAACCCACCTGCATTTTGATCATTGCGGGGGCGCCATAGAATGGAACGATGAGAAAACCGGTTATCGTCCTTCATTTAAAAACGCAACCTATTGGAGCAATGAAAGCCATTGGGATTGGGCAGTAAACCCGAACCCAAGAGAAAAAGCAAGCTTTTTAAGTGAAAATATTCTTCCCATTCAAGAATCGGGACAACTTCAAATGCTCCCCTTACCTTCCCAAGGGAATTATGGATTTGCGCCTGAACTAAAGATGGACGTCATTTTCGTGGACGGTCATACAGAAAAACAAATGCTACCTGTACTTCAATACCAAGGCAAAACAATCGTTTTTGCGGCGGATTTAATTCCTACGGCTGGACACGTTCCACTTGTTTATGTCATGGGCTACGACACGAGACCTCTTCTCACAATGGAAGAAAAAGATCGTTTCTTAAAACAGTGCATCGACAATGACTATCTCTTGTTTTTAGAACATGATGCTTACCATGAGCTTGCAAGTCTGAAGATGACAGAAAAAGGAGTTAAACTGGATCAAACCTATAGTTTTGATGAAGTTTTTGGGTATTAATTTCTCCAAAGCAACCATTTCTTTTAATTCTATCTTCTCGCGTTTAGCAAATTCTTTATCTTTGAACTTTAATTAAAAAATTATGGACATTTCAGAAGAAGGCGATACGAGTACGCCTGAACCCGAGCCGAAGGTGATCGGTTTAACTGGAGGCATTGGCTCCGGAAAAACCACCGTGGCAAAGTATATTGAACAAATGGGATATCCCGTTTACAATTCCGATCAAAGAGCAAAAGAGATCGTAAATATTGATCCTCTACTCAAAACAAAAATCATTGAGCTACTAGGCCCCGAGTCCTACAATACAGAAGGAGAATACAACAGAGCTTTTGTTTCAAGTGTTGTATTTGAAAACTCCCAGCTGCTCACCTCCCTAAACCATCTGATTCACCCTGCAGTGAAAAAAGATTTTGAAAACTGGACTCGTAATCAATCGGGGCCTTATGTATTCAAAGAAACAGCCCTACTCTTTGAATTAGGACTGGACAAAGAATGTTACAAAAGCATCCTAGTGACTGCCGAAGACAATATACGAATCAAACGGGTTATGGATCGTGATTCCAAAACTTACCGCGAAGTTGAAAACGTAATGGATCAGCAAATGGCAGAGAAAGACAAGGTTCGAAAAACCTCCTTTATTATTTACAATAATGAAGATCTAATAGAACTCAAAGAACAAACCACAAGCGTGCTTGAAAAACTTTTTGCCAAGCAAGATTAGCACTTCGACTCCTACTAACAAACAAATCCCACCTTTACGGTGGGATTTGTTTGTTATCTATTTAGAAGCGTCTAAAATTTATAGGCAATGTTCCATGCGAACCCTACATTAAAATTGGACGATGATTTCCCAAAACCGGGAACAATCATAGGCAAAATTTCTTCTTGCTTCGTGCTGTAAATCAAATAGCGAGGCTGTAAATTCACATCGACGTAAAACGAACTTTTAAAGAGCTGAACCCTTCCTCCAATGGCTCCTTCAATCCAAACGCTGGTCTGGTTGGAAGGATCGAATCCCACAAAAGAATCCCCTCCTTGGCTGCCTCGAACGGGCACTTTTACGTAATGCTGCTCATACATAGAGGCGGCTAATTTAGGTCCTGCATAAAATCCATTGAATTCATTCTCTGCGTCTTTCATAAGCATGTAAAACCCACCCGCTCTCAGATAAGCTCCTTTGGCATAGGCCTCATATCCATTCTTGTCATAGAGATTATCCTCATACCCCAACTCGGCGATCAAGTGAAGGTCCTTCTTCAAATGTGTTGAAATAAACCCTTGATAGACTTTTCTATCGGAGAAGAAAGATACGCCTGCATTAAGCAAATCTCCTCCTACCATAAAATTGGGTTGGTATTTCTTTTTGATTTGCAAAGAGTCTTGCTGCTGAGCAAAAACACCTACAAATACAAAACTAAAAAACAAGATAAAGGTGCGTAGGCAATTCATCGGTAACCGTGGTTTGTGCTTGCTCAAGTCGTATAACCTCAGCGCTAGTTTCTAATTTACTCTCTAAATCGTGATATAATTTTTTTATTCCGCATGCGGGTGACACATATTTAGACTCCGAAGTATATGAAATCCTAATTTTACTTGCACTCGCCTCGGGCGAGGTCCGAACGTACAAATCTGTAAAATTCTGATTGTCTACTCGTAGGGGAACCATTATAGAATCCACCCTCTGCATGTCTATGACATTCTTTGGTCCGTCGCCATAATCGACATCTAAGATAAGTCGAGATACTTGCAAATCCTTAGTACCCTCCTTAAATTTGATTTTCAGTCTAGGTGTGGCTTCTCCGCTGACGCAGATGTCGTCATCAGAACCACAGGAAAAAAGGAAAAGCAAACTTAGAAGGGAACCAAAGATATATTTCATATAAAGTCTTATTTCGGATCTAACGCCTTTTCGATTTGATAATCGAGGTCAGCAAAATGATAACGCTGCATGCGGTCAGCACTAGAGCTTGCTCGTCCTTTTGCTTCCTTTTGGATTTCCATAAGCACACCTCTAGCGACTGCAGTTACATCAGAATTAGAGGACATACTGAAAGAAGAACCTCTTGCTCCCGAACTTGCTGCGCTAGGCTTTGCAGAAACAAGCGATACTAACGTGTTTACATAGTTACGTTGTAAGTTTCGCTCATATAAGTCAGGTGAGGAACTATTCCACACGTATCCTTTTAAATCTTGCATATATTCGTCTAAGGAATATGCATTCTTATCCACAGATTGAGAAGTGTACATTTTTTGAAGAATCATCGGACTTAAAATACGACTTAATACATTCTTTTGAAGCCCTTCCACCACGCTCACAGGAGATTTATTTGTGTTTTCAAACACTTCCTTCTTCATGAGCCATTCCGGCGTTTTGAAGATCTGTTCGTTAAGGAAACCAAGCGCTTCTTTCTGTTCTTGTTTTGAAACCACTTCGTAGACAGGACCTCTCTGCTCAATGGTTTTTGGAGTTTCTAATTCCCCTCCAACGTATTTAGAGACATGCCCTAAATAACGGTTAAATTGACTTGTAACTTGATCATACATGGTCGACAAATTCGAGTAATCTTCATTGTCCACTCGAGTCCATTTGTCTAGGTCTTTCATGATCCTTTGCAAGTTCTTAATTCCGTAGCTACTTCCTACCATTGCATTATCTCCTACTTGCTCGCTTTGCGATCTTGGGTCAAATGGATTGGATTCCGTACCGAACCAAAGTCTTTTGTTCTCAAGTTCCTTCATCACCCATTTGTTCAGATGAGTTTTTTCTGCATCGGGAGTTTTAAATTGGTCGAATCTTCTGTAACCCCACTCAATTGCCCATTTGTCGTAATCTCCAATTCTAGGCATAATACCTAAATCTCCCACTTTATCCTCCGGTTGTGCTACGTAATTGAATCGAGCATAGTCCATGATGGAAGGGGTATGTCCATTTTTCTCTAACCACTTTTTGTCTCTTAACTTCTCTACAGGAACTGTCGAAGAAGATCCAAAATTGTGACGCAGACCAAGGGTATGCCCCACTTCGTGGGAAGAGACAAATCGAATCAACTCGCCCATCAACTTGTCGTCAAATTCCATGGTACGTGCTCTTGGATCGTTTGGTGCCGCTTGCACAAAATACCAGTTTCTAAGTAGAGACATTACGTTGTGATACCAGTTAATATGACTCTCCATGATTTCACCAGTTCTTGGATCTGAAATAGAAGGTCCTGAGGCATTGGGTACATCCGAAGGCTTATATACGATTGCGGAAAACCTTGCGTCTTCCAAACTCCATTCTGGATCGGTTTTGCTACTAGGCACTTTGCCCACAATGGCATTTTTAAATCCAGCCTGTTCAAAAGCAACTTGCCAATCGTTAACTCCAGCTATTAAGTAAGGCACCCACTTTTTAGGGGTTGCAGGATCTATATAGAATACAATTTGTTTTGCAGGTTCAACCAGTTCTCCTTTGTTGTACCGTGCCACGTCTTGTGGTTTTGGTTCGAGTCTCCATCTTTTAATTACAGAAACACGCTTCACACCTTGAGGATCTAAATCAAAATCTGTATACCCTACCGTGAAATACCCAACACGCGGATCGAAATAACGAGCCTGCATTTTATTTTCCGGTAAAAGAACCAGAGAAGAATTGATCTCAACCGTATAGTTTCCACTAATGACTGGACGGTTCGCAGCACTGACGCTCGGGTCTACTCTCCCTGCGGTTCTAGCAAACGTCTTGGTCGTATTAATTTCAATATTGGTTGGGAATGACTTTACGTAATTTGTAAAGGATTTGTCTTTTTGTAACGCTCCAACACGGTAGGAGTTCTTTCTTGAAGCCGAGAAACTAACTAGTTCGTTATCGGCATTGATTAAATCTGTAATCTCCACGACCGTAGACTTCTTCGTAGGTCCATAGGCTTTGATATCAAAGGCATGTACAATTGCATGAGTGTTATTTCTAATTACAGAATTGTACATCGATGCTGTTGAATCCTGAACGTAATCCGCATAGGAGATGGAACGAATGAAAAGCTTATCTGAAGGTCCTTTTTCAAAAGATACCACATGCTGCGCAATTTGATCGCCTGCATATCCAGTGGTTCCTGTTCTCATTCCGGCTGCTGCCTTGGTCAGTCTGCTAACCAGTAGGAATTCCTTTTTTAAAACGGAATCTGGGACTTCAAAGAAGTACTTGTCGTCAATTTTGTGGACGGTAATAATGCCCTGATCGCTTTTGGCTTTGGCCGTGATCACGTCTTTATAAGGCTTGATTTTCACAGGCGCTTTAGCCGCCGCTGGAGTTGCCGCTTTCGCTTTTGCGGAGTCGGCCTTGACCTTTGCAGAATCACTTTGTGCCTGCATTAGTCCACCGGAGACGTGCAATGCAATCACGAAAAGGAAAATACTGATTTTCTTCATGGAGTTTAAATTTTGCTAAAGATAGCAAAATTATTGTTCTCAAAGCCTTTCTAATAGGGCAATATTTTCAACATGATGGGTTTGAGGAAACATGTCAACCGGCAGCACTTTTACTACTTTATAATGGTCTTTCATAAGTGCAATATCTCTAGCCTGCGTGGCAGAATTACAACTCACATAGACAATTCTCTCAGGAGACAATTTGAGAATTTGTTCTACTACTTTTTGGTGCATCCCATCTCTAGGTGGATCCGTAATTAGCACGTCTGCTTTTGGGTGTGACTCCAAAAAGGAATCGGTGAATACTTCTTTCATGTCACCGCAGTAGAAACTACAGTTCTCAAGGCCGTTTAATTTTGCATGAGCTTTCGCAGCATCGATGGCTTCTGGCACCGATTCAATACCGATCACTTGCTTTGCATAACGGGCGACGTACTGGGCGATGGTCCCCGTCCCTGTATAGAGGTCATACACCACCTCATCACCTTTTAGGTCCGCAAACTCTAAGGTTTTACGGTAGAGCTCTAATGCTTGTTTGTAATTGGTTTGAAAAAAAGATTTGGGTCCAATCTTAAATTCAAGACCGTCCATTTGCTCCATTAGAAAACCGCTACCGTAGTACGTTTGGATGTCTAGATCGTAAACGGAATCGTTCCCCTTTGAATTTATTGCGAAGAGTAAAGTTGATATTTTTGGGAATTTTTCAAGTAAATAAGCAAATAGGGCTTTTTGATTTTCAGGTTCTTCTCTATACAATTGGAACAAAACCATCCACTCTCCACTTGAATTTTGTCTTAGCATTAGGGTTCTTAAAAATCCTTCTTGATTTCGAGGATCAAAGAACTCTAGTCCTTGCTCTATTGCGAAGTCGCGCACGGCAATTCGAATTGCATTGGAGGGATCCTCTTGCAAGTGGCATTCGCTTAGATTCAATATCTTACTCCACATTCCGGGAATATGGAAACCTAAGGCATCGCGAGAACCTAAATTCCCTGACGAATCGATCTCCTCTTGGGTAAGCCAACGGGAATTTGAAAAGGAAAATTCCATCTTGTTGCGATAGTAATAGGGCTCATTGCAACCCAATATCGGCAAAGCATCAAAATTATCAACACCACCAATTCGACGAAGATTATTAAGAACTTCTGACTCCTTATACTCTAATTGCTTTTCGTACGAGAGATTTTGCCATTTGCATCCTCCACACACTCCGAAATGAATGCATTTTGGTTTCACTCTATCTGGAGAAGCCTGAACTAGCTCATGTACTTGTGCTTCGTAATACTTACTTTTAGACTTCTTCACTCTGGCATGAACCACGTCACCGGGCACTGCGCCCGAAACCAAAACAGTTTTTCCTTCAGGAGTTTTTCCAACGGCGACTCCTTTGGCACCTGCAGAAGTTAAAGCAATGTTTTCAAGAATAAGGGTTCTTTTTTTCATTTGGCAAAAATAAGCTTTTCCGATGTAACAATAAACACATAATTGCCTTCCAAACTCAACTCTATATAAATGACTCGCCACCAGCCAGCGCACCCATTCAATATAAATCTGGTAATTAATTGGTAGAATAGAAGCATCATTGCAGAACGTCCTCAAAGTCTTTGTGAACTGCGTGATTAATTATTTTAAAAATGCTTGCACTTTACATGTGGGCGTATCGCTGGTTTTAGATAAAAAAACCTCGCAAATTGCGAGGTTTTTTGTTTTTATATAATTTGTCCCGTTCTTATTTTGCAGCTTCTTCACCGGATACTGGCTCTGCAGAAGGAGCGGTTGCAACTTCTGGAGCAGGCTGCTTAACACCTGATAGCTTTTCCATGGATTCCCCAAACTGTGGATCTTGTAGACTGAAGAAAGGTCTAGCGAACAGCTTCCCGTCTTTGTCTAATAACACATAACTTGGAATTTTAAATCCGTACAATCCGAAATCTGTCGCTGCTTTCGCGTTAATACCGCCTTCTACCCAGTACTGAGTCCCAGGGAAATCTTTAAACAAAGCAGTACTTGTTTTTTGGAATTGATCCTTCGTATCTTCCAAATTGACAAACACATAATTCACTTTGTCGCCATAGGTATCTGTCACGGCTTTGATTGCAGGAACTGTCGAAACAGCAATCCCTGGATTCCAAGACGCATAGAAGACAACAAACGAAGGTTTCGTTTTAAGGTCGGATAAAACCACGCTCTTCCCTTCTTTGTCCATCAATTTAAGCTCTGGAGCTTGTCCTTCTTTATGACCCATTAAAACCACTTGAAGTTTCTTCAAATCCGTTTTAATCTTTGAATCGCTAACCGTTTTGTCTATCAAAGCTGTAATGCGATCGTAATTTTTGCTATTCATGAAGTTTAAGTCTCCTTGAGTTAAAACGTAGGAGAAAAAGTAATCTTTTGCTGTAGCAGAGAGATCTTTTCTTGTTTCAAGATAGTTTGCAAACGTTTCAGAAACCAGTTCTTCTCCTGGTGCTTTGGCGGGCAAACTTGCACGGTATTTCTGAAAATCACCATTCAATTGATTCAATTGATACTCTCTAAACATAGGGTAATCGCGAATCATTTGATCGCTATTGCTTAGCATCTGGTCCTTAACCTTCTTGAATTCAGCACCGGTTTTGAAATCCGCTTTCTGAGTGGCTTGTCCATGCATTTGTGCATATCCGTCTAAAACACCCAATAGTCTTGCTTTCGCCTCTTGCTTTTTGAAGTCTAACACATCCGAATCGGCTTTGTGCTTTTTAGCACTAGCCTCAAAAATAGAATACACAGAATCTTCTATGGATTTGAAATCTTTCAAGAAGGCAGCTTCGTCCTTTTTAATTAACTCTTCCATATTGATTTTAAGTGCATAGGTTTCAAATCCAGTCTGTGCATCTTTTAGGAAGTCATTGTTGGGTTTAGCATCTCCCTTGATCACATAGTTCGTTGGGAAGCTAAGACCTACTCCTTCAATTTCAAGGGTCTGACCTTTTTTAAGGTACACTACGTTTGATGCTCCACCATAGGTAATGACGTAAAGTCCATTTTTCTCGGCTTCAAACGAGCCTGAAAACTCTCCTTTGGCATCCAAGCCCATATTGAGCAGCGGAAGTGTACTAACACTTGAGGTTTCTATAATCTCAACACGTTCTAAAGGGGATCCACCGGTCAATTTCCCTTTGATTTCTACTTTTTTTGAACACGAGACAGCAAAAAGCGCCATCGCAAATACTAACAAATATTGTTTCATGATTAATCTTTTCAAACTGCGCAAAATTAAGCTATTACCTAGTTTCAGCGAAATATATTTCACGAATTTATGAAAAGTTTAACCAAAAAAAATATCGTCCCACTTCTGTGGGACGATATGCGATATAAATAGTTTGAATTTATCCTTTGTTTGTAAGAGCACCCATGTATTCACGGTTCATTCTTGCAATGACTTCAAGAGAAATTCCTTTTGGACATTCCACCTCACAAGCCCCAGTATTGGAACAGTTTCCAAATCCTTCTTCATCCATAGTTTCTACCATGTGAAGAACACGTCTTTTCGCCTCAACACGTCCTTGAGGAAGGAGTGCGAATTGAGAAACTTTTGCCCCTACAAATAACATTGCAGAACCATTTTTACAAGTTGCTACACAAGCACCACAACCAATGCATGCTGCTGCATCCATCGCTTTGTCTGCGTCCTCTTTCGGAACTGGAATTGCATTTGCATCAAGGGTGTTTCCAGAGGTATTCACGGAAACAAAACCTCCAGCAGCCATAATCCTGTCGAATGCAGAACGGTCTACTACAAGGTCTCTAATTACAGGAAACGCAGCACTTCTCCACGGTTCGATTGTAATGGTTTCCCCATCTTTGAACATCCTCATGTGCAACTGACAAGTTGTAATTCCTGTGTCAGGTCCGTGGGGACGGCCGTTAATGTATAACGAGCACATACCACAAATCCCTTCTCTACAGTCGTGGTCAAAAGCCACCGGCTCTTTTCCGTCATTCACTAGGTTCTCGTTTAAGATATCGAGCATTTCTAGGAAGGATGAATCTGTCGATACATCAGAAATTTTATATACTTCGAATTGTCCTTTTGTTTTATTGTTCTTCTGTCTCCAAATCTTCAGAGTCAGATTAAGTCCTTTTTTTGCACTCATTTTCTTTACTGTTTAGGAGATGAATTAAATTTCTCAGTACGACCACATGAATTACCAGTTATTACGGGATTCCATGAAGTCTTCACGCTGCTCACCTTACGTAAGGTAAAAGTTTTTAATCCTTTCATATCTTACTTATTTGTAGCTTCTTTGTTTTACTTCGATGTTCTCGTATTCTAGCCCTTCCTTATGCATTATTTCTGCATTGATGTCTTGGCCTTGATACTCCCAAATAGCAGCATACATAAAATTCTCGTCATCTCTTTGTGCCTCACCCTCTGCGGTAGAATGGTCTACTCTGTAATGGCCTCCACAAGATTCTTTTCTTTCTAACGCGTCTTTCGCCATTAGTTGTCCTAATTCTAAGAAGTCCGCAACACGGAAAGCTTTTTCTAATTCCATGTTCATCGAATTGGCTTCTCCGGGAACCTTCACATCTTTCCAGAACTCGTTTCGTACTTCTTCAATTTCTCGAATTGCTTCTTGCAAACCTTCCGGCGTTCTTGCCATACCCACTTTGTTCCACATAATGTGACCCAATTTCTTGTGGAAATAATCTACAGAGTGTGTTCCCTTATTGTTGATAAAGAAATCGATTCGATCTTGTACTTCTTTCTCGGCTGCATCAAAATCTGCAGTCTGAGTTGGGATTTTACCGGTGCTAATGTCTGCAGACAAATAATCGGCAATCGTATAAGGAAGAACAAAATAACCGTCTGCGAGACCTTGCATAAGTGCCGAAGCTCCTAGGCGGTTGGCACCGTGGTCCGAGAAGTTTGCTTCTCCAATAACGAAGCAACCTGGAATTGTAGATTGCAAGTTGTAATCTACCCAAACACCTCCCATGGTGTAGTGTACGGCAGGGTAAATTCTCATTGGGGTTACGTACGGGTTGTCTGCAGTAATCTTTTCATACATGACAAATAAGTTCCCATATTTCTCCTCTACCCAGGCTTTTCCTAGATCATAAATCTGTTGATCGCTCGGGTTATGAATATTTTTTTCAATGGCAGCTTCTTTTCCTTTCTTCGTTATTTCCGTAGAAAAGTCTAAGAACACCCCTTCTTTCGTGTCGTTATTTTCAATTCCGAATCCTGCATCACAACGTTCTTTCGCTGCACGCGATGCTACGTCTCTTGGAACTAAGTTCCCAAAGGCAGGATAGCGGCGCTCTAAGTAATAGTCTCTATCTTCTGCTTTAATATTTTCGGCTTTCAGTTTCCCTTCTCTAATCGCTTGGGCATCTTCAATCTTTTTCGGTACCCAAATACGTCCAGAGTTACGTAAAGACTCAGACATTAAGGTTAATTTAGATTGTTGCGTCCCGTGCACCGGAATACATGTCGGGTGAATCTGTACATAGCAAGGATTTGCGAAGTAAGCCCCCTTCTTATGTATCTTCCAAGCAGCAGAAGCATTTGAACCCATTGCGTTCGTAGAAAGGAAATAAACATTACCATATCCTCCCGACGCAATGACAACCGCGTGAGCAGAATGTCTTTCAATTTCACCTGTCACCAAGTTCCGCGTAATAATTCCTCTCGCTTTGCCATCCACTAAGACCAAGTCCATCATTTCATGACGGTTATACATCTTAATTCTACCTTTTCCAATCTGGCGACTCATGGCTGAGTAAGCACCAAGCAAAAGTTGCTGACCGGTTTGTCCTTTTGCGTAAAAAGTTCTTTTAACTTGAACCCCACCGAACGAGCGGTTATCAAGTTGACCTCCGTATTCTCTCCCAAAAGGAACCCCTTGAGCGACACATTGGTCAATAATATTGGCAGAAACTTCCGCTAAACGATAAACGTTTGCTTCTCTTGAACGGTAATCTCCCCCTTTAATAGTATCGTAAAAAAGACGGTAAGTGGAATCCCCATCTCCTTGGTAGTTTTTCGCAGCATTGATACCTCCCTGTGCAGCAATTGAGTGTGCACGACGAGGAGAATCTTGGTAGCAAAATGCTTTCACATTGTATCCTTGCTCTGCCAAAGTCGCAGCGGCCGACCCTCCTGCGAGACCCGTACCGACCACAATAATATCAATTTTATCGCGGTTGTTTGGCGAGACCAAGTTCATATGATTTTTATGATTTGTCCATTTGTCCTCGAGCGGACCTACTGGAACTTTTGAATCTAATTTATTCATATCTACTTTGATATTATTATGTTAAAAAATGAAATACCGCAACAAAGATGAATCCTGCTGGAATTAGTATCGAGTACCAATTTCCTATGGCTTTGATGGCTGGCGTGTATTGTGGATGCCTTGCACCAATAGATTGGAATGAGGATTGGAATCCGTGCGCTAAGTGAAGACCTAATAAAATAAAGGAACCCACATAAAGAACCACTCTCCATAATTCAGAGAACTGAACTCTTAAATGATCAAAGTCGGTACCTGTACTTTCAGCCCCTAAGTAATTTTTTGAAATCGTAGGAAACCAAAAATCAAGCAAATGAACTCCTAAGAACACCAGGACTACCGCCCCAGAAATAATCATATTCCGTGACATCCATGTGGAATTCGCGGAAGCTCCATTCACTGCATACGAAACAGGTCTTGCCTTTCGATTCTTGATTTCAAGAACAAATCCCATAATGAAGTGGAACAAAACGGCCAACAATAAGATCGGCTGCATTAAGAACTGAATTAAAGGATTATTTCCCATGAAGTGCGATGCCTCATTAAACGCATCGGCACTTATAACGGACAAAAAGTTGACTGCCAAGTGCATGATGAGAAAAATCAACAAAAACATTGCCGACAATGCCATTGCATACTTTCTACCAATTGTAGAACTAGTTAAACCTCCCATATAAAAATGTTAATTTGAATTTTGACAAAGTTAAAAAATTGTTAAGGTCAAAGCGAGTGAGAAAAATCACAATCGCCTAGTTTATAATATTTCTAAATAGTAACCCTTAATACTTAAGCACTTAGAATGAAATTTAGTGATAAACCAATCAAAAATCGCAAAGATATCTACTAAAATTGTCCTCGGATCCTTCTAATTTCCGTTTACAGCCGTAGTGATTAGTTCGGCTGCTTTTTCACTAGCTCCACTTCCTCCTAGAAGTCCTCGAAGCTCTTGGTAGTCGTTGAGAACCTGCTCACGCTTAGGTCCGCTAAGCACTTTCTTTAACTCGAGGACGAGAAGGTTTTCGGTCAATTCATTCTGAATTAGTTCTTTAACTACCTCTCTTTCCATAATTAAGTTGACCAGACTAATGTACTGAATATTTTTCAACAATCGTTTTGCAATTTCATAAGAAACTCGACTTCCTCGATAACACACCACTTGCGGCACATTCAAAAGAGCCGTCTCTAAGGTGGCTGTGCCTGAGGTCACTAGCGCAGCTTGCGAGACTCTCAGCAAATCATACGTTTGATTAGAGACAAAATGGACTTTCGAATCTGTGAATTGCTCATAGAAACTTGGAGCAAGGCTTGGGGCACCCGCTATTACAAACTGATAATTTAAAAAATGAGATCGAACGGAGAGCATGGTCTTAAGCATTTTCTGAACTTCTTGCTCTCTTGATCCTGGCAGAAGTGCAACAATAGGTTCTTGTCCTAGTCCATTGCGCTCTAAGAAAGAAACTCGGTCCAGTGGCCCGAGTTCCCCCACTGCATCGAGCAAGGGATGACCTACGAACTCCACTTGAATACCGTGCTTTTCATAAAATTCTTTTTCGAAAGGTAGGATCACTAACATTTGATCTACATCTTTTCGAATGGATTTGACCCGACCTTCTTTCCACGCCCACAATTGGGGAGAAATGTAATAGACAACGCGAATCCCTAACTCTTTTGCAAACTTTGCAATCCTCAGATTAAATCCAGGATAATCAATCAAGATAAGAACATCAGGCATGTAGGATTTAATGTCATTTTTGCAAAATCGAATGTTGGTTAAAATGGTCTTGAGGTTTAAAACCACTTCTAGAAACCCCATAAAGGCAAGGTCCTTAATATGCTTTACGGGCTCAACACAAACCGCTTGCTTCATAAGATCTCCGCCCCAAAATCGAAACTCAGCATTGGAATCTTTTTGAATAAGTGCCTTGATTAGATTAGAGCCGTGCAAATCCCCTGAGGCTTCTCCCGCAATAATATAATATTTCATGAGTATCTGATGATTTATGATGTTGGCGAAAATCCCTAAAAAAATGGCAAGAACCTCGCGATTGCAATTTACAATTAAGGTTTCAAAGTTATTGCTAATTTTTGATATTTATGTAAAACTGAGCCCCGAGCCTACTTTTCAAGTCCATACTATTAATTTTGTTTGAGTGCTTTCTCGAAAACCTATTTCCGCCAACCTTTAAAATCTGCTCCTTTTTTGAAACCTCAAAAGGCAAAGTCTGAATATCTCATTCCATTCTTGATTTTGTATCTTTGTGAAGGAAAATGAACTGAACTTTTTTAGTTCAAAATCACACTGCATTAGGATGCTTAGAAGGTCCTTGTTCCGTTTAATGGAAATTGCAGGCACAACAAACACTCGATGGCGCTTTAAAAAGCACCCTCAAGTTCAAAAACTGAAGAGATGGAAGAAACATTTGAAATCAAAAACAAAATAGCTGAAAGTGGACTCATAAACTTTGATATAGCTTCACTGGTGCCCGTAGGAAAACGTGTGGGACTTGATATTAAAGATTTTTTATTTCAGGAATTAATCTTAAAAGAAAAAGATTTTCGTGAGAAAGTAGAAAATCTAGATCCCACTGAATTCCAAGACACATATGTATATGTATACAATTCAGTGGATGCGATTGTCCCTTTATGGGCCTATTTTTTGATTGCCTCGAAACTAACAGGGCACGCAAAGAAGGTGATCTTTGGAAACGAAAAAGATTTGGAAGTCCTCCTACTTCATGAAGCCATTGAATCCACCGACTTTAGTACGTATGAAGGAAAAAGAATGCTCGTTAAAGGATGCAGTGATTTTGATATTCCAGAAAATGCATACATAGAGCTCGTTCAAAAACTCAAACCCATTGCAAAATCTATGATGTTCGGCGAAGCCTGCTCAAATGTACCGATATTCAAAAATAAAGCGGGGTAAAGCCTAATGCTTCTGGAAAGGTAGGTACAATATTTGCTAATATCTTTTTATAATCAAATACCAAAACAACTATGAGCTTACTAGATCTAATCGCTGGAAATGCAGGGAATCAAGTTGCGCAACGCGCGGAAAACAAATTCGGGATTTCTAAAAATCAAATTATTGCGCTTCTCGCTGTAGCCGCACCTGTGGTAATTTCCTATCTAAAAAACAAGACAAAGGACAAAGCAGAAGCGGAGTCTTTAAGCAATGCGTTGGACAAGGATCATGACGGAAGTATTTTAAATGACCTTTCGCAGATTGACGCAAGAGAACAAGAAGGATCTTCTATTTTAGACCATATTTTTGGCTCGCAAAAGACACAGGTTGAAAACCAACTTTCTCAAAACACAGGGATTTCAATGGACAAAATTGGCCCTATTCTATCGATGCTTGCCCCCGTAATCATGGGCTACATAGGAAACCAAAAACAATCGAACCATGTAGATTCAGGAGGCATTGGGGACCTTCTCGGTGGAATCTTAGGTCAAGCTCAGCAACAGGCTCAAGGAGGAAACAATCCACTGAACGATATTTTAGGCCAAGTTCTAGGATCTTCGACACAAAACTCTAGCTCGAATCCATTAGAAGATTTGCTTGGAGGGGTATTAGGATCCGATACGAAAGAACAAAACAAAGGCGGACTTGGAGGACTACTAGGAAGTATTCTCGGACGAGGCTAAACCCAATAAAAAAAACCGAAGATTATTCTTCGGTTTTTTTCTTTTTCACTGCCTTCGGCTTTTCAGCTTTCGGTGTTGCAACTTTTTCTACCACTGCCTCAGCCGTGGCTGTTTTTGCTTTTCTTGGGCGTGACTTTCCATAACTCCCTGCGATTCGTTTTCCTTTGGTTGTTTTTTTATCTCCTTTTCCCATATAAAATGTTTTTGTGGTTGTTATCCAAAGTTACAAAATATTTAATGAATATCTTTTGCCTCCTGTCCTAAAATCCAATCCCACCTCGAGAGCTTGCGAATCTTCCGGACTCCAATTTTCTCAATTCTCACGAAATACCGTATCTTTGCCCGCGAAAACTTTCACTTTATTTTAGAAGTTTGTCCCTTTAAATTAAGACCTACATTTATGTTCAGAACGCACACTAACGGAGAGTTAACTCTAACGAATCTAAACCAGGAAATAACACTATCCGGATGGGTACAAACCATCCGAGACAAAGGTTTTATGGTTTGGATCGATTTAAGAGACCGATATGGCATCACGCAATTGGTTTTTGATCAGGAGCGTTCTACGGAGGAATTAATGGAGAGTGTAAAGAAACTCGGCCGCGAGTATGTGATTCAAATTAAAGGCACCGTGATTGAACGAGCCTCAAAAAATCCAAAGATCCCGACCGGCGAGATTGAAATCTTAGTAAAAGAATTGCAAATCTTAAACGCCTCCGAACTCCCCCCTTTTACCATTGAAGATCAAACGGACGGAGGAGAGGAACTTCGAATGAAGTACCGCTATTTAGACATTCGAAGAAATCCGGTTAAAAACAAATTAA
This sequence comes from Chryseobacterium sp. A301, assembly GCF_054489425.1. Classification (NCBI taxonomy): domain Bacteria; kingdom Pseudomonadati; phylum Bacteroidota; class Flavobacteriia; order Flavobacteriales; family Weeksellaceae; genus Chryseobacterium; species Chryseobacterium sp. A301. Next base: position 111,093 of record NZ_JBTMWY010000005.1, read on the forward strand.
TTTTCCGCCATCAGATGGCTCAAAAAGTAAGAAACTATCTTACGGATAAAGAATTCATTGAGGTGGAAACTCCTGTACTTATTAAATCAACTCCTGAGGGTGCAAGAGACTTTGTCGTCCCAAGCCGAATGAACCCTGGTCAATTTTACGCACTTCCTCAATCGCCTCAAACTTTTAAGCAGTTATTAATGGTGGGTGGTATGGACCGCTATTTCCAAATCGTGAAATGCTTCCGAGATGAAGATTTACGTGCAGACAGACAACCTGAATTCACGCAAATCGACTGTGAGATGGCTTTTGTTGAACAGGAAGAAGTACTGGAAATATTCGAAGGCTTAACAGCAAAGCTCCTTCAAGACATTACGGGTAAAACCTTCGGTTCTTTTCCAAGAATGACCTACCAAGAGGCAATGACCCGTTACGGAAATGACAAACCTGACATCCGGTTTGCGATGGAATTCGTGGAACTAAATGAAGAAATGAAAGGCAAAGATTTTCCGATCTTCGACCAGGCTCCCCTTGTTGTAGGAATCAACGTAGAAGGATGCGCAGAGTATACACGTAAGCAAATTGATGCGTTAGTTGAATGGATCAAACGTCCCCAAATCGGAGCCACAGGAATGGTCTGGGTTAAATACCAATTGGACGAAACCTTAACCTCGTCTGTCAACAAATTCTTTACTCCAGAGGATTTAAAACAAATCGCCCAAAAGTTCGGTGCGAAACCGGGAGATTTAATGTTAGTGCTAAGCGGCGAACACCAAAAAGTAAGAACCCAACTTTCCGCTCTTCGAATGGAGCTCGGAAATCAACTTGGTCTTCGTAAGCCGAATGAATTCTCTCCCCTATGGGTAGTGGATTTCCCACTCCTAGAATGGGACGAAGAATCCAATCGCTACCATGCGATGCACCATCCATTCACCTCGCCAAAAGCGGAAGACATTTCTCTTCTGGAAAGTGCACCCGAAAGGGCAAGAGCAAATGCGTACGATTTGGTCCTTAACGGAAATGAAATCGGTGGGGGATCTGTACGAATCTTTGATCAAAAATTGCAAAGCAAAATGTTTGATCTTCTAGGGTTCACTAAAGAACAAGCACAATCACAGTTCGGATTCTTAATGGATGCCTTTAAATATGGAGCCCCTCCTCACGCAGGTTTGGCCTTTGGCTTCGATAGATTAGTGGCCATTTTAGATGGAAACGAAGTGATTAGAGATTACATTGCCTTCCCAAAAAACAATTCAGGTCGAGATGTAATGATTGATGCGCCGAGCCTTGTATCGGATCTTCAGCTGGAGGAACTGCATTTAAAAATTTCGGAATAAAGAAATATAATTCACTAAGAAATCCCAGTCATTGACTGGGATTTCTTATTTTTGACCAAATTTGTTCAATGAAATTCATAAAATTACTTCCCATTTTATTTGTTAGCCTAATGATCCAAGCGCAATCACTGACATCTTATGTAAATCCATTTATTGGAACGAAAACCATGGGACATACGTTTCCAGGTGCTGCAGCGCCCTTTGGCATGGTCCAACTCTCCCCAAGTACAAACCAGCAGCCTTATGCTCTGGACGGAAAGTACAACCCACTCACGTATCGCTATACAGCGGGTTACCAATACGAGGATTCAACCATTTTTGGCTTTGCTCATACCCATTTCAGTGGCGTGGGCCATAGTGATTTGGGCGATTTCTTAGTCATGCCCACCACAGGAGAGCTCCAACTAGAACCTGGCGAAGTGGATAAGCCTCGAAGCGGTTACCATTCACAGTATGATAAAGGAAGTGAAAAAGCAAGTCCTGGTTATTATACCGTAAACTTGAAAGACTACAATATTAAAGCGGAACTTACCGCCTCAGAACGTGTAGGATTCCATAAATATACATTTCCTAAAACCGATAAAGCGCATCTGATTCTAGATTTGATGCACAATATCTACAATTTTGAAGGAAAAAATGTTTGGACTTTTGTTCGAGTAGAGAACGATAACACCGTTGTGGGTTATCGAGAAACGACAGGCTGGGCAAGAACCAGGAAAGTGTATTTTGCTATGAAATTTTCACAACCTTTTACCAGTTATGGTAGAAAACGCTACGACACCCCTGTCTACAATGGTTTTTATCGAAAATTCAATGAAAATGAAAATTTCCCTGAATTCGCAGGAAGAGAAATTCGAGCCTACTTCAATTTTGACACGAACGAGAATCCAGAGCTCAAAGTTAAATTTGCTCTGTCTAATACATCCACGGCCGGTGCACTCAAAAACCTAGAACAGGAAATTCCAGGATGGGACTTTGAAAAACAAAAATTAATCACAGAAAAAAAGTGGGAAAAAGAACTCTCTAAAGTGCAAGTCACTAGTTTAACTCCACAAGACAAGCGAACCTTCTACACAGCACTCTACCACACTATGCTTTCGCCGATCGTCTACGAAGACGTCGATGGGACTTATCTTGGCCTAGACCAAAATTTGCATACCAGCGATGGCTTTACCAACTATAGTATTTTTTCCCTTTGGGACACGTACAGAGCATTGCATCCTTTGTACAATTTGATTCAACCCGCTCGTAACAACGATATGATGCATTCGATGATGGCTCATTATGACCAAAGCGTTCATAAGGCTTTGCCCATATGGTCTCATTATGCCAATGAAAACTGGTGTATGATTGGATACCATTCTGTATCTGCCCTAGCAGACGCCCTTAAAAAAGGCACAACTACCCTAGACCCTAAACGAGTACTAGATGCCGCAATCCATTCCTCAAATCTTTTCTACTATGACGGAATTGAGTCCTATTTAAAATACGGTTATGTGCCGGAAGACCTAAGCAGTGCTTCAGTGTCGAAAACATTAGAATATGCCTATGACGATTGGGCTATCGCCCAAATTGCGCAATTGGCAGGTGATAAAAATGCCGAACAAACCTATTTAAAAAGAGCGGAAAGCTACCAAAATGTTTACAATCCCGAGACAGGCTTCATGCATCCGCGTTTAGCCAATGGTCAGTTCAAAAAAGAGTTTGATCCTATGGACACGCATGGGCAAGGATTCATTGAAGGAAATGCCTTCAACTATGGACTGTATGTTCCACAAAACATTCCTCACATGATCTCCATGATGGGGGGCAAAACCAAATTTGCCACTCACCTCGATGAGATCTTCACCACAGAAATTGCGGATAAGTACATCGAAAAAAACGAGGATATTACACGAGACGGAATCATAGGGAATTATGTACATGGGAATGAACCCGGTCACCACATCCCGTATTTGTACAACTGGACGAACCAACCGTACAAAACGCAAATGCGTGTGCGAGGAATTCTTCGTACGATGTATAATGATCTACCTGATGGCCTTTGCGGAAATGACGATGCCGGACAGATGTCTGCTTGGTATATCTTTTCCTCACTTGGTTTTTATCCCGTCTTGCCAGGTTCTGACGAGTATGCCCTGGGTAGCCCTCTAGTGAAATCGGCTACACTGAACTTTGAAAATGGAAAAACCTTGCATATTCAAACTGAAAATCAATCGGAAAAGAATGTCTATGTGAAAGAAGTCTTATGGAACGGGAAAAAGATAGAAACCCCTTTCGTGAATCACAAGCAATTGACTCAAGGTGGCACTTTGCTATTTAGAATGAGTTCTAAACCGAAAATGTAACCTGGCGGGGTGTAGACACCTCAAAAAGGAAAAATAAAAAAAGCCTGCAAAGAGTTACTCTTCGCAGGCTTTTCAATTTCTATAGATCGATCTATTTCGTTTTCACATCTCCCGGCTCTGGGAAACGAGCCGCAGTAAATTCGCGAGAAACGGCAGATTTTTCAAATTTAAGTTTACCGGAAAGCGTCTCAATTACGATTCCATCTTCCTCTACTTGAGCAATTCTTCCGTGCATTCCTGAAGTGGTTACAATACGCTGTCCCACTTTAAGAGAGCCTTGAAAATTTTGCTCCTTCTTTTGCTTTTTCATTTGTGGGCGTAGCATCACAAAATACATGAAAACAAAGAAGAGTCCGAACATCACCAAAGTAGGCATCATAGAGCCTTCTCCTGGGTCTGCTTGTAAAAATACATTCAACATAAATTAAGGTTTTGTAACGTTAGCCGTAAAAGAAATAATAACTGGCGAACTTTCTACGTTTGCAAAAACTTGTGCTTGTTTGTTTTGAAATCCGTCAAAGCTTGAAGAGTCAAATCTTAGCATTACTTGCCCTTTTTCTCCAGGGAGAATTGGTTCTTTAGTAAATTCCGGCGCAGTACAACCACAACCTGGAACCACTTCTGAGATAATGAGTGGGTTTTCCCCTGTGTTGGTAACCTCGTATACGTGATCAACAGATTCTCCTTTTTTCACATCTTTAAAGTCCCAATGCGCTTCTGACAAAGCAAGGCTTGTTAGAGGACCTGCTGGCGCAGCCACTTGAGCTTCAGATTCTGCGGTTGTTGTTAATTGTTCTGGTGTTTGGTCTTTTTTACAAGAAGCTAAACCCAAAAATAATACCATCGGAATTAAAATACTTTTTTTCATTTTTCTTAATTTATTCGGTTCGTATCTTTTGAATATTTATCTAATATTCCATTTATAAATATATGGGATTTTTCTGAGCCATAAATTTTGGAAATTTCAACGTATTCATTGATAATTATCCTTGAAGGCGTAGCTTTGAAATAATCGAACTCTGTGATTCCTGCAACGATAATGATTTTATCCATCAAGGAAATCCGTTCTAAATCCCAATTTTCCAGCCTGTCTTTAATCTTCTGCTCTGTCTGCTCCCACTTGTTTATCGCTTCCCATAGGATCTTACGAGCAAAGGATTTATCTTGGTCATCCTTTAGCATCTTTATAAGCGTATGACTTGGCTGATCTGGCTTTAAAAACCCAAGGGTTTTTTGTACCATAGAATTCGCAATATGAAAATCATCGGCCCAGCTCATTTCCTTTTCTTCTAAACGATCGTGAAAATCTTCATTTTCGGCGACATAGCGTAGGAATAGTTTTCCAATGAACTTTTGATCGTCCTCAAAACTATGCGTATCCAAACTCATGAAATCTTGGTATCGCTTCCCTGCTGTCATCCTTTGGAAGGTTTTCACAAGCAAATCGTCGTGTAACTCCCATTGCAACTCTTGATGCTTCGAAGTGAAATTCAATCTTTCTGTATTCTCTTCAATAAGACCAAGTATACGGTTGTTTACAAATTTTTGATTGGGATTCAAATCATTTTCGGACTTGATATACTTGTTTTTCCCAATTTCAATTTGCTTTTCTGCTAGACTTTTGAGTGCTACCAAAAAATTCAATTGATATACGTACAAATTGAAAATCTTTTCAATTTCAGAAAACATATTTTTCTCCAAAATTTCATATTGAATCGGGTTTTGCCGATATGAATAGAGGTTTTCTACTACTTTTTCACGAATTTGCCTTCTTCCTAACATTCAAAGAACTTTTAATTTGCAAAGATAGAAAAAAGAAGCGGATTTTTCTTGTCTTTAGACCAGTAATTCCCACGAGGGTTTGGGATCCAATTTGCTCAAATACACGGGCCGTTTTATTTAGGGCTTACCGATTTTATGGAATGGGACTGAAAGAACCATTTATTTTTGTTTATTTTTGCATTCCTAACTAGGTAAAGAAAATGAACGCACTTAAAACCCTAAACCCTTATTTCTGGAAGCACCGCGTGCTTTTGTTTTGGGGTTTTCTTTTTATCATTGCAAGTAACTTCTTTAATATTTTCAAAGTTCAATTCGTGGGTAGATCTGTGGATGAGATTTCCAGCACGGGCAGTTTAGGATTCAATAAACAAGTATTAATCTATGTGGCCATCATTGTGGGATCTTCCCTTTTAACGGGATTCTTCACCTTTATGATGAGACAGACGATCATTGTCTCCTCACGCCGCATTGAATTCGAATTAAAAAACAAAATCTATCGTCATTACCAAGAATGGTCCCTCACAGATTTCAAGACCTCGACCATTGGAGACTTAATGAATCGATTAAGTGAAGACGTAGTAGCCGTACGGATGTATTTAGGACCGGGCGTGATGTATGTGGTCAACCTGCTTGTACTTCTTGTCATAACAAGCATCTATATGCTTCGAACTGATGTTCAAATGACGTTATGGACCCTCATCCCCCTTCCTATTCTGTCCTTTGTCATCTACAAGGTTAGCTCAATCATCAATAAAAAATCAAAAGTAATGCAGAAAAGTCAATCTGCTATTTCCACTTTTGTACAGGACAGTTTCTCGGGTATTCGTGTGGTAAAGTACTTTGCGAAGGAGAGATATATTGATCAAAAATACGGAGTTAAGGTTAAAGACTACCAAGACAAAGCCTTAGACCTCGCAAAAACAGAGGCGTACTTTTTCACCATTATCTTGCTTGTGATTGGTCTTCTAAATGTAGTCATCCTTCTTGTCGGAGGACAAAAATATTTAGCCGGGGAAATCTCAGTGGGTAAGATTGCGGATTTCTTTCTATACATTAACATTCTAATCTGGCCTTTCTCCATGGTAGGCTGGGTGGTTTCAGTTAACCAAAGAGCGGCTGCTTCCATGAGCAGAATCAATGAGTTTCTCGAGAAAAAGTCAGAGATCACCAACTTAAATTCAGAAAAATATCCGATTCGAGGAGATATTGAATTTAGAAATGTATCGTATACATACCCAAACACGGGCATTGAAGCGCTTCACAACTTATCTTTTCACGTGAAAGCAGGCGAAAGCCTTGCGATCATGGGCAAAACCGGAAGCGGAAAAACGACCATTGCACTCCTGCTCGCTAGATTGATTGATCCCACAGAAGGAATCATTTTAATCGATGGAAAAGATTTAAAGCAGCACAACTTAACTAACTACCGAGATCACATCGGATTAATCCCTCAAGAAAGCTACCTGTTTTCAGACACCATCTTTCAAAACATTGGATTTGCAGTGGACAATCCCACCCAAGAGCAAATCGAAGAGTATGCAAAAAAAGCAGACGTTCACAAAAACATCATCGGTTTTAAAAACCAATACCAAACCCTGGTCGGAGAACGTGGCGTCATGCTATCAGGTGGGCAAAAGCAAAGAATTTGCATTGCCAGGGCTCTCATAAAAGAACCGGAAATCATCATCTTTGACGATTCCCTGTCGGCCCTTGATACAGAAACCGAACAAAACATTCTTCAAAATATTGAAAGGGATTTAAAGAACTGTACCTCGATCCTTATTACCCATCGTGAGAGCAGCGCAAGACGTGCAGATCAGATCCTAGATTTAACACCATCGCTGGAGTAATCCGCTTTATACTAAAGCCTAAAGGGGTTTTTCTACTTAAAGAATGCAACCAAAAAAAATATTTTCAGATTAAAAGAATTCTTTTATATTTGCTTCACTACATTTTTTAAAAAAACATCTGACAATGAGTGATTACAAGGAGCGCCACGAGAATGAAATATTCACAAAGGTGTTAAAGGCAGGGAGAAGAACATACTTTTTCGACGTACGCGAAACGAAAGCAGGAGATTACTATCTTACGATTACCGAAAGTAAAAAGAACTTTGGAGAGAACGGAGAAGCGAGCTTCGAAAAGCACAAAATTTACCTTTACAAAGAGGACTTTAAAGCTTTCCAAGAAATGTTTTCAGAATCAACAGATTTCATTATTGGGGAAAAAGGAGAGGATGTCATTTCTGACCGTCATGAAAAGGATTTCAAACCTCGTTCCTATACCATCGACACACCAGAGGATTTATAAGAATCGTATCTAAGATTCTAGACAATCCCTAAAATAAAAAAGCGTACTTGAATTTAAGTACGCTTTTTTTTGGGTGGATGATGGGTTTCGAACCCACGACCTTCGGAACCACAATCCGACGCTCTAACCAACTGAGCTACAACCACCGTTTTGTGGGTGCAAATATAATGCTTTTACCACAATTACAAAATTATATTATCAAAATTTTTAAGTCCTAGTAATTTTTCGCTTGTAAAGCCCTCCGCGTAGTCTACACCTGAGAGTCTTCCAAGGTTTTGAGCCCTATAGGTAAGGCTTTCTAAAAAATCTTTAGTCGCTATAGGTGTCATAGGTTGATCTGAATCCGGATCAAAAAATTGCGTCTTATACGCGAGACACGCCTCAATTTTCTTTTCCATCTGAGAGGTAATATCAATCACGAAATCAGGTATAATTTCTTTCCACTGAATGTAATGAAAAACTTGCTTTGGTCTCCACGGCTTTTGCACCACATCATCAAGATTGGTTTCTATTTTCACAAGCCCTGACAAGAAACAAGCATCCGACGCTAATTTAGCCCCTTTTGCATGGTCTGGATGGCGATCCTCAATTGCATTCGCAAGAACAATTTCGGGTTGGAACTTTCGTATCATTTTGACCATCTCTAGTTGGTAGTCTTTTATGTTTTCCAAAAACCCATCCGGCATTCCTAAGTTGACGCGCTCTGAGATGCCCAGTATTTTTAAAGCATTCGCAGCCTCCTCGGCTCTTGTTTTGTCCGTCCCACGAGTTCCTAGCTCTCCCTTGGTGAGGTCCACAATTACCACTTTCTTTCCCTGCTCCACAAGCATAGAAAGGGTTCCTCCACATCCCAGTTCGACATCGTCCGGATGGGCGCCAAATGCTAAAACATCTACTTTCATATGTCAAATTTAAGAAAAAAAAATCCCTCTTCGTAAGGAAGAGGGATAAACTATGTGATGAGTTTTATTCTTTCTCAGAAAGAGCAGTCTGAAGAGAAATCGCATCTGTATAGGACGGATTAATCTGGATGGCTTTTGCTGCATAGTCTTTTGCTTTTGCCACATCTTTATCTTGGTTATAGAATGCCACTAAATAGTATGCATACGATAAAGTTTCTTTACTTTGCGCTTGTTCTTCTGGAGTTTGCCCAAGGACAAGGTTAATGTAATTTTGGTAAGATCTCTCTGCAAGTTCATGGCTTCCTAGTTGTTGGTAAGCTACTCCTTTTGCATAGTAAGAATAAGCCCACTCAGGAGATAAGGCAATCATTCGATCCCAAGTAATTACAGCTCCGTCCCAGTTTTGAACTTCTTGGTATGCGGCACCTAAAGCCACCAAGGATTCAGCATCCTGAGGATTGCTTGCGACTTTCGCTTTTAAACTTTGAATCTGAGGAGAAGTGGGTCCTGAATCCGCTGCCGCTTGGTTTGCACCACCGCCGCCTTGTGCTTTAATCAATTCCACGTCCCAATCCATTGTTTGGTCTTCTGCCTTTTTAGCAATGGCAATCTTTTGCTTCGCTTTCGCTAGTAAGTCTGCTTTTTGTGCAGGATCTTCTGTTTGTGCACTTTCTGCCGCATACAATAACCCTTGCAATCCTTCGTCTGCAGGTTGGATTCTAGACTTGTCGGTAACTGTAGTGACAAACTTGGTTAAGTTTTCTTGTGCACTTGCAATGTTATTGTCCGCACCATAATCTAGATAAGCACGTAACTTATATTTGATAGGGTCTTCCACTTTGTCAAAAATCTTATTTAAGACTTCTTTTGCGTTCGCATAGTCATCATTGATGAAATACAATTTAGCAATTTCCAATTGAGTATAAGGATCCTCGTCTGCATACTTCGTATAATCAATTAGGTTCTTTGTAACTGCCGCGTTGTTTCTAAAACGAAAGTTAAAAGCTGCACTTGCTTTATAGGCCGGCGCATAGGTTGGATCTACAGCCAATGCTTTGTTAATATTCGTTTCTGCTTGTTCCCACTGGTTTGCTGCCATCCAAAGTGTAGCCATTCTAGTGAAGACGGAAGCTTTATTTTTTGCCACAGCAGATGCTTTGTCATAAGCAGACATGGCACTACCTGGATCTTTTTTCAAACGGTAAGCATCTCCGAGTGCATAATAATAATTCGCTGGAACTCCTCTTTTCGATCTATCAATCGCCTTGTTCAAATAATCAATGGCTAAATCAGGTGAATTTAACACTTCAAACATAGTTAAGGCTTCAGCAGCACGATATAAAACTTCAGCATCCTTTTCTCTCGTATCCGAAACTACTTTCTGGATATCTGAGATGCCAGATTTATCACCTTTTGCTACCTTAATGGAAGCAAGACCAATCTTATTCAAATGACTCTTGCTATCGATCTCAAGACCTTTTTTAAAGTACTCTGCAGCCGTGTCAAAGTTTGGATCGAACTGAGAAAGGTAAGAATTTCCTAAGTAGAAGTAATTTGCCCCTTCTTTCGGTTCGTTTGCAATAAGTGCGTTAAAAATTTCTTTTGCCTTTGCGTATTTGTGACTATCCACATTCACGATACCCTCTTCAAGCGTTTGTCCAAAAGTCATGTTTGCCATAAGCAATACTCCTGCACCTAACGCAATTTTCTTCGATATTACAATCATATTTTTCATTTACTATTTCTATTTTTAAAAAGTTTCGAGTTCATTTACACAATTTTCGTTCCAAAATTGTATGCTATCTCATTTCCACCTCACGTTTGAAAATAAAATAAGGCTGTAATCCTTCTTTGCTGACTACAATTTGCCCTTTTTGAGAGGAGGCAAACCTCATAAGTCCATTTGCCATTCCAAAGGTATTCTCCCCACTCAACATATAAATGAGTCGAGTAAAAGGATATTCTAAACTTTGAATTGCTTTCGGACTTGGAAGTAGACTTCTTTTGCCGTCGTTGATTTTTAAAATCTTCACCATAGAGCGAAGCTCCTGCGCCTCTGGCGAATAAGGTCTACTAATCGTATTTAAGCTAATGACTCCAATTCGATCCCTATGTTTTGCTAATTCACGAATCACCTGTTCATTTCCACTAATAGTGGAAAATTTAAGATCTTTTGGGGCTTTCTTAAAATAATGCGCCACAAAATTTAAATTCCCAGAATTGGTTCCGTCGAAGATTAAATTCTTTTTATCAGAGTCTAATTGTTTTTCAATCTCATCCAGAGTGATCTCTGTTCTAGTAGAGTTCCTATCCACTATAAAAACCACGGCATCCGCGGCTATATACGCTGGTTTGTATTTAATATCGAGAGCACGCTCGTATTCCGTGATTTCTTCTTTTGAAAGAATCCTTGACATTACAGCCAGTTTGGATCGCCCCTGAAGGATCTCTAAGAAAGCAAGGTCTTCTTTCTCTACTCTAACCTTTACTTTCGTATCGGAATAATTGATAGAATAAGCATCTGCTAGAGCTTCTGTAACACTTTTAAAGGAATCGTCCGTAAGAATCGTGATTTCTCCTTGATGGTAACTATTCACTTGCGGTTCCTCAACCTTTTCCTTCTTTTTACATCCTAGGGCCGTTAAAAGAATGCAAAGAACTACTATACTATATTTCATCTTTGCTTTTTTGAAGCTTTTTAAATCCACGATACGTTCGAAAGAGTCCATACACAATGAGTATGGCACCTAAACCATAAGCCACGTTTGGCTCTAAGTAAATGACAAAAAATTTATAAATAATGACAAATACGCCTAAAATAACGTAACAAAGTCCAGTTGCTAAAGAAAGCCAATTAAACACCATAGGAGCAAAAATATAAAAAAAAAGAGAAGCAGTGCTTCTCTTTTTTCAATTTATTAGTAGAGACTACTCAAAATTCATACTTAAAGGCAATCTAAATCTATAACGAACGTTCTGGCCATTAATTTTGGCTGGTTTCCATTTGTTACGGATCGATTTCACCGTTCTTTCTGCTTCGCGGTTGAAGTCTGAGTTTGGACCATTTGCCTTTACTTGCGTAAGAGATCCATCTCTTTCTACAACAAACGTAATTTCCGTTTTCAGAGTTCCTTCTCCACCTGACATTGCAGACGTATCGAAGTTACTACTTACACGGTTACGGAATGAGTTAATCCCGCCAGGGAATTCAGCTTGCTGTTCAACTTCACTATAAACTTCCGTTGTACTTGGTGCTGGTTTCGCTTCTACCGTAGCTGCCTTTGTCCCTGTGGACGGTGGCGGCGGAGGTGGCGTGTAACTTGGTGCTTTCACTCCCTCCTGATTCTGAAGTCCAGTAGTCGTTTCCAATTGCTTCGTAATTGGCGGCGGCGGTGTTTCCACCTTTGGTGCTCTTTTCGGCTCTGGAACCACGTTTTGAATCACCTCAATCTTAGGTTCTTCTTTTGGGGGAGGTGGGGGAGGTGGTTCTTCCTCTTTCGGTTGCTCTATTATCATTTCCTCCGGTTGAATGTCAATAAGATTCGCATTTACCTCTGTTTTTTCAACAGCGTTCATTTGCTTAATCTTCATGACTACAACGGGCGTAATAGCACCCACACAGAATATCACAGTTCCTAAAACGAAGGCTTTGGTTAAGTTCTTCGAATAAATCTTACGAAGATCATAGGCACCGTAGGTTTTATTTCTGTTCTCAAATACAATTTCATCTAAACTTAGATTGTCCTTGTATACATTTTCATCTGCCATTTAAATATTCATTTACAATTAAATAATTATTGTTGACCTTCCGCTGGCGCTGTACCTGCAGTACTTACGCCAACTTTTTGATCGTAAATGGCTTGCTCATAGCTTCGAATATCGGTAATACCGTACTGTTCACTCTTCGTAATAGCCATTTCGTCTAACATGTCAACAAAATTCTTGTATAAGGCCTCGTCTGTAGGTTTGATAATCACCGTAAATTTGGTTTCATCTTCTGCCCCAGCTTTTGCTTGCTGAATTACTTTTCTAATTCCTTCTCTATCAAGAGTCGTTTCAAATAGGGTTGAAGCATTCAATCCTGCTTGATCTTGCTGATGATAGAAGATTCTATTGTCTTTACCAATAATGATTGAAATTGAATTGCTCAATTTAATTTCAGTATCGGGACTCTTTTGATCCTCCTTTGGTTTTGCAGGCAATCCTAAATCCATCACATTCGGTTTGTTGAAGGTTGTCACCAACATAAAGAATGTAATCAAAAGAAAGGCCAAATCCACCATTGGTGTTAAGTCTACGTGTGGTGGCTGCTTTTTAGAACGAACTTTGCCGCCCTTGCCACTCTGATCTTTAACTTGTACTTCTGCCATTTCTTTCTTAATTAGCTACTTCCTGATTTGTAATTAACCAAAACTTAAGATAATCAATATCTCTCAACCCTTCAAACAGACTTTTCACTCTGTCATACTTGGTATTGGTATCTCCTTTAATTGCCAATTTATAGTCTGAATTAACCGCTAAACTTTGTTGAACCCAATCAATAAGTTCTTTTTGATTATCGTCCATCGGAATACCTGGAGCTTTAAAAGCTTTTCGGTCGTCTTCAGATAAATTCAGGAACCCTTTTAATTGGCTCATTGGCACTCCTACCGCTGGCACTTTTGCAAAGGTTGCTTTTTCTGCATTTGTGAACGTAGTTCCGTACTTCTTCGCCATATTATCCAAAAGCTGTAATCTTTCTGTTCCATTTTCTACTGGAGTAAAATAGAACCTTCCGTCCGTGGTGGTTAATACTGTCATTAAACTCGCATCGGGAAGCAGCTTTTCAGAAATTGAAGATGGCGTCGTGATAGTCTCTACGTCCGGTTTTGCAAACTGGGCGGTGAGGATAAAGAACGTAAGTAGTAAGAACGACACATCGGTCATGGCCGTCATATCTACCCGTATATTATGTCTCTTTGGTTTGACTCTCGCCATTATATCTTTATTATTTATTAAACTTCTAAAAAATTCTGCAAATCAAATCGACGCATTTGCGCGATCTAATCGAAACACCTTCTTATTGGTGTTCTGCAAATGACTGTTGGATAGACATTGCGATCTCGTCGATCTTGAATGTCAGTCCGTCAATCTTAGAAGTAAAATAGTTGTAGAAGATAATCGCTACTGCAGAAGTACCAATACCTAAAGCCGTGTTAATAAGGGCTTCAGAAATACCTACTGATAATTTTGCAGAGTCTGGAGTACCTCCTCCATCACCTAAAGCACTAAATGCCGCGATCATCCCCATTACCGTTCCTAATAGAGCGACTAGGGTTGCCACTGTACCTAATGTAGAAAGAATCATCATGTTCTTTTCAAGCATTGGCATCTCAAGAGTGGTTGCTTCTTCGATTGACTTGTTAAGAGCGACCATTTTTTGCTCTTTTGTCATCGTGGTATCATGAGATAAAGCTTTGTAAGAAGTAAGACCTTCTTTTACCACATTTCCAACAGTACCTCTTTGTCTGTCACATTCTTCCATGGCTTCATCAATGTTCCCTTCGTTAAGGAGACTTCTGATTTTCAAAACGAATTGGTCTAGGTTCCCTTGACCTTGTGCTTTGTTCAACATAATTGCACGCTCAATTGCAAATACTAATACAATAAGCATGAAAGTAATTAGAACTGGGATAATTACACCTCCCATGTAAATAATTCCTAGAGCTCCTTGTGGATGTAATTCCGATCTTTCTATATCTGTAAAGGCAACGGAGCTAGCACCGTCAATTCTTGCATCGGGTGCAAAGTTACTTGTACTACCCAGTACGAACCAATAGATACAAACTCCGATTACGAATAGAATTGGAATAATTAACGCAGGTTTTAACCCTCCTGCTTTTTTAGCAACTAATTGCTCCTCTGTGTTTGAAACATTCATTTCCATATTTAACTAAATTATAATTGTTATTATTTTAATTTTTCGAGCGGTAAAATAAAGGCAAATTTTTTATTAATGCAAGAGTTTCGCACAAAGTTCACAATTTTTTTTTCTATGTTAATTCAAATTAACATTGAGAAATTAGCAATTTTATTGCGGAAAATTATGAATATTTTTTATTCTGTGAGAAAGCTGTAAACAATTGAAAATATCAAACTTTATTTTTTCGAAATTATCATTTTATTATTGTATAATTTGATAATTAGACTACAATATTAATAATTTTTTTCGGAACGATAATCACTTTTTTGGGTGAATTTCCAGCCAATTGTCCTTGTGTTCTCGAATCTTCTAATACAAGGTTTTGAATCTCTTCAGTGCTAAGTTCTGCATCCAGAGACATTTTGAATCGCATTTTACCATTAAAACTAACCGGATAGTCAATCTTGTCCTCGATTAAATAAGCCTCGTTCAATTCTGGGAACGCTTCAAATTCAATGCTTGTCGAATTTCCTAACAACCTCCAAAGCTCTTCACATAAATGGGGAGCGTAAGGCGAAATAATCACAGCTAAAGGACCTAGTATGTCCCTTTTGTTGCATTTTAATCGATTCAGCTCGTTCACGGCAATCATAAACTGGGACACAGAGGTATTAAAAGAGAAGTGCTCCAAATCATAATTAACCTTTTTCAGTAGGGTGTGAAGAATTTTAAATTCTTCCTTGCTCGGCTGCTCGTCACTTACATTAAAGTCGTCTCCCGTGAAATACAAATTATAGAATTTCTTTAGGAATCCAAAGACCCCAGAAAGCCCCTGTGTATTCCATGGCTTACTTTGTTCTAAAGGTCCTAAGAACATTTCGTAAAGCCTTAGAGCATCTGCTCCGTATTCTTCACATATGTCGTCCGGATTCACGACATTGAATTTGGATTTGGACATTTTTTCTACCTCTCTTTCTGTCCAGTATTTCCCGTCCTCCAATAAAAACTCCGCATCGTGAAAGTCCTTTCTCCACGCTTTGAATTTTTCAAGATCCAATTCATCGCTGGTTCCCTTTAAAAGGGAAACGTCCACATGCAGTTTTTGCGTGGTATACTGGGAAGCCAAATTTTTAGAAACGAACTGGTTCGTTCCTTCAATTCGAAACACAAAAGCGCTCATTCCAAGGATCATGCCTTGGTTAATCAATTTTTTGAACGGCTCCTCTGCTACGACCCACCCACGATCGTACAAAAACAGATTCCAAAAGCGGGAATAAAGCAAATGCCCAGTGGCATGCTCGCTTCCTCCAATATACAAATCCACCTGCCCCCAATAGTTAGCAAGCTTTGGATCTACAAATTCCTCTGTGTTCGAGGGGTCCATATAGCGAAGGAAATACCAAGAACTTCCTGCCCATCCCGGCATTGTGGAAAGCTCTAAAGGAAAAACGGACTCGTGATCAATCCTATCCGTTTCTACCACTTTCTGATCCTTTTCATCCCAAGCAAAGAAATTGGCGTTTCCTAAGGGAGGATCGCCCTCGGGCGTCGGCAAATACTTATCCACCTGAGGAAGTGCTAGGGGAAGCGCTTCTTTTGGAAGAGTATATGGAAGTCCCTTCTTATAATAAATGGGAACAGGTTCTCCCCAGAAACGCTGTCTAGAGAAAATAGCATCTCTTTGTCTATAGTTTGTCGTTCCTTCACCTATTCCCCGCGATTGAATCTCTTCAATCATTCGAGTCTTCGCAGATTCAAAATCGAGTCCATCCAAAAACTGTGAATTCTCACAAACCGAATCTTTCGAGTCGAAAGATTCTTCATTTATATCGAGATCATTTTTAATCACGCTTACGATGGGAAGTCCAAAGGCTTTTGCGAAACGATGGTCTCTTTCATCGTGCGCAGGAACAGCCATCACCGCTCCCGTACCGTAACCCATAAGCACGTAATCAGAAATATAAATCGGCATTAATTCGCTCGTAAACGGGTTCGTCACATAACTGCCTGTAAAGGCTCCACTGACATTTTTAACTTCCGTCATACGGTCTCTCTCCGTTTTCTTCTGCGTATGACTTATGTACAGCTCAATTTGCTCCTTATTTTCCTCTGTCGTAAGTTTCTCCACCAAAGGATGCTCTGGGGCTAAAACCATAAAGGTCGCACCAAACAAAGTATCGGGTCGAGTCGTAAAGACCTCAATGGTCTCACCGCTTTGAGACGAAAATCGAACCTTTGCCCCTTGCGATTTCCCAATCCAATAAGTTTGTGCATCCTTTAGTGGCTCTGGCCAATCTAGCGAATCTAAACCGCTAAGCAAACGTTCGGAGTACGCCGTAATTCGCATACTCCACTGCATCATCTTCTTTTGATAAACCGGGAACCCGCCTCGTTCTGACTTGCCGTCTTTCACCTCATCGTTGGCAAGCACGGTTCCAAGTCCAGGACACCAATTTACTGTGGTTTCTGCTCTGTAAGCGAGTCTATAATTTAGTAAAATATCTTGTTGGTCTTGCTCTGTAGCCTCGTTCCATTCCTGAGCCGTGAAGCTAAGAATCTCACCCTGTTCCGCATTTAGGGTACTTGTCCCAAACTGCTCAAAGTGCTGAATCAGACTCTGAATGGGTTCCGCTTTGTTTGTATCTAGGTTATACCAAGAATGAAAAAGTTCAATAAAGATCCATTGTGTCCAGCGGTAGTACTCAGGGTTCGAAGTTCGAAGTTCTCGGCTCCAATCAAAGGAAAACCCTAAGCGCTTTAGTTGTTGTTCGTAACGCTCAATATTATTCTCCGTAGTAATTGCGGGATGCTGCCCCGTTTGAATTGCATACTGCTCTGCCGGAAGCCCAAAGGAATCATATCCAATGGGATGGAGCACGTTAAACCCTTGGTGTCTTTTGTAACGCGCATAGATATCGGAGGCAATATAACCTAGCGGGTGCCCTACGTGGAGCCCTGCACCGGACGGGTAAGGGAACATATCCAATGCATAAAATTTTGGTTTTTGAAAATCCGCACTGGGTTTGTAAGTTTGGTTATCACGCCAATAGTCTTGCCATTTTTTTTCAATGGCCTGATGATCGTAGAACATTATGCTTTTATAAATTAAATTAAACTTGAATTGTGCAAGCTACAAATTTAAGATTTTGAATTGAAAAAATAGACTCTCTTTTTAGGGCTGGGAGTTATTAACTAATTCTTCTATCTTTTCTAGAATAAGGGTCGCACTAGAAGGCTGAGCACCGACAAATTTGCCCGCATTTCGTCCCATAGCCTGAAGTTGAGCGGAGTTCCTTAGTAGCTTCGATATAAATTGTTGGGCTTCCTCTACAGTAGAAAACGATCGGGCAGCCTCAGCCTCAATTAAGGCATCCGCTTCCGGATTCTCTCTGTATTGATTCCCAAAAAACACAGGAATACCAAAGGCAGCTGCTTCCAAACAATTGTGAAGACCCTTGCTATGAAATCCTCCTCCCACCACCGCAAGATCTCCATACCCATAGACTTTAGAAAGCATTCCAATCGAATCCAAAACCAAAATGCGAGCATCTCGGCATTTTATACTATTTTCACTTGTAATCTCTGAGTAAAAAAGTGCTTCTGGCAGTCGCATGCGAAGCTTTTTTAAACGGGCGAGATCGTGGGGTGCAATTAATAGCTTTGCTTCTGGGTGTGATTGACTAATCTCAAAGGCTATTTCTTCCTCCGCCTCCCAGCTACTCCCGAAAATAAGCAAGGGATGTTCCCCTTTAAACGCCGGAATATAAGGGATCTCAACGGCTTGTCGCACATTTTCTTTTACGCGATCAAATCGCGTATCTCCACTCACAGAACCCTGCGTAAGTCCTAAGGAATCGGCTAAGGAAAGTGACTGAGGGGTTTGATGAAAAAACCAGTGAATCCCTTTTTCAAGTCTTTCCACTAAAGGCCTTCCGATGGGTTTAAAAAATACTTGATCTTTATAGAAAAGAGCAGAAACAACAAAAAGTTTTGTTGAGCGCGCATTTAACTGCTTAATTAGCTCGTACCAATAATCGTATTTCACCGTGAAAAAAATCTGGGTATTTAGACTATTTACAAACGGCGTCATTTCACCTTTTAAATCAAAAGGCAGATAGCACAAAACGCGATTCGGATTTGAATTTTTTCTTTCTTTGACTTCGTATCCGGAGGGGGAAAAAAAAGTGATTAAAGTTTTGTAGTGAGGATACTGTTTTTCGAGGAGTTCAAGAACAGGAAGTCCTTGCTCATATTCCCCTAAACTGGCGGCATGCATCCATAGTACAGGTTCTTCTAAGGAGATGCGTGAGCGAACTTTTTCAAGGCTCTTTTTTCTGCCTCGAAGTCCAAGTCTTAATTTCGCATTAAACAAAGCTCCAATTTTGAACCCAAGAATAAGCAACCGAATAAAAAAAGGATAGAGGATAGACATAAAAAAATCCAATTAATTGTTCAATTTAGTCAAGAATTCTCTTGATGAACCTAAGTTTATGCGAATGCATATTGAGCTCGGAATTAAAGATTCCCGAGGAATCGAGGCAATCCATTCGCACATGCCCGTATACATGTATTATTTTCTGATTTTCCGTCATAATGCCGGCATGCACGATTTGCCCTTCCGCATTTTCAAAAAAAGCAACATCCCCGGCCTGCGCTTCCCCCACAAAGGACAGCACCTCACCTCTCTCTGCTTGGTCTTTTGCATACCTTGGTAAACGCAAGCCCATGGCTTTAAAAATAAGCTGAACGAAGGCCGACCCGTCTAACCCAAAGCTACTTCTCCCGCCCTCAAGAAAGGGTGCTCCCACCATCTCCATCAGTAGATTTTCGATGCTCGAGCGATTTGAATCTAGGTCCTCGGGGTCGTTAGATTCAATTTCTGATCCTAGGGAAAGTACAAGTGTGGAATCTCCTTTCTTTAATTGCGCAAACCTTTTAGAGAGGCATCTCGAAGAACTCTCGAGCAAATCTTCAGAATCTAACATGGCAATTTGTGTCAGATCGATCCAACCTTGAACTCCGTCATAGTCCATCTCAATCTTAGCGCTTTGTTTGCGGGTTTCTAACACCGTCATGGTTTCCCCGTAAAGGGCTTGACTTACCATTGCAACTCCAATCGAATCTTCCTCGCGAATTGCAGCCACGCTCTCCATACAAATTGCCTTTCTCATAAAAATAGATTTTGTCATGTCCCCAAAAAGAAGGGTACTTTATTTTTTTATTGCCACATGAACTCCGTCGCGCAAAGGTAAAATAAGATTTTCAAACCCCTCATCTTTAGCAAGCATATCGTTTAGTTGCTGAATCACTCTAGTCGATTTAAGCGTGGGTTCTGTTTCAAGAACTTTCCCGTACCAAAGCACATTGTCAAACAATAGAATCGCCCCTGGATTTAGTTTGGGTTTTATTAGTTCGAAGTAGGTCACATAATTTTCTTTGTCTGCATCAATAAAAACCAAATCAAATGTTTGGTCTGTATTCTTCAAGTACTTTATTGCATTTTCGAGGCGAAACTCGATACGATTTGCAAGTTCGCTTTGCTCGAAATAGGATTTAGGAAGATATGCTAGATCTTCATTAATATCAAGAGTCACAATTTTTCCGTCAGGAGCTAGGCCTTCCGCAAGACACAAAGTTGCGTAGCCGGTAAAGGTCCCCACCTCTAGAATAGTTTTGGGTCGCTTTAGTTGTGAAATCATCGAAAGAAAACGACCCTGTTGGTACCCTGAAATCATGTGCGGCTGCGTAGTCTTCTGGTATGTCTCGCGGCGTAGGCGGTTTAAAAGTGCAGGCTCCTTGGAGGCGTGCTGTTCCAAATAACGATCCATTTCTGGTAAGTTTTCTTCAAAATAACTCATAATCTAAATCTTGATTCAAAATTACGACTTTTCACACAAAAAAGCCTACCCTCTTAAAAAAGGAGTAGGCTTTATTAGGCACGCAAAGAACCTTTAGTTCTTCGGTGCAATATTCATTAACTTCATAAACTCGTCGAGTTTCGGCATTATGATAATCTCTGTACGTCGGTTTTCAGCACGTCCTGAAACCGAGGCGTTGGTTGTTTTAGGATTGTACTCACTACGTCCACCTGCCGTCATACGACTTGGATCTACACCAAACTCATTTTGGAGAATTTTCGCAATGGAAGTTCCACGAAGGGCCGATAAATCCCAATTGTCTCTAGGAAGGTTCATTGAGTTTAAAGGAACGTTGTCTGTATTCCCTTCAATTAATACCGAGTACGTATCGTAATCGTTTACGACTGCAGCCACTTTTCCTAAAACTTCACGAGCTTCGGGAAGTACTTGGTAGTCTCCTGTATTGTATAGCATTTTGTCTGAAAGGGAAATCATAACCACGCCTTTCAGAACTTTAACCTGTACATCTTGATCCGCAATGTTATCCAGAGAACGTTTTAACTTATTCGAGAGAGCAAGATTTAAACTATCGTTTTTCGCATTGCTTGAAATAAGTTGTTTTATGTACTGGTTAGAGGAATTAATTTGACCAATTAAATTGTCAATATTTTGTGAACCTTTTCCTGCATTGGAAAGACAGGCATCGAGAGAAGATTTAAGTGCATCTTGCTGACCTTTTAGTAAATTATTTTCACTATCAAGTTGCAGATTTTTAGCTTCGAGTTCCTTGTTGTGGCGCTGACTTTGAGTTAGCTGCTCAGAGGCTTGTTGGTAGTTTGTATTGAGTTCATCGTACTGCTTTCTACTAATACAGCTGCCTAAGATAAGAGCCACCATACCAAGGCTTAACCATTTAAATACTTTCATACTGTTTTTCGTTTTAATTAACTTAATAAGAGCAAATCTACAAATTCGTAAACGAAAGAAATCCTATCTTTGTCCTGTTTAACGGACTTTATGAGTTATTTAACAAATCCTTTAACAGTTTCTCTTTTTGAGAAGTCCCTACTCACATTAGTTCCTAATTTGAAGGCTCAACGCTTTTTATTGGCGGTGAGTGGTGGGGTGGACTCGATGGTTTTAAGCAGCCTTTGTCTAAGGGCAGGACTTCAGTTTGAAATCGCTCATGTGAACTATCATTTAAGAGAGGAGCAGTCAGAACGGGACCAAATCCTTGTAGAAGAGTTCTGCAAAACCCACCAGATCCCCTTTCACTTTTACTCGGTGGGACCAAAGGACCAAAAACCAGAGGGCTCCATTCAATTGTGGGCGCGAACACTGCGTTATGATTTTTTCAAAAAAGTGCAAAAGGAAAGGAACCTACCGCTGCTTATGACCGCGCATCACATTGAGGATCAGCTTGAAACTTTTTTAATCAACCTCTCTAGGGGCAGTGGATTAAAGGGACTGAGTGGAATACCTAAAAACCAGAATGGAATTTTAAGACCTTTATTGTCCTTTTCAAAAGACCAAATCTATGAGTTCGCTGAGCATAACAAGGTTGCCTACCGCGAAGACCAAAGCAATCAATCCGACCATTATCTACGAAATCGCATTCGTCACCACATTATTCCTCCTTTAAAGGATACCAATGAAAATTTCCTCGGGAATTTTCATAAAAGCCTTGAAATCATTGAACTAGCACAAGAATACCTTCGAGAAGAAGGGGAGCAATTTTTAGCCCAACACGGATCCTATAGTAGCTCAGGAGCACTTCAATCCCTTGACCTGCAAGCGTTAGTCGAGAAACCAGAAGCCTTGCAATACGAAGTTTTGAAATCGATCGGTTTTTCTAGCAAAGAGGAAATGCAAAAACTCTTTAGTAGCAAGTCTGGAAGTATGTTTTCTCTGGGCTCACAGCATGCAATCTTGAACCGAACAGAATTGCATTTAACGAAAAACCCTGCTATTCTTGAAACCGATGAACAGGAATTTCAAATTACCGATTCAAAGGGAAAGATTTCCTTTCCTTCTCATCTAAAAAGCGAATTTGAATCTTTTGGAGCTTTAAAATGGCAATTTAAGGCCGATGAAATTGAGCTTCCTCTTAAAATTCGACATAAAAAAACAGGTGATTTTTTCTACCCTATAGGCATGATAGGCAAAAAGAAAATCTCAAAGTTTTTTAAGGACGAAAAATTATCTATTTTAGCAAAATCTAAAATTTGGATTTTATGCGATGCGCGAAATCAAATTTTAGGCGTCTTACCCTTCAGACAAGATCGCCGCTTTAGCGCGGAAAACCATCATCATAACGTTTATTCATTTTTGATAGAAAGTGAACATTAAATCCACAACACTACCACAATGCAATTAAAAACTTGGTTAACGCTTGTACTAACCTTTCTTTTAACAGCCGTTTCAGGACAAATTAAAGATCCTGTCCATTTAAAATTTAACATTGAATCTGTTGGCGACAACCTCTACGAAGCTACGCTAGATGCCACGTTAGAACCGAACTGGCACATTTATTCAAAAGATCTTCCTCCGGACTCCGGCATTCCCACGGAACTTATCGTTTCTTCGCCACAAGGCATTGAACTCGTGGGAGGGGTAAAGGAAGTCGGTAAAAAATTTGATGAATATTCCGAAGCCTTTGGAACTCAAATCGTATACTATTCCAACAAAGCGCTGTTCAAACAGAAGTTCAAACTTAAAAACCCGAGCAAGTCGGCCACGATTGTCGCGGAATTCACCTACCAAACTTGTGACGACCGAGTTTGCTTAGCGCCTAATACTGTCGAGTTTGAAAAGAAACTACAGCCCTCCACTTCTGATGCGATCTCAGCACAAGAGCCCGAATCTACAATGCTAGCTGAGGCCCAAAGAGATAGTTTAGTGCAAAATCAAGGGGTGGTTACTTCTGCGGTTCCTTCGAGTAGCACCGCTTCCCTAGTGGATCCCACAAATTTAAAAATAAGCACTTTAGATTATAAAAATCCGTTAACGAATTGTGGAAATGCAATAAAAAGTTATTCCGAGAACTATTGGACCTATTTGCTCCTTGGTTTCATTGGGGGAATGATCGCACTTCTTACCCCATGCGTATTTCCAATGATCCCTCTGACCGTTTCTTTCTTCACAAAAGGAGCGAAAAGCAAAGCGAAAGGCAGAAGAGACGCAGGCATTTACGGTTTTTTTATCTTTTTGATTTTCATCCTTTTAAGTGTACCATTTCACTTAGTGGACGGAATTGCAGGTAATATTTTCAATCAAATATCCACCTCGGTCTGGCTTAACTTGACCTTCTTCGTGATTTTCATGGTTTTTGCCTTTAGCTTTTTTGGGTATTTTGAAATTATGCTTCCTAGTTCCATTGCCAATAAATCCTCCCAAGCAGAAGAAACAGGCGGGTTTATAGGGATTTTCTTTATGGCCCTAACGCTTGTGATTGTTTCCTTTTCTTGTACGGGTCCTATTTTAGGCTCCTTATTAGGAAGTGCCGTCACAGGCTCCTCCGATGTCCCTATGCTGCTTACATTCGCCTTAGGAGGCTTTGGTTTGGCTTGGGCTATTGTCTTTGGACTTCTGGCTCTTTTCCCACAAGCACTTCAAAGCCTTCCAAAATCAGGAGGATGGATGAACACAGTAAAAGTGGTTTTAGGATTCATCGAAGTAGGACTTGCTTTAAAGTTCCTTTCGAAAGCCGATTTGGTTTCTAAAACCTTCCTTTTGAAAAGAGAATTGTTTATCGTTCTGTGGATCCTAATTACCCTTGCCCTCGTGCTGTATCTATTTGGTAAGATTCGATTCCCGCACGATGACAAGAACCCAAAAATATCCCTTGGACGAAAACTATTTGGAGTACTTGGAATCGGATTTTTGATTTATCTCGTTCAAGGCCTAATTCCTGCGGAACGACCAAAACTGCAAATGCTTTCTGGTATCCTTCCTCCATTAAATGTGAGTTACTTACATAAAGAAGGTGATGGAATTCTAGGCATGCACCCTGCGCATGATTACTTTGAAGCAATCCAGTTAGCGAAGGAGCAAAACAAACCTATTCTTATCGATTTCACTGGGTATGGCTGTGAAAACTGCCGTAAAATGGAAGAATTTGTTTGGACTGAGCCCGACATTCTTCCTATTCTACAAAACGAGGTTGTGTTAGCTTCCCTCTACATTGATGACAAAGAAGAGCTTCCTTTAGAGCAGCAAACCCGAATTGACATGGGAGGTGGAAAAATGAAGAAAATAAAAACCATTGGGGATCGATGGAGTTTATTTCAACAGATTAACTTCAATAACAATTCACAGCCTCATTATGTGATGGTCACCCCAGAGGGCGAAGTAATTAACCATCCTATCTCTGGCTATATGCCAAAAGAGGATTTCAAAAAATTCTTGGAATGCGGTGTCCAATATTTCAAGCAAAATAAATAAACTGGCAAAAAAAAGAGTACTATCATTTAGTGCTCTTTTTTTATCTTTGAAAAAAAAGATGAAAAATAGAGTCCCTGTCTTTTTTGCTTTTGCCCTACTACTAGTGGCCTGCGAAAAGAAAAACACGATGTCCCCCATAGAGGTAGAAAACCAACGCATTGACTCCCTAAATATCGAGCGCCAAAAACTGAATGAACAAATAGAGGCGCGCAATAAACAGAACCAATTTCCACAGCTTAACTCGGAGGCTACCCTATCCTTTCAAAACGATGAGGCAAACTTCAAAGGCCCTATCAAGCTTGAAAATGTGGGTAGAGATCGGTACAAAGTCTCGGGGATCATCACTCAGGGCAAACAAAGCCTCAAGATTACTGGGGAGCTTCAAAAGGTTTCCGCTAAATATATAAATTTCGAAGGGGAAATTAGCCAAACCTTTCCCAATTCATCCTACCTAAGAAATAAGAAAATGACTTTTGCTAGGGAAGGCAAACAAAATTATTATCGTTTACAAGACAAAGTCGGTGGCCAGGGTTTTGTAGAGTATATTGATATTCACTTTTAAAACTAAACTTCGTATGCTACATTTCACTCAACATGGGGAGGGTCCTCAAACTCTAGTCTTGCTCCATGGGTTCATGGAAAGCACTGCGATTTGGCAACTTATGTCCCCCTTTTTAAGCAAGGAATTCACAGTCGTAAGTATCGATTTACCGGGTCATGGCGATTCTCAGCCTCTGCACGAAGTAAACTTTATGGACAAGATGGCTAAGGACGTGATGGAAGTCCTGATTCATTTGCAAAGGAAACGGGTACACCTCCTAGGGCATTCGATGGGTGGATACGCAGCACTTGCCTTTGCGGAACTCTACCCTCAATCCTTAAAAAGCTTAACCCTTTTCTTTTCCAGTTATTTTGAAGACAGTGCAGACAAAAAAGACCAACGTGCAAGAAGTCTAAGAATTATTTCAGAAAACTTCAAATCCTACGCAAATGCAGGGATACCACCCTTGTTTAGCCAGTTTGAATTAAAGGCTTTATCGGGTCCTATCCAACTCGCAAAAGAGGTGGCGCTCGCCACTCCTGTAGAGGGAGTTCTCGCTAGCGTAAAAGGAATGATGGAGCGTCCTAATCGGAAAGCTGTAATCGAAGAATTAGATTGTAAAATCATGTTTGTTCTTGGCCGACACGATCAGGCGATTGAGTCCGATAAACTCTATAAGGACCTCCCTCAAAAGGCCAATATCAAAGCCTATGTTTTAGATTGCGGACATAACGGTCACTTAGAGATTCCTGAGGTTTGTGCGCAGGTCATAAATCATGAACTTTTAACCAATACCGCTATCGCCCCATGATTCGGAGACGATTAAATTCTTGAATTTTTCAATGGTCTTTTGAATGGTTTCATCATATCTTCCGCCTGCCGCATTGATGTGACCTCCACCACTAAAATGAGCACGTGCAAATTTGTTCACATCCACATCATCTTTCGATCGGAATGAAATCTTAATGAAGTCTTCGTACAGATCTTCCATGAAAAACACCGCCATTCTCGATCCTAGAATACTTAACCCATAGTTTACAAACCCTTCGGTATCCCCTTTCTCAAACCCATACGATTTCAATTCCTCACGGGTCAAGTATAAAATGGCAACTTGTCCATCTTTTACCATCTCCAATCTTCCCAACACGAGCGACAGAAGTTTTAAACGAGATACCGAATTGGTGTCCCAGGTCTGACTGGAAATCAAGGATGGATCTGCACCGTGGTCGATTAAATCAGCAACGATTCGGTGGGTGGTTGCGCTCGTTGAGCGGAAACGAAACCCTCCTGTATCCGTCATAATCCCGCAATAGAGACACTGTGCAGCCTCGACTTGAATCAAGCTTTCCTGCTCCAAGGCCTCAATAAAATGGTAAATCATTTGCGAGGTGGCTGGCACCTTCGTATCTGAATACACAAAATCAAATTCATCCGGTTGCTGGTGATGATCAATTAAAATTTTCACTCCTTTTGCTCTGTCAAGCCAAGGGCCCACAAGATTGCCTAATCGATGTGAAGCATTGAAATCAAGAATAAACAAAACGTCTGCCTCCGCCACAAGATCCCATGCTTTTTTGCGTTTGTAATCCGCAATGGTTATCTTTTTCGCCTCCGGCATCCATTTCAAAAACTTAGGGAAATCATTCGGTACAATCACCTCAGATTCAATTCCACGAGCTCGTAAATAATGCTTAAGCCCTAAGGAAGAACCGATGGCATCGCCATCTGGATTGTAGTGCGTTAAAATCACGATTTTCCTTTCGGGAGTTAGTAAAGTATGAATATCGAGAAGCTCGGAGGGTGTAAACATAGACTAGGTTTTTTGCAAAGGTAACATTTTCTTAATTCTAAATTTAAGGGAAGCAAGGCAAGAAAAAGAGCCTATTATTCGTTTCGTGCTCCCGAGCTCTCTCTCCCCAGTGCCTGGTTAGAATTCTTTTCTTTTTTCAAATAAAGTTTGTAGGGTATAAAATAATTTGTATTTTTGCATTCTGAAAATCAAGAGATAGTTTTACACTAAAGATATTAGAAATGAGCAAAAGAACATTCCAACCATCAGAAAGAAAGAAAAGAAACAAGCACGGTTTCAGAGAAAGAATGTCTACTCCAAACGGTAGAAGAGTTTTAGCTGCAAGAAGAGCTAAAGGTAGAAAGAGCTTGAGCGTTAGCTCGGTTCGTGCTAAAAGATAATTCTTTTACGATTCACATACTTATGCTTGAAAAAGAAATTTTTCAGGCATTTTTTGTTGTTAATTTTTCCTAAAAACTAGAGTAAATTTAGAAGTTTTCTCTATTTTTGACGAGCTAAGTTTACCAACCTCAGCCCCAATAATAAAATGCCACACAGTAACCTATCCGGAGACAATATTATTAGTCTAAGACGTGCAAGAATTGCACAAAAGAGTTTTACCGTTTTAAGCGACGTCAACCTGAACATTAAAAAAGGAAGATTCTGCTACCTAATTGGAAAAACAGGATCTGGAAAAAGCTCCCTTTTAAAGACTCTGTATGGACATATTCCATTGCAACAAGGCCAAGGCAATGTGGCGGGTTACAACTTGGAAGAACTGAAAACTTCCCAAATCCCGGATTTAAGAAGAAAGTTAGGGATCGTATTCCAAGATTTTCAATTGCTCCCAGATCGAACAGTAGAGAAAAATTTGAAATTTGTTCTTGAAGCTACGGGCTGGAAAGAAAGCAGTGCTATTCAAGACCGAATTGACGAGGTCTTAAGCAGTGTGGGAATGAAAAGCAAAAAGCATAAAATGCCCCACGAACTTTCGGGTGGTGAACAACAGCGTGTTGCCATTGCCAGAGCCCTTCTTAACCATCCTCAGCTAATTCTTGCTGACGAACCCACGGGAAACTTAGACCCTGAGACATCTAATGAAATCATGACGCTTCTTAAGCGCGTCGCAATGGAAAACAATTCTGCTGTGGTTATGGCCACTCACGACTACCACATGATTCAAAATTTCCCAGGCGAAGCAATCAAATGCGAAGATGGAGAAGTAAGTGTGATGGACACTACGGAACTATTTGAAGCCTAACGCTCAAGGTTTTTCGTTATTAAGGCCATTCTTTCGAATTAAAAAGCTGTTTTAGTTTCGATCAAATAAGTGAAACTCTTTTGTGAGCTCCAGGTACTCCTTTGAAAAAACGCGTGGCTTTTCTTCGACGGTTAAATTTCCCTTGATGAGATTTTGTTTTTGAAATTTAAATTCGAGAACGACCCTTACAATAGGACCGCCAGATACTCCTTGAATCGAAATCATTCGCACTAAGTGCAGACCTGCCAGCGTAGCAGACTCAGTGAAATCGGTAGTGAATTGACTTGGAATCACCACACCAAAGGTTCCACTAGGAGACAGATGCCTTCTGACACCTTCTATTAATTCTGGAAAATTAAGATGTACAGTTTGTCGTGCAACTCTGTCCTTGATTGAGTCATTAGGTGAAAAATAAGGCGGATTTGAGACAATCAAATCGTACAGCGTCTCCTTAGATAATTCTTTGAAATCCTTGTGCTGGACGCTTAATCGCGCGGAGAAATTCGAAGCTTCAAAATTCTCTTTTGCGAGAAGTGCTGCCTTCGGATCTATATCGATACCCACTATTTTCAATGCATAATTACGCTGCGCAAGCATTAGTGAAATAAGACCAGTACCTACGCCTACTTCCAGGGCATTTTCACTCTGGGCAACACTCACTAATGCTCCAAGTAACACCCCGTCTGTCCCCACTCGAAAAACCTCACGCGACTGTTTAATCTCAAACTTTTGAAAACGGAAAGACTTCATTAAAGATTCGTAGGTAAAGTCACAATAAAACGGCTAAACTTTCCAAGCTCTGATTTCACATGGATCTCACCCTTATATTCCTCCACCATTTTCCGGACCATGGTTAAACCTAGACCCATCCCTGAATTTTTAGAAGTGAAGTTCGGTTCGAATATTCGGTCAAACATTTCCTGTGGAATCCCTACTCCGTTGTCCTCAACGGAAATGGTGATACGCTTTTGAATTTGTTCCAAATCTACATTAATAATGGAACGTCTTTCATCGTCAGCAGCTTGCCTCGCATTGGTGATTAAATTCGTTACGATTCGATTTAAATAGATTCTATCCATTTTCACTTGAATATCCTCGCGATTGGCATGGACGAAAACATTATCGTCATTAAAGATTCGTATAATGCTATGAATCTCTTTGTTAAGACTAAACACCTCATCGTGCTTATCCGGCAATTGCGCAAATTGTGAGAAAGCAGAGGCGACGGTAGCGACCAAATCAATTTGTTCTACCACCGAATCGCTCATTCGCGCTACTTTCTCCACGATATCTGGATCACTAGGATCAAATTTGCGACGAAAATTCTGAATGGTAAGCTTCATCGGTGTAAGAGGATTTTTCACTTCATGAGCCACTTGCTTTGCCATTTCTCGCCAAGCTCTTTCCTTCTCGGTAAAAGAAAGTCGTTCCTTTTGCTCTTGAATTTTAAGAATCATTTTGTTGTACGATTTTACAAGAGAACTTAATTCGTCATTTTTATAATATCGAATCGGCTTCAGATCTTTTTCAAAAAGCGTAAGCTTGTTGATCAGTCCTGAAAATTTGGTTAACGCATTGGTTAAATTCTTTGAAATTCCCCAACTGAGCCACAACGATAAAAGAATAATAAAAATATTAACAAGTAAAATATACTTCGCATACTTGTACATTACATTTAAATAAGCAGAATCGCTATGGTAATAAGGGAAATAAACAATCCCTATAGGCTCTAATGTATTGTTCTTAAGTATCATATAAGACGACACGACATTCGCCTTGATTCGGTTGTCAAAAGTGGTGAAATCCACACGTCTATCTGCCGCCAGCACGTCATTTAAAATAGACAGAGGCAGACGCTCATTTTTGACGCGTTCACTGTCTTTATTGGAAACAAGGTATCGTCCCTTAAGATCGTAAATGATTATGTCCGCTTTATTGATATCTGAGATCTCATAGATTTTGTTGCTCAATACTCGAGGTAAATCTTCAGAAAATAACTGCTGATGACTTACCGCGTAGTCCAGCGAAGCCATCAGGGCATCCGATTTTGCTTGTTGCTCTGTCAGATTCTGCTCAATCGCATTGTTTTTCAACAGAACAAAGGAAAGGATGGATGAGGCGAAGCTACTCATCAAACAAACGATCATAAAGCCCCAAAAAACTCGATTTCGTAAACTATATCCTTTGTATTTACTTAATGGCATTCTGTCTTGAAATTAATTTAGTCACGTATTTTCCAATGATATCAAATTCAAGATTAACCTTTTGTCCAACCTTTAATGCATGCATGTTTGTAAACTCCCACGTATAAGGAATTAGAGCTACAGAAAACTCAGAATCCATGCTTCGAGCTACGGTCAGACTTATTCCATTCACTGTGATAGAGCCTTGCGCCACGGTTAGAAATCCAAAGGATTCATCATACCCAATCCGCACCAAATAACTACCCTCCACATCCTCTATTCCTAAAACGGTTCCGGTTTGATCCACGTGACCTTGCACTATATGCCCATCAAGACGTCCCCCTAATACAGTACAACGTTCTAAATTCACCTGCGAGCCCAATTCCCACTCTCCTAACTTGGTTTTCATAAGAGTTTCCTCAATCGCATTCACGACATAGCGGTCTTCCTCAATGGCTACTACGGTTAGGCAACAACCGTCATGTGCCACGCTTTGATCTACCTTTAACTCCCTTGTAAAAGGGGAGCTCAGAGTGAAATCCACGTTGCGCCCATTGCTTTGAATTTTCTCCACTCGACCAAGACCTTCAATTATTCCCGTGAACATATCGTACTTTTTGTTAATTTTGTATCTTTCAAATTCTTTTCAAAGATAATAATAAACTATGAGTTCTAAATATCCAAAAGTGCGAGTCGGTATATCGGTAGGCGATTTTAATGGGATTGGCCCCGAAATTATCATGAAAACTTTAAATGATAAAAACATCACCGAATTTTTCACTCCGGTCATTTTTGCCTCAGGAAAGCTTTTCACGTATCAGAAAAACATTTTCAAGCTTCAAGTCAATTTCAATTACATCACGGAAGCCTCCCAGGCACAGGAAGGCAAATTAAATATGGTAAACCTATGGAAGGACAACGTGAACGTCCAGCTAGGCACCCCCACCGATGAATCTACAAAAATGGCCATTGACTCCTTGGAGGCAGCAACTCACGCCTTGAAAGAAGGAGATATTGATGTTCTTGTTACAGCTCCTATAAATAAGGACGAAATGATTAAGCACGGTTTCGCCTATGCGGGTCACACTCCGTACCTAGAAGCACAA
The DNA here is from genome assembly GCF_054489425.1 of Chryseobacterium sp. A301. Classification (NCBI taxonomy): domain Bacteria; kingdom Pseudomonadati; phylum Bacteroidota; class Flavobacteriia; order Flavobacteriales; family Weeksellaceae; genus Chryseobacterium; species Chryseobacterium sp. A301. The sequence goes on from NZ_JBTMWY010000005.1 coordinate 142,843, forward strand.
ATGGACAAAAAAGGTCTAATGTTCCTGGTGACGGAAGATCTAAAGGTGGCCGTTTCCACTCATCACATCCCCCTGTCGGAGGTGGCTCAAAAACTATCCAAAGAGGTACTAAAAAAGCAAATTCGTATTTTGAACCAATGTTTAATTGAGGACTACCAAATACAAAAACCCAAGATTGCAGTACTCGGACTAAACCCACACGCGGGTGACGGTGGCACCATTGGGTCTGAAGAAATAGAAATCATTCAACCTGCGATTAACGAAATGTTCGAGAATGGAATCTTAACCTTTGGTCCCTTTCCTGCAGACAGTTATTTTCAGCCTGAAAAATACAAACACTACGATGCCGTCTTAGCAATGTATCACGATCAAGGACTTGCTCCTTTCAAAACCATTGCCTACGAAACGGGTGTTAATTACACGGCCGGACTTCCTTTCATTCGAACTTCACCAGACCATGGAGTCGCTTACGACATTGCGGGGCAAGGCATTGCGGATGAACGTAGCTTCACTGAAGCCGTTTTCACCGCCGTAAAACTCTTCAAGAACAGAAATGAATATAACGACCTCATGTCGAACCGATTAAAACCGAGAAGCACAAATAAGGACCATGGAATCGACGAAGATGTTCCTAGTCACTAATCCTTGCAAAGGCAGTAAAAAGGCGGGTTACAGCGCAGACAAATTAATAAATTCGAAGCCCTCGGTCTCAAAAAGAGTATTTGCCACCAAATATATTTGCTAAATCAAAAAAAATGCATATTTTTGCAACCTCATTTTATGGACAAATTTAGAAACTACGAAGTAGTCTTTTCCGGACTGAAAAACGGAAAACATAAGTTCCAATTTGAGATAGATCAATCGTTCTTTGAACTACATGAAGCGGAACAAGAGTTTACTGATCCAAGATTAGTAGCAGAAATCCTAATGGAAAAGCACACCACTTTTCTTGAATTTTGGATCGAAGTCCACGGACCAGTCGCCTTAGAGTGCGACATAACAGGCGAAATATTCGACTACGAAATCAACCCTGAGTTGAAATTACTAGTGAATTTCGGTGAGACCTACGACGATAGCAACGAGGAAGTCATTACGATTCCATCGAGCGACCACGCCTTTAATATGGCGCAAATCTTATACGAGATGGTCGTGCTTTCGATTCCAATGAAGAAAATCTCTCCTTCGATTGCGCAGGAAGATTGGGAGCTTGTCGAGCGTTATGCATTGTTTGGTGAAGAAGAAGCGAAAGAATCAGAGCAGAAGGAAACAGAAGAAAGTGAGCCGGAAGAAGTAGACCCTAGATGGGCAGCGCTCAAAAAATTGAAAGACAAAAATTAAAAATAAATATTTTAAATAGATGAGATGAGATACGATAATCCTCTCTCATCACTCATCAATTAAAAAATAATTAGAAATGGCACATCCAAAAAGAAGACAATCCAGCACAAGAAGAGACAAGAGAAGAACCCATTATAAAGCAGTCGTTCCTCAATTGGCGAAAGACGCAACCACGGGTGAAATGCACTTATACCACAGAGCACACTGGCATGAAGGGAAGCTTTACTACAGAGGTAAAGTGGTAATGGAAAAAGAAACCGAAACTACAGAAGAAAACTAGTCGCTAAACCGATAGTTCTTCAATTTTATACAAAAACCACTCATTTTTATTAAAAATGAGTGGTTTTTTGTTGTTTTTTTGTATTTTTGGCCAATATTCAAATAACAAGTTATGGACATTAAAGACATACAAAATCTGATCAAGTTTGTGTCAAAATCGGAAGTATCCGAAGTGAAGTACAAAACGAAAGACTTCGAAATTACTATCAAGACTCCTCTTGGTGGAAATGAAAATGTAGGATACGCAGTGCAACCGCAAATGTATCAACAGGCAGCCCCTGCACCCGCAGCGCCAGCCCCAATTGCAAACAGTGCACCCGCGAGTGAGCCTGCTGCAAACAATGAAGACAGTAAATATGTCACTATTAAATCGCCAATGATTGGTACCTTCTACAGAAAACCTTCTCCAGATAAAGAAGTATTCGTAAATGTAGGAGACTCCGTAACAGAAGGTAAAGTCGTTTGCGTCATTGAAGCTATGAAACTTTTCAATCAAATTGAATCGGAAGTTTCAGGAAAAATTGTCAAAATTTTAGTTGACGATGCTACTCCTGTAGAATACGACCAACCTTTATTTTTAGTGGATCCATCTTAAGGAATCATTTAGACTTTATCGATCGAAATTAAAAAAGATCGAAAATTACTAACTTAAATTATTCAAAAAAGATGTTCAAAAAAATACTTATCGCAAACCGAGGAGAAATTGCCATGCGCATCCTTCGGACTTGCAAAGAAATGGGAATCAAAACGGTCGCCGTTTATTCCACGGCAGACAAAGACAGTTTGCATGTACGATTTGCGGACGAAGCGGTTTGCATCGGACCTGCAATGAGCAAGGATTCCTACTTGAAGATCCCCAATATTATTGCAGCAGCGGAAATCACCAATGCCGATGCAATCCATCCTGGGTATGGGTTCCTTTCTGAAAACGCTAACTTCTCACGTATTTGCGCTAAAAACAACATCAAGTTTATTGGTGCGACTCCAGAGCAAATTGAAAGGATGGGAGACAAAGCAAATGCGAAAGCAACCATGAAAGCAGCAGGGGTTCCTTGTGTTCCTGGATCTGACGGACTAATTGATTCCTACGAGGATGCCGTTCGAATTGCAAAAGAGACTGGCTATCCTGTCATGATTAAAGCGACTGCCGGCGGTGGAGGAAAAGGAATGCGCGCAGTATGGAAAGAGGAGGACCTAAAAGAACATTGGGAATCTGCAATTCAAGAAGCGGTTGCCGCCTTTGGCAACGGAGGAATGTACATGGAGAAACTCATTGAAGAGCCAAGACATATTGAAATTCAAATTGCGGGCGATCAATACGGAAAAGCGTGTCACCTTTCGGAAAGAGACTGCTCTATTCAGAGAAGAAATCAAAAATTGGTAGAAGAAACGCCTTCTCCTTTTATGACCGATGAATTGCGAAACAAAATGGGAGATGCGGCCGTTAAAGCTGCAGAATTCATTGCGTATGAAGGAGTGGGAACGATTGAATTCCTGGTTGATAAGCATAGAAATTTCTATTTCATGGAAATGAATACGCGTATCCAAGTGGAACATCCCATTACGGAACAAGTAATTGATTACGATTTGATTAAGGAACAGATTTTACTTGCGGCAGGAACACCAATCCAAGGGAAAAATCACTTCCCAAAATTGCATTCCATCGAATGCCGTATCAACGCAGAAGATCCATATAACGAATTCAGACCAAGTCCAGGGAAAATCAAGGGCCTAAACATTCCAGGTGGACATGGAGTAAGAATGGATACACATGTGTATTCAGGCTACTCTATCCCTTCGAATTACGATTCCATGATTGCAAAGCTTATTACAACCGCACAAACCCGAGAGGAAGCGATTGCTAAAATGAAGCGTGCATTGGATGAGTTTTACATTGAAGGAATTAAAACCACCATCCCTTTCCATCGTCAACTTATGGACGATCCTGCATTTTTAGCTGGCGAATACACCACTAAATTCATGGAATCCTTTGTGATGAGCAAAGAATACGAAATGCAATAAGAGTTCCCTGTGAACCCAAAGCAATTTCATTCCATACTTTAGAACATAGGCCGGCAATCCCTTTTAGGAAGCCGGCCTTTTGTTTACTATTCAATAAAAAATAATCTGTAAAAATAGAACCACATGGCCCAAAACACTTCTTCAAAAAAGAATTCACAGTATTACATCGATCTTGAAAACCAATACGGTGCTCACAATTACCATCCCCTGCCGGTGGTTCTTGAAAAAGGGGAAGGTCCGTATGTCTGGGATGTAGAAGGAAAGAAATATTACGATTTTCTCTCTGCTTACTCTGCCGTAAATCAAGGGCACTCCCATCCTAAAATCGTAAAAGCCCTAGTAGACCAGGCGCAAACTCTTGCCCTTACTTCTCGCGCTTTCTATAACGATCAACTGGGTCCATATGAAAAAACAATTACCTCTCTATTTGGATACGACAAAGTGCTCCCAATGAATTCCGGAGCAGAAGCCGTGGAAACGGCCGTAAAAATAGCTAGGAAATGGGCTTACGAGAAAAAAGGAATCAGTCCAAACCAAGCGAAAATCGTGGTTTGTGAAAACAACTTCCATGGACGCACCACAACCATTGTTTCGTTTTCAAACGACCCAGATGCCTTCACGAATTACGGTCCATTCACACCTGGATTTCTCAAGATACCCTACGACAATATCGAGGCTTTGGAAAAAGTGCTCTCCGAGCAGGGTGATTCTATTGCCGCCTTTCTAGTAGAACCTATCCAAGGAGAAGCCGGAGTTTATGTGCCAAAAGACGGATATTTAAAAGCTGTTTCGGAACTTTGTAAAAAACACCACGTACTTTTTATCGCAGACGAAGTCCAAACGGGTATTGCTAGAACCGGGAAACTAATTGCTTGCCATCACGAGGACGTTCAACCGGACATCCTTGTTTTAGGAAAGGCACTTTCTGGCGGAATGTACCCAGTTTCCGCTGTACTTGCTGATAATCCCATTATGGAAGTAATCAATCCAGGACAGCATGGAAGCACCTTTGGAGGAAATCCAATTGCCTGCGCCGTAGCGGTAGCAGCACTTGAGGTGGTTATAGACGAAAAACTTTCCGAGAGAGCGCAAAGTTTAGGAGACTATTTTAGAGCAGAAATTCAAAAACTAGTTGAGGAGTCTAATTTGCTTACCGCCGTAAGGGGCAAAGGGCTCTTAAATGCCATATTGATCAACGATACTCCCGACTCTTCCACCGCATGGGATTTATGTGTAGCCCTGAAGGAAAATGGACTACTCGCAAAGCCTACTCACGGGAACATCATCCGTTTGGCACCTCCTTTGGTAATTACAGAGAAACAATTGGATGAATGCATGGAAATCCTTAAAAAGACGGTGCGCGAATTCAAAGCATAATATTTAAAAATGAGCGAAAAAATCAGTGGCCTCATCATTACCTTTAACGAAGAAGACAATATCAAAGAAGTTTTAAACTCTTTTGATTTATGCGATGAAATTTTGGTCATTGATTCTTTCAGCTCTGACAAAACAGTGCAATTCGCTAAGGAGCACCCAAAAACGAGGGTGATTAGCCATTGCTTTCAAGATTTTTCTTCTCAACGTAATTTTGCCCTATCAGAGGCAAAGCACGATTGGGTCTTATTCCTCGATGCAGACGAGCGTATTGCACCCAATTTACGCGCTGAAATTCTAGACACACTTCAAAGCCCAAATCGAAAAGACGCCTATTATTTTTATCGATTGTTTTTCTTTGAAAACAAACCTATTCGGTATTCGGGCACTCAAAAGGATAAGAATTTTCGATTGTTCCGCAAATCCAAATGCCATTACATTTCAGAAAAATTAGTTCATGAAACCCTTCATGTAGAAGGTGAGATCGGAGTATTACGCAACAAACTTCTGCATTACTCTGTACGGGATCTAAAATCCTACAAAGCTAAAATGGCCCATTACGGGCAGTTGAAAGGAAAAGAACTTTTTCAAAAACAAAAGCGATACAATCCATTTACACAAGGGATCAAAACTGCTTTTCGGTTTTTTAAAACCTATGTTCTAAAATTAGGATTCCTGGACGGGAAAATAGGTCTAAAAATCGCACAGCTACAAAGTAAATACGTCTATCAAACTTACGAAGCCCTTCGAGAAGAATGGAAAAACAAAAAGTAATCATTTTCGGTGCCCCCACTGCTTACAATGTAAGTAACGAAATCAAAAAGAACTTAGACTATTTAGGGTTTAAGGTGATCGATATTTCTTTTCCTCAGGAGTTCACCTACAAAAGCAAGATTCAAAAACTTACTAATTTTATTCGTAAGACCTTATTTCAAGACCGGGATTACAAAAACAGATTAAGGTTTAAACCTTTCGAAACGAAGTTTGAAACAGAAATTAGCAATCTGCCGCAAAAAGCTGATTTTGCACTTTTTATTCGTCCTGACTGTTTTCCAATCGGGTTTTTAAAATGGACTTTAACGCATTGCATAACCACGTGCGCTTACCAATGGGATGGCATTGATTTGTTTCCCCAAGTAAAGCGATACATTCCCCTATTCGATCGGTTTTTTGTTTTTGATCCTGCAGACCTATTAAAAACAAAGAATGTACTTCCTACAACCAATTTTTATTTTGATTACCACTCCCCTTTCCAAGGAGAAGCAGATCCTAAGGTGGTTTATTTTGTAGGAAGTTATTTCAAAAACAGAATGGATCCGATCGAGAAAATCATCGAACGAATCCTGTCCGCGGAATTTGTTCCCAAAATCCACCTTCTGACTAAAAACAGTTCCGTTGTGCAGCAATACAAACACTGTGGCGCTCTGTTTATAGATTCCTTTATAAGCTTTGATCAAAATCTGGAAAATGTAAAGAAGGCCGGCGTTCTAATTGACTTCGTAAACGGGAGACATGACGGGCTTTCTTTCCGAACTTTTGAAGCCATTGGCCACGAGAAAAAACTAATTACGAATAATGCTGAGATCAAAAAATACGAATTTTATCATCCCGACAATTTATTTGTTTGGGAAGAGCATTCCAATTTTGAGGGTCTGGAAGAGTTTTTAAAAAGACCTTACCGTACCCTAGATTCTTCTCTAAAGCAAAAATACAGTTTCACCAACTGGATTCATTACATTCTTGAGCTCCCTCCTTATGAGGCGATTAAACTTCCTGTTTTAGACTTGGGCGAGCATCGTTCAAAATAACGCTGCAAAACCAAAAGATTACACAAATCTTCACTTTTAGAATTCTGGAATTGAGCACTGTGCAACTGGGCTTTCTCTATGATCTGCAGGCACTCCGCTGGATTTTCAATGTAATACGTGAGCTTCTCAATTAAATCGGAATAATCGTCTTTTATCTCAATATAATGCACGCCCCCAATTAATTTGCCCTCCATAAACCATGTTTCGTATTTGGGCCTAGGCATCACCGCAATTGAATTTGACGACATGATCCATTTTAAATTGGTTGCCACATCATTCCCTTCTAGACTAAGAATGAATTTAAAATCCAGATGGTCTTTAATCGAAATTTTAGGTCCTACCCAATTCGGATTTCCTCCATTCCCATTCACTTGTCTTAAATCCGTTAAAGGATGAGCAAAGTACTTCTTAAAAAATGCATAGCGATGCTCTTGGAAGATTGCGCATCTTCCGATGAGAAGATCCTTTTTCTCAAGAAAAGGCTTGTCATTCTCCACATGAATAAAGTGCCTAGCTCGATTTAGCTTTAAAAGAACACTGTTTTGATTGTTCCCTTGGATGGGTCGGCTCTTGACCACAGAGGGTGTATTAGGCACTGCAATGACATCTCCAAACACATAATCGATAAACCGATCCAGTCCAAAATATCGCGCATAGCGATACGTGTCAAAAAAATACGACTTTGGGGTTCTTGGTTTCAACAAATCTCTTACCTGGGTTTTCCCTTCAATCGTCTTTGGCTTATCGATACGATTGTAATACGCAACCCTTTCCTCTATGGTGGCAAGCTGGCTCTCAGAAAAGCCAAATTTAAGACCTGAAATTTTAGCACTTGCCGTCCTAGTGGGCAAACGATCGGTTACAAACCCCCTAACGTAAAACAAAAATTTATTTTGTTTGCGAATTTTCATGTGCAAAAATTGAAATTGTGCAAAGCTACCTAATTTTTTACAAGCTTAAATTAGTAAATTTGCAACTTAACATTATTTCTCATGAATAAAGTAAGAGTGCGATTTGCACCAAGTCCCACAGGCCCGCTACATTTAGGAGGTGTACGAACGGCTTTATACGATTACCTGTTTGCGAAAAAAATGGGAGGCGATTTTGTTCTTCGAATTGAAGACACAGATACGACTCGCTATGTACCCGGTGCCGAGCAGTACATTCTCGAGGCCTTAGAATGGTGCGGTCTAATCCCAGACGAAAGCCCAAAACACGGAGGTCCTTATGGTCCTTACCGACAAAGCGAACGTAGAGAAATATACGATAAATACACCGCTGAAATTCTGAAAACAGATTACGCATACATCGCTTTCGACACGCCAGAAGAACTCGATGCCGTTCGTAGTGAATACGAAAGTCGAGGGGAAGTCTTCGCTTACGATTACTTTACAAGAACGCGACTGAAGAATTCTCTTTCGCTTTCTGAAACGGAGGTTCAAGCTCTTTTGGATCAAAACACTCCGTATGTCGTTCGATTTAAAATGCCTGTTGACCGAATCTTGCAACTAGACGATATGATTCGAGGTCGATTTGCGGTCAACACAAACACATTGGACGACAAAGTACTTGTGAAGAACGATGGAATGCCCACGTACCACTTCGCAAATATTATTGACGATCATGAAATGAAAATATCGCACGTAATTCGAGGAGAAGAATGGCTGCCCTCTTTAGGACTCCACACCCTACTCTACGAAGCCATGAATTGGGAAGCGCCCAAATTCGCCCATCTATCTCTCATCCTAAAGCCAGAAGGCAAAGGAAAACTTAGCAAGAGAGATGGAGATAAATTTGGATTCCCGGTCTTCCCTATGGACTTCAAGGACCCCACCACCGGTGTGGTCTCAAAAGGCTACCGTGAAGAAGGGTATTTCCCCGAATCCTTTATCAATTTTCTTGCTCTGCTGGGATGGTCTGCAGCCGATGATAAAGAGATACTATCCTTAGAGGATCTTGTCCAAGAATTTGATCTTGAAAAAGTCCACAAAGCAGGAGCACGTTTTAGCAAAGAAAAAGCAGAATGGTTTAACCATCAATATCTACAGATCAAATCAGAGTTAGAAATCCTTACCTACTTAAAGGCACTACCTGAAGTCAATGAAAGTGAACTTCCAGATGATAAGCTTCTTAAAATAATTAACCTTATGCGAGAGAGAGCGACGTTTGTGAAAGACATCTATTATAACGGTCAGTTCTTTTTTGAAAAACCTACAGAATACCAAGAAAAGGCACGCAAAAAAGCTTGGGGCGAACAAAGCCGTACTTTGCTTAGCGGACTACACCAGGAACTTGAGGGACTTGAATTTGATTCCCAAAGCCTGAGTGTCGCATTGCATTCCTACGCGGAAACCCAGCAAGTGGGCATGGGCAAACTCATGATGCCACTTCGTTTGGCACTTGTGGGTGAATTAAAAGGACCCGACGTTCCAGACATCATGGAGATCCTAGGGAAGGCAGAAACCAGAGCTCGAATCCAGCATGCTTGCGATACCCTATAGAAAAGTCCGCATTAATTCTTACATTTGACGATAAATTGAGTACAACTTAAATGGAATATTTAGAATTTGAACAGCCTATAAAAGAACTGATGGATCAATACCAAGCTTGCGCCCTTTTAGGGGAAGAAAGCGGTGTAGATGTTCAGGTCGCTTGTGGCCAAATCGAGGAAAAAATCCTTGCTAAAAAGAAAGACATTTACGAGAATCTAACGCCGTGGCAGACGGTACAGCTATCTAGGCATCCAGACCGCCCCTATTCACTTGACTTTATAAATGGAATTGTAGACGAAGGATCTTTTCTAGAACTTCACGGGGACCGCGGGTATGCAGACGACCTCGCTATGGTGGGTGGACTCGCCAAGATTGACGGCAAGAGTGTAATGATTATCGGTACCCAAAAGGGACGCACCACCAAAGAACGTCAACAAAGACGTTTCGGAATGCCCAATCCAGAAGGATACCGCAAAGCACTTCGTTTAATGAAGCTAGCTGAGAAGTTTAACATTCCTGTCATCACTCTACTTGACACGCCCGGAGCCTATCCTGGACTAGAAGCGGAAGAAAGAGGACAAGGAGAAGCGATCGCAAAGAATATTTACGAAATGGTTCAACTTAAAACGCCTATTCTCACGTATGTCATTGGCGAAGGTGCGAGTGGTGGAGCCTTAGGAATTGGAGTGGGCAATAAAGTGTTTATGTTACAGTATACATGGTACTCAGTTATCGCACCGGAAAGTTGCTCTTCTATCCTATGGAGAAATTGGGAGCACAAAGAAGATGCGGCCAATGCTTTAAAGCTGACTCCAAAAGATATGCTCAAAAACAAAATCATTGATGGAATTGTAGAAGAACCTTTAGGGGGAGCGCAATACGACCCAAAAATGGCTTACCAAAATTTAAAATCCTCTGTTCTTGAAAACCTTGCTTTCTACAAACACATGACTCCGAAAGAGCTTGTGAACCAAAGACAAGACAAGTTCGTAGAAATGGGAGAATGGAAGGGATAGCGTTCAATAAATAAACAAAATGTTCAAAGCCGAAGAAATCTTCGGCTTTGTCTTTTTCTTGGCCGGGCGCTCTACAAAATCAAAAAAACAACTTTTTAACACCTTGAAATTAACCCCATACGCGCCTATATTTTTTGCAGATAATTTCTTATCTTTGCAACGCTCTAAAACAGAGCTCTATTTTACTTATTTTTTAAAATAAAACCGTAAACATATGTACACACCAGTAGCTGCAGACGTAGCAAAATTAAGAAACACCACCGGTGCCGGAATGATGGATTGCAAAAAAGCTTTAGTGGAAGCAGAAGGCGACTTCGATAAGGCAATTGATATCTTAAGAAAAAAAGGACAAAAAGTAGCTGCAAACAGAGCAGACAGAGAGTCTACTGAAGGTGCAGTAATCGCTAAAGTAAACGAAGATGCAACACTTGGTGCTATCATTTCATTGAATTGCGAAACCGATTTCGTTGCTAAAAACGAAGCGTTCATCTTGCTAGCAAATGAATTAGCAGAACAAGCAATCTTCTATTCTACAAAAGAAGAATTCTTAGCCTCTGAATTCAATGGTTTAACCGTTGCTGACAAATTGATCGAACAAACCGGTGTCATCGGAGAAAAAATTGAAATTGGTGCATTCGAAAGAATTGAAGGACCATTCTTAGGAGCTTATATCCACGCTGGAAACAAAATCGCTGCGATCACTTCTCTATCTGCGAATGTAGAAGGAGCTGCAGAAGTTGCGAAATCCGTTTCTATGCAAGTAGCTGCAATGAACCCAATTGCACTTGACGAAACAAAAGTATCTCAAGATACCATCGAAAAAGAATTAGAGATTGAAAGAGAACTTCTTGTGAAAGAAGGAAAACCTGAAAACATTATCGACAATATTCTTAAAGGTAAAATGCAGAGATTCTACAAAGACAATACTCTTGTTCACCAAGCGTATATCAAAGACGGAAGCCAATCGGTTGCCACATATGTAAAATCAATCAATGCAGACCTAAAAGTATTAGGATTTGTAAGAATTGCATTAGGATAAATTCGGAAGATTTTCGAGAAATAAAAACTCTGCCAAAAATGGCAGAGTTTTTATTTTGTTATCTTTGAATACTACGCATAGCAAAAAAAAGAAAGGACCAATTGTAGATAATTTCCCATCTTGTCCAACGAAAAATTAAATCTAGATTTATGAGGTCATATCTATCTGAAAATAAAAAATTTAATTTTTCACTTGTGCTGAAACCGCAGAAGTAAGGTACCATCACAAGGACAAAATTGTCCCCCTCTAGTCTTGTCAATAATCCATTCCTTTTCAGGATTTTGCAAGAATCTAAGACTTGACTTCCTAATCCAACTAATTTGAAAATGCAATAGTATTTAATAGGCATTTTCTACATAAGCATAATCCAAATACTTAAGTGTTATTTTTTGGTAGGAGTTGGCATCGTCAATTTGTTGAATTCTTTAATAAACGATTTCAAATCAAGTTGCTCAATTCCACCTCTTCGAATAAATTTACAAAGGCCTATTCAAATATAAGTTTCCTCTACCTTGAAAATGCTTCAATCTGAATCTCTCATAATATTTCACGAAGCATATTGAACTTTTTAATATCTGAGGAATTTTGCTTTAATGGTGCCGTGCCAGCTCCAAACCCAATTTCTTCAAATTTTTTAATTAATGCATCATAATTAGAATTGATCCCATCGAATATTTCTTTGTACCGTTTTAATGTGAGTTCCTTCCTTTGTTTATCTGTTTGATAAATAGACTTATCACATTTTTCATTCCCGTCAGAAATTGAAGAAAACTTGAACGAAATATTTCTGTCAGGGATTATAATTTCGGTGATTAAACCTGGAAGACCATTAAATATAAAAGGACCTTGATTTAGCGGTATATCATTTGTGAACCAAGCTTTGATTTGTTTACCGTTCAAAACCCCAATAGCCTCCTGTACTTTTAAGTTATTTTCAATTTTTGAATTATCTAAGATTCTCCACTTAAAATCATAATTTAATGAAACCTCTAAAGGAAGGGATGTGCCATCAAGAATGGTTAATTTATTCCCTTCCATATGCACCTGCATATAAACTGAATTTGCATCAAATGGCTCGCACATAGAAATGGGATAGAACTTAGATGAATTATCTTTAATATCTAGATTAAAAGTACTAAATGTGGGATCTTTAATATCAAGACCTTCTAGCACATATTCAACCTGTACTTGTTGACTTTTAACGCAAATACCAATAAATAAGATGATAATTTTTATATTTTTATATAAGCTCATTGTTATATTAACTTTTGTGATATTTACGTCTTTGTTTGTAACTAAGGTAAGCCAGCGAACCCATAACAGGAAGTGCAATGATTGCAATTAACCATAAAGTCGCATTTCTATCTTTCCAATCTAATGCAATGAATCCCCAAGCGTAAATTATTAGTCCTAACCCAATAAATATCATAAATAATGTATCCATAAGTCTTGTTTTAAGTGGTTTTATTAATTCGTAGCGCAAATATAAAGAGCACTGGCAATCATCGCTCCAGTACATTGACCTGCAAAGATATCGGCAGCGTCACATAGAAGCTTGCAATCGTCGTCAGCATCACATGCATCTTTCATTTTTTTATATGTTTCACCTACACAACTAACAGCAGCAACATTTGCAGCTTTCAATATTCCTAATCTCTTACTTGTAAGAACATCATTTAAAGTCATTTCATAACCGTTTTGTGTTTTTTTAATTTTATAATCAATATAAAAATTTTTAGATTCATCGTAGAGTTCGGAATATCCCGTTAAACTTTCTTTATTTACATTAATTTTATTATAAACGACCATATAATTATTGGTTGGAAGCTTTATAAAATGCATTAAGTCCTTTCTCCCCATAACATCTACAGCAATAGTATAAAATTTACTTTCTTCATTAAAGTGGTTATTCATCTTAACTTCACTAAAATTGAAATTTTCATCTTTTAAATTGAAAGATTTTTTTAAAGTGACAAATTCAGACGACCTTCTGAACAAAGAAACTTCATTGTCTACTGTCGAAAATTTAGAATTTAATTCTGTTTCGGAGATTGACCTTTCACCTTTAACATCAGTACTTGTGGTACCTGAGCTCAAAAAGGTGACAACGCAAACAACTGCTAAATAAAAATACCTTTTCATAATATGACATGATTACTCCCAATTTTTAAAGAGTTATGTCGGGAACTTTATCTTAACTCTGAGATTAAAGTTAATGTGTAATAATATTCTATCTTTTCTTACAATAAATAAGATTGATCTTTCTAACTTAATTATCGTATCGCTTCTACTAACCAATAATGTCTATATTTTAACAATTTATCCAAATATAAAGATTTTATTTTAAATTAAATTTAATCAATTTTGTTTTTTTAAATAAATACCACATTCTTTTGACATTGGAAAATTAGAAAAATATTTTATGCTTTCAGTTCTATTTCACGATTAATTATATGCGATGCATAATAAATTTATAATATTTGTTGCTTTTTAGGTTAATACGTAAATAGATCATTCACTCAATAGGAAACATCTTTGAACTGATTCTGTCACGTCCGGAAAACTTACAAATCAATAACTTTATGAAAATATCAATCTGAAAATCCAGCATTTGATTTTAGCAATTCTCTACCATATGAAAATGCTCAGTTTCGCAATACAATTTCCCCATGACTATCAAATAGCAACTTAACGCCTAATCGCAATGATCAGTTAATGGCTTTTTATATTTAAGTGTCAAATTTCGATGCAATTAAAGAAGATTTAATTTGGTGACTTATCTTTTAATTTATAGTAATCATATTATCCATCATATCAAGCGAATTTGTTAGTTAGCCAAATTTTTCTTTTACTGGACCGGTCATTCGACACCATATTTCGAAGACTAATTTCAAGGTTTGTTCCTCTTTTTCGTCTTGAATTTCTAGTATGTCATTGTTTAGAACCCTTGAGAAGTAGAATTGAACACTTAATAGAACCCCTAAGATTTATTTACATTTGATTATTGTGTTTAATCGCAGAATACCTCTGACATTGCAGTGGATAGGACCTTAGGAAAATTAACGGAAGAGCATGTCTATCAGATAATCTTTAGTCCTAATCTCATTTTTTAGCTCTCCGAATTGCATTTTTTTAATCTTCTTACTATGTTGAAATATCAATTAAAGAATTCAGCTGTCAAAAAATTAACTTTGTCGAAAAATATGTAATTTTACCCAAAGTACTTTGGTGTGTCGTAATTCAAACTTACTATAGATTAGACCAATATTACTATGCTACTCTTTTATCGGACAACAATGATAATTTTTGAGTTTCTATAATTAACTTTCGAGCTTAAAATCAATCTAAAAGGACATCCATTAACCCTAACTGTTCTAATGTACAAGACCCTACTTCTCTCTTTCCTATTTGCCTTTTCCTTGGTGCAGGCGCAAACGTTCAAGGGTCAGATCTTCATGCAGGAAAACTCTGCGATCTACTTAAACCAAGTGTATGTGACGAACCTAAACGATCAACACTCGGTACTTTCCAATTACAACGGCGAATTTGAAATCGAGGCAAAAATTGGCGATTTAATTCGTTTCACTTCCATTCTCTCCGAAAGAAAAGACATCACCGTGGATGCTCGCGCCTTGAGTTCCGGATTAAATATCATACAACTCTCTCCCATGTACCATACGATTCAAGAAGTTGTCATTGGTTGGAAACCTACAGGTAACTTACGTCGTGATGTGCTTAGCTTAAAAGAGAGCGAAAAGAAATTGGCCATTCAAAACATGCTAGGACTCCCTACCCCTAAACCGCAAAAGGGTCCTGCCCTCGATCCCATTGCAGGTTTTTCAGGAGGTGGACTGTCCTTCAATTTAGGAAGCGTTTATGAGCTTTTCTCTGGGGATCGTAAGAAAAAGCAAAGACTCTATGACTACGAGAAAATGATGGCCGGAATTAAGGACATCAAAAACTACCTGGGTCAAGATTATTTTACACGGATGAAGATACCTGCAAACATGATTGATAATTTTCTTCAGTTCGTTTATTCCTCAGACAATCTAATCCCTTTCATTGAGACGGGCAATTTAGAATCCACGAAAGTCTACATCGAAAAATACCTGCCGATCTATCAGAAAAGGCTTAGAGATTCAAATTTATCGAAGTTCACTGATGAGAAATCTTCACAATCTTCTTAAATTTGCATACGAAAATAAAACATGGGTAAAAAAAACAAACAGGCACGTTTTGCCGAAAATAGAATTCTTCCAAATGTATTCCAACCCACAAGAGAAGAAGCGCTAGAAGGCTATAAATTAAAAGGGAAATGGAGAGAGCAGGTCTTCAAAAATGACAATCCACTCGTTTTAGAGCTGGGTTGCGGAAAAGGTGAATACAGCGTAGGACTAGCCAAGGCATTTCCAGATAAGAACTTCATAGGAATCGATATTAAGGGTGCTAGATTTTGGTTTGGTGCTAAGGAAGCATACGAGACTGGACTCTCCAACGCAGTTTTTCTAAGAACTCAAATTGAACTTATTGATGGGTTCTTCGAACAAAATGAGGTGGATGAAATCTGGATCACTTTTCCAGACCCTCAAATCAAATACAGAAGAACGAAGCACCGCATGACGCATCCTGAGTTTTTGGAGCGTTACAAAAAAATTCTAAAGAAGGACGGTATCATGCACTTGAAGACCGATTCAGAATTTCTGCATGGCTACACTTTAGGTCTACTCCAGGGGCAAGGACATGAAATCCTTACCGCACATCATGATATTTATGGTGCACCGGAATACGAACCCAACACGCCCTTACTGCGTGAAATCCAAACTCACTACGAACAGTTATTTTCTGCCAAAGGAAAGACCATTACATACATTAAATTTAAAATTCATTAGATCGAATTCTATCTACTAAAGAAAAATAAGCCGTCTCAATTGGATTTTGAGGCGGTTTTCTATTTTGGGAATGTCTAGACAAAATCAACAAATAAAAAACCGTCTCAAAAATATTGAGACGGTTTCGTATACTCAGAAAATCAAATTCTTACTTTGCATCAAAGTCAGTGTCTGCATCTGCAGAAACCTTTGCGCCTTCTTCTTTTGATTTTTCTTTCTCTGCTTTTCTTTGAGATTGCCCTTCTTTGATTGAATCTGCAACTACTGATAAAAGCATATCAATAGATTTAGAAGCATCATCATTTCCAGGAATAACGAAGTCAACTTTTCTAGGATCAGAGTTTGTATCTACGATACCAAACACAGGAATACCTAATTTTTTAGCTTCTGTTACCGCAATGTGCTCTCTCATGATGTCCACTACAAAAACTGCAGAAGGTAGTCTCACCATATCAGAAATTGAACCTAAGTTCTTTTCTAAATTGGCTCTTTGTCTATCGACTTGAAGTCTTTCTTTTTTAGATAAAGTTTCGAAAGTACCGTCTTTCTTCATTTTATCAATGTGGTTCATCTTTTTAACAGCCTTTCTAATGGTAACGAAATTCGTTAACATTCCTCCAGGCCATCTTTCTGTAATATAAGGCATATTAAGTTCCGCCGCATGTTTTGCAACGACTTCTTTCGCTTGTTTTTTAGTTGCTACGAAAAGAACTTTTTTACCTGCAGAAGTGATTTTTTCTAAAGCGCTACACGCCTCGTCTAATTTCACTGCTGTTTTATGTAAGTCTACGATGTGAATACCGTTCTTCTCCATAAAAATGTATGGAGCCATATTTGGATTCCATTTTCTGGTCATGTGACCGAAATGTACACCTGCCTCTAAAAGGTCTTTAACATTTGCTTTTGCCATGTCGCTTTCTTATTTTTAGTTTACATTCCGCTATTTTGCAATCAACAACACTTTAGATGGGAGTGAAGTTTGGGTGCTAAACTAAACGGGGCATTTATTAATAATAAATAAATTGCTTAGGTTCTGAAACTTCCATTGGAAACCAAAAGGGCTTCTTGGAAAATCCCAAAGGGCTAAGGCTTGAAAATTAACGTTTAGAGAATTGGAATCTCTTTCTTGCTTTCTTCTGTCCTGGTTTCTTTCTTTCGACCATTCTTGCGTCTCTAGTAAGAAGACCGTGAGGTTTAAGAGCAAGTCTGAACTCTGCGTTAATTTCGCAAAGAGCTCTAGATACACCTAAACGAACAGCTTCCGCTTGACCGGTATTTCCTCCACCAAATACATTCACAGTAACGTCGTACTGTCCTGCAGTTTCGGTAAGTAAAAACGGTTGGTTCACTTTGTAAACCATAACATCTGTAGAGAAGTATTCTTTAGCATCTTTTCCGTTTACGATGAAATTACCAGAACCTGGTTTCACATAAACTCTAGCTACTGAAGTTTTTCTTCTTCCAATTTTATGAACTGTAGACATATTAATTATTTAAATTCGTTAACATTAATAGTTTTCGGCTGTTGAGCTTCGTGCTTATGTTCAGTCCCTTCATATAGATAAAGGTTCTTGTAAATAGCAGAACCCAATTTGTTTTTTGGAAGCATTCCTTTTACGGACTTCTCCAAAACTTTCATTGGATCTTTCTTTAATAGCTCTTCAGCTGTCTGCGACTTTTGTCCACCTGGATAACCTGTATGCCAGATGTAGGTCTTATCAGCCCACTTGTTTCCTGAAAGGGTAATTTTACCAGCGTTCAAAACAATTACGTTATCTCCACAATCAACGTGGGGAGTAAAGTTTGTTTTGTGCTTACCTCTCAAAATCTTTGCAACCGTCGAAGCTAGTCTTCCTAACGGCTGTCCTTCAGCGTCTACCACAACCCATTCTTTATTAGCGGTAGCCTTATTAGCTGAAACGGTTTTGTAACTTAATGTATTCACACTTTTTCGTTTACGATTAAACATATTTATCCCTTTACGGGTGTGCAAAGGTACACTATTTTTTTAAAATTGGAAATATTTTATTGAATGCATTTCAAGAAATAACTTGAAATTTAAGACTCTAGGTCATTTCAACCCTCTTGAGGAGCACTATACCGCATCTCAATTCAAAAGTGAGGAGAAAAACTCGGCAGCATCTTACCCTTTCTATACCTTTTGGAGCCCAGAATTAGTTTCGTAGCGACTTGCTCGGTCGAAAACTAGCAATTAAATAGTAGGCAACAAAGACGGTCGAAAATTTAATTACGGATGGAACCGCAATTTCAAAATCAAAGAATATAAATCCAAGTGCAACAAGGAGCACAATCCCAACAAGGGAAAGTCCTAGTTTTTTTGCGAGTGGCCAACTCGGACGATCTACAAAGTAGGCCATAGCCCAACCCAATCCAAATGCAAATGCATTGTACAGTGCAATACTAAATTCCGTATTCCCTAGTAAATAATAGTTAAATAGAAAACTTACCACAGTACCAATGAATAGGCATGCAATCGTATTTCGCATAGATTTATTTTTACAAAGATAATACTATTCTACTACAGGCTCCAACTCAAATTCTCAGTTTTGAATCCTATAGAAACTGGAAATTGCGGCTTTACTCCTGAATTCATATCTTTGAAGCATTGACAAATCGTTTAGATTATATATGGAAAACAAGCAATACCAACCGAAAAATAAAGTTAGAATCGTGACCGCAGCCTCCCTCTTTGATGGGCACGACGCTGCGATTAATATTATGCGCCGAATGATCCAAGCCACAGGATGCGAAGTCATTCACCTTGGACACGACAAGTCTGCGCAAGAGGTCGTAAGCACGGCAATTCAAGAAGACGCGAATGCGATCGCCCTTACATCTTACCAAGGAGGCCATAACGAGTATTTTAAATACATTTACGACCTGCTTCGTGAAAAAGGATCACCCCAGGTTAAAATTTTTGGCGGGGGTGGAGGAGTAATCCTTCCGAGTGAAATCAAAGACCTAGCAGACTACGGAATCGATCGTATTTATTCTCCGGACGACGGACGGGAACTCGGTCTGCAAGGAATGATAGACGACCTGGTATCAAAATCGGATTTCCCCACAGGCGAATCGGTAGAGGTCAAAGACCTTGACTCACTTCAATTCGAAGATTCAAAATCCATCGCTCACATGATTTCCGCAGTCGAGAATTTTTCCGACCAAAAAGCGGATCTCGTTTCAGCACTTAAAGAAAGAGCAAAAACATGTCAAGTTCCCATTTTAGGAATTACGGGAACAGGAGGCGCTGGAAAATCGTCCCTAACCGATGAAATTGTAAGACGATTTTTACGAGCGAATCCAGAGCAAAAGATAGCCATCATTTCCGTGGACCCATCCAAAAAGAAAACGGGCGGCGCCCTACTAGGAGACCGAATCCGTATGAATTCAATCCACGATTCCCGTGTGTACATGCGTTCCATGGCCACAAGAGAGAACAATGTATCCGTTTCTCCTTATATCCACTCTGCCATTGATGTTCTTAAAATAGCAGGACCGGATTTAATTATTCTTGAAACCTCTGGGATTGGACAAAGCGGATCTGAAATTACAGAAATTGCAGACGTTTCACTCTACGTTATGACTCCCGAATATGGAGCCTCAACACAGTTGGAGAAAATAGATATGCTTGATTATGCGGATTTCATTGCTTTAAACAAATCCGATAAGCGCGGAGCTCTAGATGCTTTGCAAGCGGTCAGGAAACAGTACCAACGCAATCACGTGCTGTTTGACAAGCAATTGGATGAGATGCCTGTGTATGCTACCAAAGCTAGTCAATTCAATGATTGGGGGATCACCCAGCTCTTTAATGACATCATTGAAAAGCTTAATTTGAAAATTGACGAACTCTATCAAAAGCACGACACTACATTCAGTCCTTACATCGAACACAATCACGTACAGGACTCTGTAGTGATTCCTCCAAGCCGTGTACGTTACCTTTCCGAAATCGTGGAGAACAACGATCGCTACGAAAAGGAATTACAAGAACAGGCCGAGATTGCCAAAAACCTTTACGTTTTAGAAGAGACCAAATCTTTACTTGCAGACGATGCAGAAACCAAAGAAAAACTACAAACGTTTCAAGACAAAACAAGAAAGAATTTACTTCCTGAAAACAGCGACTTTTTAGAGAACTGGGACACCTTTAAGAAGGAAATGGACCAAGACTCATTTACTTACCTTGTTAGAGGCAAAGGCATCACTGTGGAGACGAAGTCAAAAAGTTTATCCGGACTTGATATTCCTAAAATTGCACTTCCTAAATTTAAGGACTGGGGAGATCTTATCTGGTGGAAAGGAAAAGAGAACGTCCCTGGAAAATTCCCTTTCACAGCAGGAATCTATCCTTTCAAAAGAACAGGAGAAGACCCGACAAGAATGTTTGCAGGAGAAGGCGGTCCAGAGAGAACCAACCGAAGGTTCCATTACGTTTCTGCCGAAATGCCAGCGAAAAGGCTTTCCACTGCATTTGACTCGGTAACGCTTTACGGGCAAGATCCCGCTTTACCTCCCGACATTTACGGAAAGATCGGTAATGCAGGGGTATCGATTGCTACTCTTGACGATGCTAAAAAATTATACTCAGGATTTGACCTCGTCGATTCTCTCACGTCAGTCTCAATGACAATCAACGGTCCTGCACCGATGTTGTTATCGTTCTTCATGAACGCAGCAATTGATCAGAATTGTGAAAAGTACATCGAGGAAAATGGGCTTTGGGATGTAGTCGAACAGAAATTAAAAGCCAAATTCGATGACCAAGGACTAAAAAGACCGGCGTACGAAGGTCCGATTCCAAAGGGCAACAATGGACTCGGATTGAAACTTCTCGGTCTCACCGGGGACGAAGTACTAGAGAAAACGCAGTACGAGCTAATTAAGGCGCAAACCATTGCGCAAGTACGTGGAACCGTACAGGCCGACATACTTAAAGAAGACCAAGCGCAAAACACTTGTATTTTCTCTACAGAGTTCGCACTTCGATTAATGGGAGACGTACAAGAGTACTTCATTACCGAAAAGGTGAGAAATTTCTATTCGGTTTCCATATCAGGGTATCATATTGCAGAAGCTGGCGCCAATCCAATTTCGCAATTGGCTTTTACCTTAGCTAATGGATTTACCTACGTTGAATATTATCTCTCTAGAGGGATGGATATTAACGCTTTTGCCCCGAACTTATCGTTCTTCTTTTCCAACGGAATCGATCCTGAATATGCCGTCATTGGTAGGGTTGCGAGACGCATTTGGTCTAAGGCAATGAAGTTAAAATACGGTGCAGATGAGCGTTCACAAATGCTAAAATACCACATTCAAACCTCGGGTCGTTCTTTGCACGCCCAGGAAATTGATTTCAACGACATCCGTACGACCTTGCAGGCCCTCTATGCGATCTATGACAATTGCAACTCTTTGCATACCAATGCCTACGACGAAGCGATCACAACTCCTACAGAGGAGTCTGTACGTCGAGCAATGGCCATCCAGCTAATCATTAACAAGGAACTAGGCCTTGCCAAAAATGAAAACCCACTACAAGGATCTTTCATTATAGAAGAATTGACTGATTTGGTAGAGCAAGCCGTCTATCTTGAATTCGACCGCATTACGGAAAGAGGTGGAGTGCTCGGTGCCATGGAAACCATGTACCAACGTTCCAAAATCCAAGAAGAATCCATGCATTACGAATGGTTAAAGCACACAGGAGAATACCCACTCATTGGCGTAAACACCTTCTTAGGTAAGGACGGATCTCCTACGATTCTCCCAAGAGAAGTGATTCGATCCACAGAAGAAGAGAAGCAGCACCAAATTGGGAATTTGGAGGTCTACCAAAAATCCAATGAATCTCAATCCGGAGAATGGTTGGAAAAACTGCAAACCGCCGCCATTAATCAACAAAACCTCTTCGAGGTAATGATGGAAGCGGGTAAATATTGCTCTCTAGGCCAAATCACCAATGCTCTATTTGAAGTGGGTGGAAAATACCGACGAAACATGTAAATCCTGACTCGCATATTTAATCTTAAAAGCTATCCTTCGGGGTAGCTTTTTTAGTTGAAAATGAGCTCATGCCTTTAAACGATGCTTCTTTATACCCTCCACGCTATTCGATTCACTGTATTTTTAGTACATTTAAAGAAAGTAAACACAAATGAAACTATTTCAAAAGTCCACAGTCTACTTTGTCGTACTTTTACTGACACTTGGCGCTTGTGAATCGAAGAAACCCGACCTTAAACCCACTCAAAAACCGAAAGACTATACTCTAGTCGATTTTCAGCGTGCGCTTTACGAGGTCCAACTGGATTCTCTTCTTAATAAAAGCGATTTTAATGGTATCGTTTCCATCATGCAAAATGGAGAACTGTTGTTTCAAAAATCAAAAGGATTTGAAAATTTCAAAGAAAAAATCCCCATCTCGGATTCTTCTGTATTCGCAATTGCTTCTGTAAGCAAGCAGTTTGCGGCCGTGTTAACCCTCCAATTAGTAGACCAAGGAAAACTAAATCTTGAAGATTCTGTAAGTAGTTACTTAAGCGAATTCAAAAAGCCGAGTTGGAATCAAATCAAAGTGTCACAACTACTAAACCACACATCAGGAATCGTTGACTTCGCACCTAATTTAGTATCTATTCCCGGTCAACAATACCATTACTCTAACAAGGGGATTAATTTTGTTGGAAAGCTATTAGAAACCGTATCCAATCAAAAACTAGAAGAGTTGCAATCCCACTTATTCGCACAAATAGGTCTTCAAAACACCTACCCTGCCTCCCATTCTATACCGAAAAATTTCGCGTCTGCATATACGGGCCAATACAATTCTGCGCAGGTCGTTCCCCATATGCCACAGAGACTTTTAAATGAACAGATTGGTCTTGCGGCGGGTGGTATTCTATCTACTGCGAAAGACCTTCATAAATGGAATCAAGCTCTTTATTCCGGGACTTTCTTGAGCCAAGCATCTGTAGAAAGTATGCAAAACTCAACGACAAAGGCAACACATCCCATCTTAGGGGAAATTTACTATGGTTATGGAATCATGAAATCCCGTAAACAGCCCGAGAGCTATTTCCACACAGGGTATGTAAAAGGATCTGCTTCACTCTTGCTCTACTATCCTCAATCCCAAACTTCAGTCGTTATCCTTTCCAATCACGCCGATGAACGTCAAGGTAAACAGGCAATATTTGAGTACCATAAAGAAATTAAAAAACAAAGTGATCGTATTGAACTTGCCCTTGAACAGATGAAAAAAAGCAGAGGCCATAACTGAAAAAAATAAAAAAAAGAGTTATATTAGACTCTTACTAATGAATCACACACAAATTAAAAAAAACATTTTCATGAAAAAATTCATTGCTATTTCCTTACTTTCTCTTCTCGCTATGTGCACCGTTAGCACCAAATCCGATCGTTTACTATCGGTTTCTAATTTGTTAAAAATGAATTCAGAACAGATCGACGGGCTTAAATCCATCTCAATTGAAGAGCACAATGGGTTCAAATATTTAAAGAACGAGGTGAAAACAAAAGTTTTCAGCAGCGTAAGTAGCACCTCAACCTCTTCTTCTATGAATCAAGAGGATGAACAGAAAATAGTGGAGCTGCTTAAAAAGTACAAGTAATGAAGCGAGATCACTTCAAAAAATCTATGAAGACGGGGTTCTTTTTAAGCGCAGAGTTGCAATCATAATTCATTTCGTTGCATTAGTTTGCATTTCGATACCTCAACTTTTATAGTCGATCTAGTGTTTCATCGGAAATTTCTTCCACAGGTTGGCTCTTAAATTTATTAGATACGACATTCCACCGCAGGGAAAGACCTAGGACTCGGTTATCATTGTAGCTATCGGATTGGACATAGAATAAGGAATTGTCTACGATCTCTCTTTCTCCCATCCCTTTAAAAACATCATAACAGTAAAGAATCGCATCAAAATTCTTAAATCGCTTAGTCAGTATAAAATTCATTTTGCTTGTAGATAAATGGTTTATCACTCCATCATTATAGT
This sequence comes from Chryseobacterium sp. A301, assembly GCF_054489425.1. Classification (NCBI taxonomy): domain Bacteria; kingdom Pseudomonadati; phylum Bacteroidota; class Flavobacteriia; order Flavobacteriales; family Weeksellaceae; genus Chryseobacterium; species Chryseobacterium sp. A301. Next base: position 167,145 of record NZ_JBTMWY010000005.1, read on the forward strand.
TGGAAACCCATGTGAAGTTCGCATCAAAACTCGTGGTCTTTCCCAATTTTAATTTATTATTATAATTAAGGGTGAAACGAGGCGTAGTGCTTTTAATTATTCCTTTAAATTCATCATCCTTAAGCTTAAAGTAGACACCTTCCATCGTTAACTTCGAATTCCAATACGGTAGAATATTCATACTGTATCCCCCTGTTAGTGTTCCCACGTATGATGTATTGAAATTCTGATACGTGGTTACTAAATTATTGTTGGCGCTAGAATAAAAAGTAGATAAGAAATCTTCAATGTACATTGCTTGAGCAGAGAAGAAAAAAGTGTTGTGAAAATATTCATATCCGGCCATGTAATATTTTGTGGGCCTAATATCCTGATCTCCTACGAAACCAATGACATCGTTTTGAACCTCAAAACGATTTAGATAACTGTAATTTGGTCGCTGAATCGCTTTCTTAAAAGATATTGTACTCCCTTTCTTACTCTCCATATGATAAGAATGGAGAGCAACGTTGTAAAGCAGATGATTATACTCTCGATTTAATAAATGAGAATTTGAATCAAACGCTTCCGCCAATGTACTTTCAAATCGAACTCCAGCGGATAAAGTTTTACTCGGTGAAAGTTGAACATTCTGATTTACAAAGGATGCGATCGTTTGTTCCATATACTGGAATGGATTAAAAACTCCTTGGTTAAAATTCAAACTCTCTGATTTAATATGATTTACTTTCATCCCTAGCATCGTTTTGCCAAGAGCGTTTGTATTGGTGTAATCAGCGAAGTAATTAAATATGGGTACTTTCGTTTCAACGCGTTGTTCGATCGAACTGTTTTTGAAATCAGTTTGAGGAAGTGCTTGTTGTGCGCCCACTTTCAGTTCATTGCGCTTATTAAATTTATGGTAGAAAACCTGTGAAAACTTAAGCGTTTGAGCATCCGTGGCCAAATCCAAGGCCTGTGGCGGATTCTCTATAAATATGTTATTTTCAGAGTTCGAAAAGTTAAGATCCTGCATGAGTACCAATTTTGATTTCGGAGATAAATCCCAACTAAAATTGGATATGAGTTGATGCACCCGAAGGATTCTATTGCTTTGTGAATTAAGTTCATTTTCAAAACTAGGGACATTAGAATGAAAAATCTTGTATTCTAGGTCCGACGTTTTGACCGGTTGATAAAAATCAAAACCGTAGCTAACATATGCACTTATTTTTTTATAATTAACGTTAGAAGAAATACTGTTGTTTGTGAATGCCTTCTCTCGTAGCCCTGCGATCGAGGAAATTCCAATTTTGTAATTGTCTATCTTCGAATGTAGAATGACGTTAACCACCGCTTGAATGCGGGAGTCATACGAAGCGTTGGGAACATTTACAATTTCAATGGTCTTAACGTCTTTTGGATCAATGTTTTTTAAATAGTCTTCTATGTCCGCAGAACTCATTTGCATAAGGACTCCATTAATTTCAAGATGAATAGTTTTGTTAAATAGATAAACTCCTTCATTATCTTCTACACGCAAAATAGATATCGTTTTTAGAGCTTCCCAAGAATTGGTTTGATCCTGAAAGTCCGTTCCACGTACCTCAACAGAATAGCGATCCTCCTTCTGAGTAATTTGCACAACTCGACTTTTTGTAAGTTTCACCTCTTCAATTTTCGCCGTTTGCAGAGAATCCGCTTGTTGCGCATGGAAACACACCGCAGAAAAGGTTACAAACAGCAATAAGTTAAATTTAAGATTCAATGGGTAGTTTAGTATCATTCGTTTCTATGTAGTAAATCGTAAGGTTCCAAACGATCATAATCGCGGAAAAAAAATATAAATTTAAAAATAAGGCAATCCCTAAATGCAAAGCAATAATTGCAATCAATCCTACGCCTCGGCTTACCTTAAAGTTCATAAAAACAGGATATAGCATTTCAATTAGAATCGTGAGCCACCCTGCTACTATAAAAAGGATAGGAAATGCTCCTAATTGATCGATATTTAAGTTGAAATCATTGCTAAAATTGGGCAAATGTAGCGCTTTCCAAACCGATTCCCCATTTCTCCAATTCACTCCAGAAAGTTTCTCAACTCCTGAAATGAAATAGATAAAATTGAGATGCAACCTTTGCAATGCAAAAAATGGATAATCTTGAGTAGGCTTCCTTTTAAAAAGCATAGCAGAAACTGAAAAAGTGCGATCTGAGGGATGCAAAACAATATATAAAAGAGATAGGGAGGTGAAATAATCTGCGCCGTATGAAAAATAGTAGGCCGACTTCACTAATCCAATCTGTAAAATCAGGAGTGCAATTGCCCAAAATCGGGAACCAAACCCTAGCACAATGAACAAACATGCCGCAAAATAAAGAGCTTTAAATAAGAATACAGCCCCTTGTACATCGGGGGCAATTAAAGTCAGCCACCCGATGATATCGTCATACAAATATAAACTATGCAAATAAACGGTCTGAATATCTGCAGGGACAATTGCATTCGCACCATACAAGAAATCAAAATCCTTTTGAATCGACAAAAAATGAAGAAACATCAGAAGTCCTATTGAAATTCTAAAAAAGGCGACCGCCCTGCCCGCATGTATCGAACCAAAGAAATACTGGTGGACGCTGTTAATTAGTTGTGGAATAAACCTGCTCAATCTGAATAAGTTTAGGATGAATCATTGGATACTTTTCTAAGGTCGGGAAATGGTATAGAAAAAGCTTTGTTTTTACAGAATCTGCACTTTCATATTCCAATCTTTGATCTCCAATACGTTTAAGGATTAGTTTTAAATAGTCTTGCTTCAACTTTTGAGAAGGAGTAAGCACTTGTCCTTTCTCTTCTTTCTGTCTTCCCTCTAAATAGTCCATAAAGACAGTGTTTAAATTCGCGAATCGCAAAGAGCCCTCCTTCGTTTTCAACTCAGAATTAGAAAGGTGATTGCTTTTTACTCCCTCCCTGAAAACTTCATGCACAATCATAAAATCACTTGAGACATTAGGTGAAAAAAAACCATACCCTGTATCAAGTCCCGTATATTTAAAAAATGGATATAGCAACCTTTGATTTGCAATGCGATTAAATAATTGGTCGGTCTTTTCATTAGGCTGCTTTTCATAGAACGAAAGGTGACTATAGTACGCCGTTCTGCAAGCATTAAAAAGAAACGAAAAAATTAGCAAAAATAAAATTGCATATACAAAACCAAACCGCAACAGATCTTTGTTCATATTACTGAATTAATGAAAGACACTCTCCAAAGATAAAGTCTTGAGTGGTATTTAAAAAGGAAATCAGTTAATTTTATCCATTCTTTCAAACGCTACTACAGCAGTGTTCACCTAAGTGCTGCTTTTGTGAATTCGATCCTCAATTCTGCAGGGTAAACTAAATCGTTTGAAAAAGAGTACACCTCCCTATTTCAAATAATAAAAGCCTTACTTTTGTACAGTGAACACGCAGCGAATTATACTAGGAATTGACCCAGGAACGACCATCATGGGATTTGGAATCATCTCCGTGGAAAAGGAGAAGATTCAACTTGTCTCCATTCATGAACTTATCCTTAAAAAATATCCAAATCACGAAACTAAACTAAAGCACATTTTCGAAAGAACCTTGGCCCTTATCGACGAATACCATCCAGACGAAGTGGCCTTAGAAGCCCCCTTTTATGGGAAGAACGTGCAATCCATGTTGAAACTTGGTCGAGCGCAGGGAGTTGCAATGGCAGCCTCACTTTATCGTGATATTCCAATTAAAGAGTATTCTCCAAAAAAAATCAAAATGGCGATCACCGGCAATGGAAATGCCAGCAAAGAGCAAGTAGCTGCCATGCTCAAGACTTTACTCAATCTAAAGGAATTTCCCACGAAATACCTAGATGCCTCCGACGGACTCGCCGTCGCCGTCTGCCATCACTACAATTCCAATGCGATTCAAGTGGACAAATCGTATAGCGGATGGGATAGTTTTCTAAAACAAAACCCTGACCGAATCAAATAACTACCTAATTTTCAGTTCTCTTGAATTGTAAATACAATTTACAATCATTTTACTTGGTTAAACCTAATACTATCTGTAACATTGTTGTGAAAAATAGCACTTATTAGTTTTAGTCACACTTGTTATGAACAAACCACATCACAATACAAAACCTACAAACCATTCCATGAATTGGTTTCAGAAATTTCTAATCCTATGCTCCGGAGGAAACCTTATTCTCTTAAAAAAGTCTCCAAGCGAATGGAACAAATTTGCGGGCATTGGCGGAGTTATCTTATTTACGGCCGCGTTCGCCACGCTTTCAGCTGGATATGCTCTTTACACTGTCTTTGATAACTTTTGGGCCGCTAGTGCATTTGGCCTGCTTTGGGGTTTGATGATTTTTAATTTAGACCGCTATATCGTTTCTTCTATTAAAAAAACAGGGACATTTTGGAATCAGTTTTTCATGGCGATGCCAAGAATACTACTCGCTACTTTCCTGGGCATTGTCATTTCAAAACCATTGGAACTAAAGGTTTTTGAAAAAGAAGTAAACAAACAACTTAGTACTATCATTCAGCGCAACAAAGCAGAATTGCAATCCGAAATGAATGCAAGAATTCTTAAGCAAAACAGTCCGTTCGAAGAGGAAAAGAAACAAATTGCGGAAAAGACGGCCAGCCTGAGAGCCTCCTACGATTCTGCTTCTGTCGAATTGGAAAAAGAAATCCTTGGAACCAAAACAGGACTTACCTCCGGTAAAGAAGGATACGGCCCCAATGCAAGACGTAAGTCCGAACTAAAGGAACAGAGGCGTATTGATTTGGACAATTACCAAAAGAGTGTAGCGCAGCGGACCGACTATTTGGATCAGGAAATTTCAAAGGTCTACCAAAACTTAGAGACAGAGCGTAAAAAAACAGACGTTTTTGAAGAAGGCTTTAATGGATTTGCAGCGAGACTTCAAGCTCTTGACGAACTCGGGGAAAATTCCAAGATCATGGCACTTGCTTCGCTTTTCATCATGGGTCTTTTTATTGCCCTCGAAATTTCTCCCGTACTTGTAAAACTGATCTCGCCCATTGGACCCTACGACTATTTACTCGATGAGCACGAGCATAATTTTAAACTCTACTCAAATGAAAAAATTGAAAAAGGAAAACTCGCGAGTGAGTGGCGACTTAAAAACTATCCTCAAGAACTAGAGGACTTACTTTCTAAACCAAAGGATCCTACGAGAGATCCTCATTCCTAAACCCAAACCTATAGGTCAAAAAAAATACTGCATACGAGTCGCATGCAGTATTTTTATCTTTAAGAAAGAACTTAATTTCCTTCCATAATTCTCAAAGTTGAGCTTTGCCTAAACTCTTTTTTTCGATCGTAAAACGCGCGGCAAAGTTTTCCTTTCAAGGTGTAGTTTCCTTTCGTAAGTACAATGAAATTTTTATCTCTTTTGTATATCGGCAAATTGTAAGTTTCGGTCCCAGTAAATCTTAAAATCAGATCGCAATTGGATTCGTTGTACACAATTAGTGAAATCTTTTCACTGTCATTGGAATTTAACAAAATATCCAATGATTCCGCTGCCGTTTGATGTTTGGCAATGGAATCTCGCTCCATCAAAATCTCAAATTCAGTCCGAACTACATTCTTGGGTACAACCTTAGGCTTTTGCTCTACTTCTGTCTTCACAACTTGCAACCGTGGGGCGCAAGAAAAACTAAATAAAAGAAGAAATAGTCCCAGGAGAAGGACCGCGCTTTTCTTTTCCATTTACAATGAATAATTTGGAGCTTCCTGCGTAATGATTACATCATGAGGATGCGACTCTTTCAAACCTGACCCTGTAATTTGGACCATTTTCGTATCGTTTTGAAGTGCCTCAATGTCTTTCGCACCGCAATAGCCCATTCCTGCTCTTACTCCTCCTGTTAATTGGAACACCACGTCTTCAATCTTTCCTTTGTGGGGAACTCTCCCTTCAATTCCTTCAGGTACAAATTTTTTCGCTTCGCTTTGGAAGTATCTTTCTTTTCCGCCTCGTTTCATGGCAGAAAGACTTCCCATTCCTTGGTAAGACTTAAACTTACGGCCTTGGAAAATAATTTCCTCACCGGGAGCTTCGTCTGTTCCTGCAAGCAAAGAACCTAGCATCACAGCACCTGCACCACTAGCGATTGCTTTCACAATGTCTCCAGATAGTTTAATCCCACCGTCTGCGATGACCGCCACATTTTTCGTCTTTGCATACTCAAACACATTGTAGATCGCAGAAAGCTGTGGAACTCCAACACCGGCTACTACTCGGGTTGTACAAATCGAACCTGGGCCCACTCCCACTTTAAGAACGTTGGCTCCTGCTGCAATAAGATCTTCGGCTGCTTTAGCTGTCACAATATTTCCTCCTACAATATCAAGTTCAGGGAAATTAGAGCGAATTTCTTTTACTTTATCTAGTACACCTTTGGAATGTCCATGGGCGGAATCGACTGCGATAATATCCACTCCTGCATCCACTAGCGCTTGAACACGAGCAATGGTATCTTCTCCGATTCCGACTCCGGCGCCCACTAGTAAGCGTCCACTTTCGTCCTTATTTGCATTCGGGTATTCAAGTTGATTGTCAATGTCTTTTATGGTAATTAGACCCACGAGTTTAAATTTCTCGTCAACGATCGGTAATTTCTCGATTCTATTTTTGAGTAGAATTTCTTTTGCGTCTTCAAGAGTAGTGCCTTTGTCAGAAGTAATAAGATCCTCTTTGGTCATTAACTCCTCTACTTTCGCATCAAGATTCTCTTGGTATTTCACATCACGGTTCGTGATAATTCCAATTAAAGTATTATCACCGTCTACCACCGGAAGTCCAGAAATTTTGAATTTTGCCATTAAATCTCTTGCTTCTCCAAGAGTATGGTCTTTTGATAAAGTAACAGGATCCGCAATCATTCCATTCTCAGAACGTTTTACGCGGTTCACTTGACCCGCCTGCTCTTCAATGCTCATGTTTTTATGAATAAACCCTAAGCCTCCAATACGAGCTAGAGCAATTGCCATGTCCGCTTCTGTCACAGTATCCATTGCAGCAGATACGATGGGAACATTAAGCGTAATTTTATCAGAAAGTCTTGATTTTAGAGAGACCTGGTTAGGTAGTACTTCAGAATAAGAAGGAATAAGAAGAACGTCATCGAAAGTGATGGCTGTCTCCACGATTTTGTTATGTATAGACATCTTTTACTTTCTGTGCAAAATTAAACCTTTTATTTGAAAAGTAAAAATTTTCTCCAATATGTTACTGAAAATTAACACAAATCGTGAAATTCGGTTTTATCTATCAACATGGAATTTATAAATTTCGTGTACGAGAAATAGCTTCCGTTGCATCGTGACTTCTGGAATAATTAATCAAATCCGAAAGATCCTTCTCCGTAAACTTTCCACTTACATCAATGTAGACAAGTTCTGAATCGGATTTCACCGCAATTAAAAATTTTCGAATTTGATTGGATCTTCGCTGCACGCCAAAATCGATAGTTTCAGAATCTTTTTTAACGCTAACCCAGGGTTCAATGTCTCTTTGGTTCATAAATCGAGTGAAATTACGGTTTAACTCTTTACTCGAGTTTTGGACAGTAAAGATTTGAACGTCTGATATTTTCTTCAGAAGAGCAATCATTGCGGGTCCATCGGGCTCATCTCGCAGAGCAATTTTTACGACAGGCTTCGCAAGCCACATAGGAACATTTACCTTGACATAGTTCGCATCGGCGAAACCGGGAGTATCTTCATTAAAAAAATTAGCGTTTTGCTTTTTCGAAACCATACACGATTGTAGCACCGCTCCGAAAACAACAAGTAAAAAAAAGGATTTAAAATTTTTCATGGTGGTTCTTATAATGATTTATAACTGCCTGCTGATTTTAATTTCACTTGGGAAGCGGGTTTTGGATTGGAACGGTATCTAACCGAACCACTAGAACTCACCTCGCCCTCCACACTCTTCGTAGCATTAATCTTCAAATTCCCCGCAGAAGAGACATCTAATCTAACGACCTCCGATTTGAGGTCCTGCGCATTGATTGTTGCTGCACTGGATACTTCATAAGCGGCAGCTGTAGCGAGCCCGTTTAAGGACACGTTCACGCCGCTAGATGCCTTTACATCGAGAGACTTTGTATTCACATTTAAAGCTCCGTTTGAGCCTGAGCTTGCGTGCAAATTCACACTGTCGGTGGCATCAAGGTCTAGGGAAAGACGAGCACCTGAAGAGATCTTTAAATCAAAATTTCTCCCTGACACACGATTTAGACCATTAAAATTTGCTCCTCCCGCTACATTGACATCCGTTACGTTGGGTGCGGACACTTCCACGTGCAAGTTCTTAAAGGAAATTCCTTTCTTGTTTGGAGATTCGATAAAAACTCTCAAAATTCCACTCGCTACTTCTGTCTTAACATATTGCAATTTGTCTCCATCTGCGCTGACTGTCACCTTTTGCTCTGGGCTTTGGGTAAATGAAACCTTCACACCCGAGCTCGCACTAATTCCATTAAACTTTTCTACCCTACGAACTTCTCGAGTTAAAATACTAGAATTTGAACCACGGTTTTCGCTTTGTTCAAGACTTGAATTTAGAGAGGACTGACTTTTCGTGGCTAAATTGTTCACATCTTCCATCGAAATCTTCCCATCGAGAAGCATGAACACCATATTTTCTCCCGTGGTGACACTTAAAAGTAGATCATTTAAAGTATCCCCTTTTGTATCGGCGGCTAAGAAACGTACTTTACTGTCATTGCTGTTCACCGTGATAAGCTCCTCATATTGGAGATTTTGAATGGAAGAGATTAAACCCTGTCGCAGATTCGAAAGGGATTGTGACTTACCTTCAGAGGGTTCCACAATTAGGATTCGAATACCATCGATCTTGCCCAGCATCGGTTGAATCGTTTCCAGCTCCGCATCTTGTAAATCCAATTGACTTAAAAGACTAAACATAGGCTTGGCAATCTTGATCGAAGTAATGCCCTCGGTATTTTGATACCGATCAAAGAGCTCTATGATTTTTGTTTTTTGTCCAAATACATTGAGAACAGATCCCAAGAACAAAAAACTAAGTATTATTTTTTTCATTGCTTTGTAATTAAAATTCAACATTTTCAAATGTGGCGTCAGCCTTGGCTACAGTTTGGGAAACTTTGTCCGACAAAATTCTTAACGAGTATTTTGTAATATCAATGGCTTCGGCTTCATTTTCAATCTTCTGACCATTAATTATAACATAATTGTCTTGGTATTCTTCCTTCACTCCACTTGAGCTTTTCTTTGGTTCCGAAGTTTTCACTTCTTTAGGTTCATTTTGTACATAACGGACTTTCCCGTGTTTCTTTAGTCGACCTCTAGTAGGCAATATCGTATTGAGTACCTCCTGCTCCGCATTTGAGGCTTGCCTATTTTTTCCGATCGAATCTAGTGTTGAATGGGACTCCTGCTTCTTCTCTACCTTCGCTTGGGCTTGATTCTCCAATTCAAAACTTTGTTTTTCTGATAAGATCGCTTCCTTCACTTGTCTATCGGCAAACTGCACCTTTGTTTCCGATGGGGACTTCATAAAATAACCCACCCCTAAGGCTACCAGCAGTGTCACACTTGCGGCCACAAGAAAATAAGGTCTAGAGTTCCTCTTTCTTGAATTCCCAACTACTAATTCTTTCTTAGGCGCACTTTGAGCCTCTTCTATAAAATCTTTGAATTCCCATTCAAGTGAATCGTCTTTTAAGTCTTTTAAAAGATCTTTATAGGTCTGTGGATAGTTCTCTTTTTTCATAATTCATCAGTTCTGTAATTTTGAAGCGTAGCTTTTCTCGGGCCCTATTTAAGTTTACGCGCACGGCATTGGCTTCCATTTGCAACACTTCACATATTTCTGATACTTCGTATTCTTCTACATCCTTTAGGTGAACAACCAATTTCTGTTTTTCAGGCAACTGATCGATAAACTTTAGTATCTGCTCCTTCAAATTGTTAGGCTCCGCTTTACTGGGTTCACTTCGGTGCAAGGTAAAACTTGCAAACCCTAATTTTACATCCTCATGCTTAAGCCTGTTCAAGCATTCATTCTTGACGCATCGTAGAGCAAACGATTTCAAATTTTGATATTCATGCAGAGTCTCACGTTTTTGCCAAAATTTAATCATCAAATCTTGCACAATATCTTGCGCTTCGTCACTGCTTCGCACGAATTTTTTGGCAAAACGATACATCTCATCTTTGAGAGTAAATACGGTCGCTTCAAAATCGTACTGAGTCATATTTTTGGGTTCTAATAGTAAGACAATACCAAGTCTTAAAGTATTACATCGAATCGAAAAAATCCGTCAAAAAAAGACGGATTTTATTATTTAGTTTCCTAGAGTCGCTTCTACTGCTGCTCGTATACATATTTTAGAATTGCTTTGTCGCTCTCCAAAAGAGGAATTTTTCGTCTTGACATTGCTTTCTCTGCTACTTCGTAGGCCTTTTCTATTCTAAACTTAGGATCTCCTTTCATTCCACCCCAGGAAAAATGCTCCACTAAATTGGGTGGGAAACCACTTTTAAAAATATTAGCCCCTACGCCTACAACCGTTCCTGTATTTAGCTGCGTATTAATTGCCGTTTTTGAATGATCCGCCATGATTAGACCCGCAAATTGAAGTCCGGTCCCTTCGAAGCGTTTGGTTCGGTAGCTCCAGAGTTTCACTTCTGCGTAATTGTTCTTTAAATTGGATGAATTTGTATCGGCTCCTAAATTACACCATTCACCAATCACAGAGTTTCCGACAAAACCGTCGTGCCCTTTGTTTGAGTAGCCAAAAATAATGATATTATTAATTTCCCCTCCTACTTTGCAATGAGGACCAATCGTAGTGGCTCCATACACTTTTGCCCCTAAATTGAATTTAGAATGATCTCCCAAAACAATAGGCCCGCGCAAATGACAACCTTCCATTACTTCCGCATCCTTCCCAATATAAATTTTACCGCTTCTTGTATTTAATGTTGCAAACTCTAACTCGGCACCCGGTTCAATAAACAGATCCTTTGGATCTCCAAGAAACCCACAAGTCTCAGAAAGAGGTGCGGAGGTTCTTCCCTTGGTGACAAGCTCAAAATCGAAATCGATGGCCTCCTTATTAAAGGTAAACAAATCCGTCGGCTGCGAGTAAAACAAAAGATCTTCTGTAATATCCGTCATCTTCTCAATTTGGCTCAAAGAGAAATCCTTCATATTCACTCTGGCCACTAGAAGTTCATTTTTATAAACAAGTGCTTCTCCCAAACTCAAAGATCGGATTTGCTCAAGTACACTCGGAGTGGGTAAAAAATTAGGAACTATAAATAAACTCTCTACCATTTCCGGCGCTGGGAACTTAGCCTCGAGATACGCTTCAGTCACATAACTTGCTCGATCTGTATCTAAAAGTTTTTGCCACCGTTCAGCAAACGTATAAATACCACAACGCATCGAGGCCACTGGCCTAGTATAAGTCAATGGAAGAAAATCCTCCCAATATTGGGCATCTGAAAAAACTAATTGAATCATAAATAACGTCTTATCTTGGTATCAAAAATACGATAATTCTGTTATTGCTACCTACTCTAACCAAAAATAACCACAAAAAAAGCTGCTCCTTTTGGCACAGCTTTGTTAATTAAATACTTCTTTTTCCCAGTGGGTAAAAAGAAAAGTAAATATCCGCTTACTTTGCGAACTTTTTGTATTTGTTCATGAATTTGTCTACACGACCTGCCGTGTCAACCAATTTCACTTTCCCAGTATAAAATGGGTGAGATGTAGAAGAGATCTCCATTTTGATCAATGGGTATGTAGATCCTTCGAACTCAATTGTGTCTTTTGTTTCTGCAGTTGATTTGCAAAGAAACATCTCGTCGTTACTCATATCTTTGAAAACAACAAGTCTATAATTTTCTGGGTGAATTCCTTGTTTCATAATAAAAATTTTAAAAAAAATTAAAGGTTTGCTTCAGAAGTAGTAATGGATATTCCTCTGCTAAAATTTAGACTGCAAAATTAAGACTTTTTTTCAATTACACAAAATGATTTGCAATAAAAATTAAGTCAAAAGTAAACCGATTTTATTACATTTGAAGACAAAGTAAGCTAACTGCAATTTTACCAGTCGACCTCCGTGTATTTAATCACTAAAATGGCAACTTACTTTACAAAAGCAGGAAAATATTCAGGATAAAATAAACAGTTTAAGAATTGGAAATCACACAATTACAAGCTAGGGTAGATCAGTGGATCGAGACTATTGGGGTACGCTATTTTAGTGAACTTACCAACATGGCGATCCTTACTGAAGAAGTAGGAGAAGTGGCTAGAATCATAGCCCGGCGTTATGGAGAACAAAGCGAAAAGCCCAGTGATCAAGAAAAAGATTTAGGCGAAGAGCTTGCGGACGTTCTTTTTGTCACTTTATGTCTCGCTAATCAAACCGGTATCAATCTCCAAGATGCTTTTGATCGCAAGATGCTTTTGAAGACAAAACGCGATGAGCAAAGACATCAAAACAATCCAAAATTAAAATAAAGCATTACTTATTAGAGCGTATGTTACTTAAACACTCCACATTAACACCCAATCAAACCGTACAAATTTGCGGCTCAAAAAGCGTTTCCAATCGCCTCATTATATTAAATGCCCTTTTCCAAAACGTAAAAATGGAAAATCTTTCGGATTCGAAAGACACGCAGGTTTTAATGAATGCAATTCAAAGTGAGGACCAAACGATTAACATTGGACACGCAGGGACTGCGATGCGCTTTCTAACCTCCTATTATGCAATTCAGGAGGGCGAAGTAAAAATTTTAACGGGCTCCGCACGCATGAAACAGCGTCCAATAGGGCCTTTAGTTGAAGCGCTACGTGAACTCGGGGCCGAAATTGAATACGTTGAGAAAGAAGGGTATCCACCTTTAAAAATAACAGGACGCAAAATCCAAAAGAGTAAAGTTCGGATTGCTTCCGATATATCAAGTCAGTACATTACCTCTCTAATGTTAATTGGTGCGAAACTGATTCATGGGATCCGTATTGAACTCGAAGGAGAAATCACCTCCAAACCCTATCTCCTACTCACCAGAAGACTTCTAAAGAACATTGGAATAGAGGTTCAGATATCCGATAATAGAATTGATATAAAACCCTTAAAACTGGAAGAAAAGCTATCCAACACTACGTTTGTAGAAGTAGAAAGCGACTGGTCCTCAGCATCGTATTTTTACTCCCTGGCAGCCATTGCAAGACAGCCTATTAAGCTTCGTAGTTTCAAAAGCCATTCCTATCAAGGAGATTCAGCCTTAAAGAGGTATTACTGGGAGTTTTTCGGCGTGAACACAGTCACTGACACTCAGGAAACCCTAATCAGTCTACTGCCAGAGCTAATCCATTACCCTGAGGCAATTACTGCGGATTTAAACGACAGTCCAGACATTGCACAAACGCTTTGTGTGACGGCTGCGATCTTAAAAATTCCCTTTTATTTTACGGGACTTAAGACTTTAAAAATAAAAGAAACAGACCGACTTCTAGCCCTTCAACAAGAACTAAAAAAAATAGGTTGTATTGTGAAGGTGACAGAAGAAACGATCGAGACCTTGGAATACACATCCCCGGACTCCTCCATCGAAATCGAGACTTATGACGACCATCGAATGGCCATGAGTTTTGCTCCATATCTATTGCAAGGGGATCTGAAAATTTTAGATCCTATGGTGGTTGAAAAGTCTTATCCTAAATTTTGGAGCGATTTAAAGCACGTAACAAAACCTATCAAAACAAATAACATTGAATAAAGTAATCGTAATCACGGGGAGTTCCACGGGAATTGGCAAGACCCTAGCGGAGCATCTTTCCGCACAAGGGCACACCGTCTATGGTCTAAGTCGTAAAGACATTCAAAACCCACAGTTTCAAACGGTCCCTACCGATATAACCCAAAAGGCTGAAATTGCTTCTGCCCTTTCCTATATCCTAGAAAAGGAAAAAAGAGTAGATGTTTTGATTAACAACGCTGGAATGGGAATGGTCGGCGCCATTGAAGACGCACAAAAAAATGAAATACAAAACCTATTCGCCTTAAACCTAATTGGAACCGTGGAAATGATTTCCGCTGTCCTTCCTAGTATGCGCGAAAGAAAAACAGGACAAATTATTAATATCTCAAGTATTGGATCTGAAATGGGACTTCCGTTTCGCGGCTTTTACAGTGCTTCAAAAGCTGCTGTAGACCGCGTTACCGAAGCTATCCGATATGAAGTACGACCCTGGAACGTCCAAATTTGCAGTCTGCATCTGGGCGACATCCAAACCAATATAGCGGATTCCCGGGTGAAAAGCTCCGTTTCAAAGCCATACGAAGAGCTTTTCAATAAAGTATATGGTCTGATGAATACACACGTCGACAAAGGAAGTACGACCTTAGAAGTCGCTCAGTACATAGAGTCTCTACTCCAAAAGAAAAATTGGAAGGCCCATTACTATTTCGGTAAATTAGGTCAGAGAATTGGAGTTCCGCTCAAATGGCTCTTGCCTCAGAACTTCTACGAAACCCTTATGAGGAAATACAACAAAATAGAGTAATACCCCTGTGATTTCACCCACAAAAGCATCCCATCTCG
>NZ_JBTMWY010000006.1:0-81704 GCF_054489425.1 Chryseobacterium sp. A301
AAATCCTGGGAATCTCAAATTTGGAACGTTACCTACTTTTAATTTTTTATTTGTCATCTCGATGATTTAATTTTCGTTAGTAAAAACATTAAGGATATAAAAAACTAAAATACAAGCCCCAGTTCCTTGAAATAAACATCAATCTCTTTGTCCAATTCAGCTCGTTTGGTCTCCAAAGATTTGATTTCCTGCATTACGGCTTGGATATCGATTTCTTCTTCTTCCTCAAAAGTGTCCACATATCTTGGAATATTCAGGTTATAGTCATTTTCAGCAACCTCTGTTAAAGTCGCCAAATGACTGTATTTCTCAATGACTGTCCTGTTACGATAGGTTTCCACAATTTTGTCAATGTGATTTTCTCGCAATATATTTTGATTTTTTACTTTCTCGAATTCTTTACTGGCATCAATAAATAATATATGATTAGGATCTTCTTTACATTTTTTGAAAACCAAAATACAAGTCGGAATACTTGTCCCGTAAAAAATATTGGCCGGTAAACCAATTACAGCATCTAAATAATTTTTCTGTTCAATAAGATATTTACGAATATGCAATTCTGCCGAACCTCTAAAAAGTACACCGTGGGGCAAAACAATAGCCATTGTTCCGTTCTCAGCAAGGTGATGAATCATATGTTGGACAAAGGCAAAATCTGCTTTGCTTGCTGGAGCTAATTTGCCGTATTGACTAAATCGCTCGTTACTAAGATGTAAAGGATTGGCACTCCAGTTGGCTGAAAATGGTGGATTCGCTACAATCGCTTCTGCTAACAATCCTTCGTGTTGTGGATGTTCTAAAGTGTCTTCCTGCTTAATATCAAATTTTAGATAATGCACTCCGTGAAGTATCATATTCATTCGGGCAAGATTGTAAGTTGTACGGTTCATTTCTTGTCCGTAGAAATTATTGACATCTTTTACTTCTCTTGCAACCCGCAATAACAATGAGCCTGAACCACAAGTCGGATCATATACCGATTTAAGTCTATTCTTGCCTGTAGTAACAATTTTTGCAAGAATTTTAGATACTTCTTGAGGTGTATAAAATTCTCCAGCTTTTTTTCCTGCACCACTGGCAAACTGACCTATCAAATATTCGTAAGCATCACCTAATACATCAAGTTCTGTATCATTCAATTTGAAATCAATCTCGTCCAAATGCACTAATACTTTTACAATAATAGCATTTCGAGCATCTGCTGTTCTACCTAAATTATTACTATTTAAATCCATATCAGAAAACAGGTCTTCAAAGTCTTCTTCACTTTGTGTTCCCATTGTACTTAACTGAATATTAGTCAATATCTTCTGTAAATCTTCAAGAATGAAATTGTTGCTCCCACTATTTCCTCGTTTAGCAATTTCACTAAACAATTCAGATGGTTTTAGAAAATACCCTAATGTTTCAAGAGCTTCTTCTCTAATAGCTTCAATGTATTCTAAGCCTTCGGCTGTGTTTTCATCAATATTTCTGAATTGGATTTTATCTTCTTCCAGAATGGAATTGGCATAAATTTCCATTTTTTCAGCCAGGTATTTATAAAAAATGAATCCCAAAATATAATCTCGGAATTCATCAGCATTCATCTTTCCTCGTAATGTATTGGCTATGTTCCAGAGCTGTTGCTCTAATATTTTCTTTTGTTCTTCTGACATTAAAATAGGCGTTATTTGATTAGGGATTTATCACCCCTTAAGAATCGACTAAAATACTAAACTTTTAACTTCTAAACGTTATAGCTAACTACAAAATGATCATTTTTATAGTATTGATTTAACTTAATAAAATTAATAATCGGCTTTATGTAATTGAGAACGTCTATTACAATCTTCTCCCTTTCTTCTTTTTCTTATTCATTTGGTTGGCAAACTGCTCTTCTTCGTAGTCCTCGCTTTGTGTATCGGGTAACAAATTAAATAATCCTATATTGGTATTAGGTGAATGTTTTTGCGAAATAAACTCGAAAAGGTCTTTTGTCGGCAGGTTGTCCATCGTATTCGCATTAGAAACAAAGTTTTCCTGCATATTCAATTCGGGTTTGTTTCCGTTGTTCCACCATTTGTTAAATACATTTGCAGACAGGTTTCTGTCTAATTGCGAGGCGTTCCAAACGCTACGGCTTTCGTGGTCAATAAAGGTCATACCGTAAATTCGTCCTTCACCATTACGTCTTACAACTGTATTAATACCCTGCTCGGTCAACTGCTTTTTAAAATCGGTTTCGTTGCTTGTTGTATGTATGGCAAGCTCCACAGTATTTTTCAGAACAGACCTTACAGGCGTGGTTTTCATTTTCTCTTTGGACTGCTCAAAGTGTTTTTGCAGGTGTGCAACGCCTGCATCTTTCCCGAAAAGTGATGCTTTGAACGGATTGCTTACTTTGTTGCTGTTTTCGTCCAATGCAACATACACCAATCCGTTTACGGTCTCACCGTTCCGCTCGCCTTTGACTTCTTCCGCTGTGATGTTGAAAAGTGATAGTAAAGCATTGTAACTACCCATAGTAGAAAAGTTATAATACTTTGGCAGATGCCGTACTACCGAAGCAATCTGACTTTTGATGTCTCCATTTTTATGATTTACAGGCTTGAAAACTTTATTTACTTGTTTCTGCTCCTGTTCCGTTGCCTTTTTCATATTATATTTCTGTTCAAAATCCCGACAGATAGCCATTGAGCGTGGATGGTCGTAATCATCGGGTATTTTCTTTCCGTCAATACCTACACAAGTCGAAACAATGTGGATATGTGTGCGGTCAATGTCAGTATGCTTGAAAACTATGTAAGGTTGATTACCGTATCCCATACGTTCCATATACTCCTGTGCCATTTCCGTAAACTGTTCATCGTTGACCTTATCCGAAGGATCTGGGTTCAGTGATATATGCCGAACCGTCTTTTCCGTTTTGATATTGACAGATAAATACGGTTCAAAGCATTTATTAAAATAAGCTACAGAATAACTGCCGTTCACCGTGTCGGGTATCTTGTTCAGCAATAAAACCGCTCCGTTTTCCTCATCCACTTTCTGTTGATTGTACAAAATCGCACCATACATATTACTTCCTTTTCCAATTTTTGCAACCATAATTTTACTCTTTTTTCAGATACGTCTCTTCAAATTCCTGTGTCAAACGGATGACTTCTTTCGTGACTTTTACCAATTCTATGGTTTCCTTTTCCAATTTAAACAGGTACGTTCCTGCTTTTTTCTCTGAAAAATTGCGGTACAATATCTTCGCAATCTGATTGTAATTTGTTCCGATTGCTCTAAATTGGCTAAAAAATCGGGTCAACTTTTCGTGATATTCTATTGCATCCATATCAATTTTAACGGTCTTTACTGACTTTTGAAAGATACAAGCCGTAATAAAATGAGCGATTATTTTCATTTCTGATTGGTCAAAAAGGGCAAGAAATTTGGCATTGTCCTCTGCATTCAGGTTAATGGAATACCGATTGACGGCAGGGTCATTCTTTGGTTTCCTTCCTGTTTTCCTAATCTGTTTTTTGTTTTTCTCTTCCATAATAATCCATATTTAATTTTTAATAAACGTGCGACTTCGGAGCCGTTTCCAGCTCCCTGCAAGGGCAAGTGCTTTTGAGGTGCCGAAATTCATTTCGAGTACCTCAAAAGATAACTTGCTCTGAACAGGGGGTCAGAAAAATCCGTTTTGCAAACGGATTGTAGTTAGCAGGGAAAACCCATAGCTTCCATTACAAATTTCGGTAAGACTATTTGAATAACAGCTATTTACAACAATGACAATGAACGCCAAATGATGCCGCTGAATACCACCTTAAGGCAGATTGGGACTGCTTTTAATTTCTTTGTATATGGTTAGCTGGCTGGCTGGTTATATCCTTAATGAAGTAACTAAACAGTATAAATCCCGACAGCAAATCTGCGTGATTGAATGCAGACGAATTACAGATTTTTGAGTTAATGAACTACCTAATTAAGGGTATGCAGGTGCTTAGGTAGATAGGTAATTACATAGATACAACAGTATATACGGCTGATTGCTTAGTTAACCAAACAGCTAATTGGATATAATATTAAAAATGAGAGATATGATACACGAAGAAAACAAAAATCAGCAATCCGAAAAAGAGGATTTCTCTATTGAAAATTTCCTACCTGATGAAAAGAAAGAACCTGAACAAGAGCAGAACACTTTACCGCATAGCGATGACCTTACTGCCATCGAAACAGGCGAAAAATCTGTAGAAACAGAAGATACAAAACCGATTGCAGGCAATACCAAAAGAACCGTTTCAAAACCAAAGAAGCTGACGAAAGAGGATTATTGCGTAGAGTTCTTTAAAATCCCTAAAAGGAATGCAAGCAAAGGCAAATCGGTCTATGTACGGCAGGAACACCACGAAACATTTAACAGACTTACCAACATTATGGGAATTGACAAGCTTACGATTTATGCGTATTTAGATAACATTATCGAATACCATTTTCAGGAGTTTGGGGAATTGATTAGCGAAATCTACAACGAGAAACACAAACCGCTGTTTTGATTATGGTGTTTTGTCAGGTGCGATGCGTTGCTCCCCCTTAAAATTACTTTTCAAAAGAAAAAAACAGAAAAAAAAGAAAGCCATTTTAACAAGGCGGACAGGCGAAAAAACCAAAAGGAAACGGAATAAGTCCCGAAGGGTGGCAGGGCAAACACAACCACTCGGCGAAGCCACCATATTTGCCCTGCCATTATGCCGTAGTCTTTTGGTTGGGTGGTGCGGAGGCTGTCCGCCTTATCTTTGCTCCCTTTTTTATTCTTTTTTTAATCAATTCCAATCAAAGAAAGGGTACAAAAAACACGTAACGGCTAAGGATAGGTGTTTTTTGTATGCTTTCCTTTATCCGTACAAAACTCTTTAAATGTGTGAGGGCTTTGCAAGGAAAATTTAAAGTGTTTTGAGGATTACTTTCTATTCATATTGTGCCAACATAAGCCAAATACTGCCACATAATGCCAATTGAAAACAATACATTCCCTTGTGTTCTATATTGGGCTGAAATTTTGAACCTATGGCACAAAAAGTAATACCTGACAAAGAGCAGAAAGAGAAAGAACAAATCAGAAAAAAAGAACATAGTCCTTTGATACAAGTTGATAAGCAGAGCGACCCGATTTCTAATTTCATCGCTAATTTCAAACGCCAGTTCAGGGAAGCAAAAGGCTTAATAGATTGGAACAGGCTATTTGGCGGTAAACGTGCTGAACAGTCAGAGCAATCTGTCCAGCCTGAAAGTTTAATTGGTACGACAAAAACAGTTATGCGTTCAGATTTTAAAAACGATGAAAAAAATCAGACTGTACAGAAAAACAAAAAGCCTGCTTTAAAAATGGACAATACAATCATAAAGCAACAGTCTCGTCCTAAAAGTAAGAAACCAAAGTTAGGATTATAGCCTAGTATTTGGCAACTGTACGTCAAATACCGCCATCGGATGCAACATTAAAATGACCTATGTGAATAGCTTTTATTTTAGAGGTTTAAATGATGCAGATATGGAAATAACAGTTTTAGACATTCAGATTTTAAAAGCACTGCATAGGGAAGTTAAGGAAGTTTCCAATTTGATAGCGGAAATGACTGCACCCTACAAAGCACTGCAACAGGCAACTAAATGGCTCGACCAACAGGAAGCCTGCCAATTGCTCAACATCAGCAAAAGAACGTTGCAGACGTATAGGGCAAAAGGCATTCTTGGAGCAACGCAAATTAATCGGAAAACGTATTTCAGATTATCCGAAGTGGAGTTACTTATGCAGGGAGAGCGACCATTAAAAAAGCAAAAGAAATGAAACAGATTGGAAATTCAAACGAAGATATGCTTGCCTTGCTCGAAGCTGTGGTAGGCATCAAAAATGAACTGCTGTATATCAGAGAATATTTCCACCCATTACTAAAAGGGGAAATCTATCTGTCAGGCGAACAGGTTTGCGAGATGTTACACATCAGTAAACGGACATTGCAACAGTACAGGGATGACGGACTGATACCTTTTATCAAGCTCGAACGGAAAATCTTGTTTCGTGAAAGCGATATTGTAAAAGTATTGGAAGATAACTACCAACAGTAGTCTATCAACTTCGTTACTTGGTTTCATTATACTTTAAGCCCAAAAATCTATTTTCTTTTGTAAATGATGCTCTTTTTACATCACTAACATTAAATGAAAGTTTACCATTTTGAGAAGCTAATTCTATCAAGTCACTATTCAACGTAACGATATATTGAAATTCATTAGGACTCTTTTCATTGTAGCCATAAAGAAAATTTAAACTTTTTTCAATAGAATCATCATCCTCGAAAATATTATCGTGGATTAAAAAACCGGGATGATATTGTTTTGTATATTCATTAAGCATTAATGAAATGTCATAGATGAAAACTTTCATTCTTTCAGTAGAATGACTACCATCATCATCAGTTCTCATAACAAATTCAACAACACTTTTATTTTTTGTTGTCTTGATATCGAAATGAGCCTCCCTGTTACCCATTATTTTTTCGTGAATCTCTAAAATTGTTTCTCTAAAACTCTTAATGATTTTAGCTTTTTGATATAGTTCTTCGTCAAAATCAGAAATTAGAACTGTTTTTTCTGCTTCCAATAGCTTTTTATCTCTTTCAGCAGTATCATATCTTTCAATCAAGGAACGAAGGTTACTTAGTTCGCTGTTTTTGTCATTGAAGATTTTTATTGAAGTTTTCAAATCCCTTAAAACTTCTCCTTTATCTATAAGACTAATTTTTTGAGAATAATCATTGTCTAATTTTCTAACTACTTCATTTAGTTGGTTAAGTTCTTTTTTTAAAGCAGTTAATCGATCATTTACAATAGAACTTCTAAAGCCATCTATTTTATTTTTAAACTCCTTTAGGTCATCCAAAGATTTTTCTACTAAATCGCCTAATCCTTGTTTGAACTGATTAAATATTATAGAAATTTCATTTTCATTAATATTTTCAGGCTTTGGCAAAGAATCAATTTGCTTAATCTCGTATTTGATAGCTTGTTGACGTATTCTAAGTTCTGACAGTTTATTTTCCAATCTAACTAAATCTTCCTGAAGTAATTCAAAGGATTCATTATTTTTCAACCCTTCAATAGATTTATTGACTTTTAAAACTTCACTTTCCAACTCATTTAAATGAGCTTTGGCATCCTGAATTTTGAGTTCATTATTTTGAGTTACTAATTTTTTTATTTCAGTGAAGTACACTTTTCTTTTTTGCAAGTCATCATTCAATGTTTTAATCTCTGAATATTTTTCAAGACCTAAATTCAAATAAAAAAGGTGAGGCCCAAAATCAGAAGGTATTCTTTTTTTTGTATCGTGGGATTGAATTAAGTCTTTAAATTCTGACCTTTCATCTCTGATAATGGGTTGTAATAAATTTCTAAAACTTAATCGTTTTAAATTGGCTGGGAAGAGTTCAAAATATAAAGTGCCTAAATAATCTGAGGCATCATCTAATCTATTAAAAATCTTTTCTTCTCCATTAACAAAAATGAATATTTCTTCTTGATTTTTTATTGAACGAGAGATAGTGATTTTTTTATCATTAAAGTCTAGGTCTAATTTAATTTGACTTTCAGTTATATCAGAATATTTCTTAGGAATCAAATTTAATCTACTATCTGGTATTCTCTTAAGCAGACAAAAGTTTATGAACTCTATACAAATAGACTTACCTACACCAATCTTTTTATTGGTGCTTTCTGCCTCTTCTCCCATAATGATATTTATCCCATATTCAAAAGAAATGGGTTCGAATATCTGCGGTTCGCTGTATAGTCTGTTAATCTTAATCATTTCTGCTTTCTGACATAAATAAAGGGTTCTTTAAAATCAATTATTCCGGATGAATATAAAAATGCAAGCCCAAAGAACATATGCCTGTAACGTGTGATATTATACTTTTTAAGGTCTTTAGATAACTCAAAAATAGAAATCTTATCTACTTTTTGACGTTGAATATTTTTCAAAATCAAAGAAGCAACATATACAGATGATGTTTTTATATTTTCGTCTTTAGATACTAACATTCTTAATTATTGGGAAAAACATTACAATTGATTAATTCGTCTAACAAATAAAACTTTATAGCAATTTTATCGAATTTAATTCCGTTTTCGGAAAGTTTGCCATAAAATAACTCAACTAACTTTTCTAATGCTACCTGAGGATTATTACTTTCAACTGTTAAAATCTTGTCACTTTCATCTTTTAAATAACTCGATATTTTAATTGCTTTAACTCCATCGATTACTCGTTTAGCTTCAATCAATGGTTGCTGATAAACTGTACAAAGTTCTGTGTATAAATTTATCAAAAAAACGCTATGTTCTGAAAATCTCTTATAGATTTTAAATTGCGGGTCTACATTTTCCGGTTTCTCAGATATACTACGGTTATCATCTTTGCTTAGATATTCTATCAAAGCCATTATCGTTTCTACTTCATTGGATTCTGTCTTCTTCCTTTCTTGTAAAATTTGTTCATTAAGAAAATCTGCGATGCTTTTAAGCTTAACTAAGTCCGTAATGTTGTTTATTTCTGCTAAAATTTTCTTTATATCAAGGACATCTTCTTTATGATTGAAGTTATTACCAAATTTTGTTCTGTAATCTTTAGCATTCTTAGCTATTAATAATATTTTCAATTTATAATCCTTGCGAGAAGAGTCTTTGAAAAATCCGTCAATAGCCTCTTTTATTTTCTTGTTGTCGTTTTGAGACGTTACTTGGATAGCTAATTTATTTTTGGTGTCAAGTAAGTCAATATGGGCAAAATTGTTTTCTATGAAATTCGTATTATCGAATTCATAACCTAATAAATTGAAAAAATCTCTATAAAAATTTTCTGCATAAACATTAATATCTGTTAAATTGAGAGAATTAAAAAGCTCTACCTCTGTTTTGAGATAAGCCAATCTTTTTCCAATTAATGTTAAATACAAATGTCTATTATCCATATAAATAATTACTGCAATATACTGATTTTAATTCTTGCAAAGATAGATAAATAATGTACGAAATAAGCTTTTAGAATGTCATTCTAAAAGCTTATTTGTAATACTAGAAAACATTCTCAGAGGATAGAATAGGTTATAAACATAGAAAGTCTGTAACTTGACAGGGAATTACTGTTTAAATTTAAAAACTCAGTCCATTGGTTGAAATAATGGACTAAGCTGGTTTTTTATGAACAATCTATAAGTTTGCAACAAAGGACTCCTCCATACCCTTGAATTTATGTGATACCTTTTGCATATCCTTACCAACTTTTTCGTTGAGAATTTTTGCATAAATCTGAGTGGTAGCAATATTCTTATGCCCTAACATTTTGCTCAAACTTTCTAACGGAACACCCTCGCTTAAAAATAACGTGGCAAAGGTATGACGAGCCAAATGAAAGGTTACTTTCTTTTCTACAAGGCAGTCAATCAGTTGAGATATGCTCTTTAAGCTGTCATTACAAATCGTATTTGATGGTACAGGAAATACCTTTCCGTCCTTTGACAATCCTGCATATTTTTCAATAATCATTTTTGGAATATCCAAGAGCATCACGTTTGATGATGTAGCTGTTTTCTTTCTTCGCACAATAATCCACCTGTTACCGTCAAAAAAATCTTGGATATTGCTGTTTTTAAGTCCTTTCATATCTGAATAGGAAAGACCTGTAAAGCAACTGAAAACAAACAGGTCTTTAACTAATTCGTCTTTCTTTTTATCGCAGTTGAACGTTACGAGCTGTTCCAATTCATTACGCAATAGATAACCACGGTCTTTATCCTTTTTGGCATTCTTGTATTCGCTGAACGGATTAAAAGCAAGATGCTTTCTGCTCATTGCCAATCGGCAAAGCGTAGTAAATCCAATCATATACAGCCAAATGGTGTTGTGTGTTAAACTTTGGTCGTCACGCAGGTAGTAATCAAAATCCTGAACAAAATCAGGTGTAAGGTCGTTAAAGGACACATCGGAATAACCGTATTTTGTAAGTGCAAAATTTCTAAGATGTTTTAAAAGTATTTTGTATTTACTGCGTGTGCCATTTACCCGAAGTCCGCTATTAACCTTTTTCTCGTAGTCGGACAAGAACTGTTCATAGAATTTGAAAAAGGTCAGTTCTCCGCTTTCCATTCCAAGAAAGGCATTTTTAAGTTTAGCACTGTTTACAAACCCCTCGTTCTTCAGAATTTTGGAATAGCATTCCTCAATACCCGAACGAATTTTGTCAAGTTTGCTGTTTGTGTCTTGAGCTTCTCGGCTTTTACCTAAAACCCTGCCGTACTTCAAATCCCAATTTGTTGCGGAAATATCCAGCTTGGTACTGAATGCAGACTGTTTGCCGTTTACGGTAATTCTGCACATAACCGTAACTTTTCCGTTTTTCTTTGGGGCGTTCTTTTTAAGGTAGAACAATACCTTAAACGTTGATTTTTTTGTCGTTTCCATACTCACAATTCTTAATGATAAAATTAAACCTATGTGAGCTACGGAACAATATGAAAAACTATGCAGAAAACTGAAATACAGTATTTTAAAACGATTATTTCTAATATTTAAAAGTAACGTTTTAGTAACCTTACTTTTGCCAAAGCTCGCTTTTTCCTGCTTTTTACCTCATTACCAAAAAATCATAAAACGGCTGTAAAGTCTTTATTTACAACCGTTTTACCTATTTTTAATCTTTGATGTATTTTTACTGAAACTTTATTTTAAAGTCTCGGTATCCCGGATAGGGTTGCAAATATCCGACATTCCAGTTACTCTGCAAAAGAGATTCGACAAATTCATCGTCTCTGTATTTGTAAGGATTGTATTCTTTTTTCAGTTCAATGTCTGCTGCGTTCCCTTTGACGTTCCACCAAAAAGCGCTCCACCCCCCTCTAAGGTCCTTAATGATCTCATAGACGTTCTTTCCCGTGGCGCGGTGCATGAGTTTGGCAAAGACTTGTCCCTCAGAAGTGGTTAAATTCCGAAGCTTCTCTTCGTACTTACTTGCGAGTTCATTTTGCTTCTCTTTCGCATATTTGCGTTGGTCAGAAGAACTCATTTGGGCAAGGGTGGTTTCTAAGGTTCGGTACTGCTCTAGGGCCGTTAGAAAAAGAGGATACACCCGATTTAGTTTCTTGTTGAGAAAGAAATAATAATTTCGGTCAAGTTCGTTATTAAAATGGGGCTTTTTTTGCAGCACGAGTTCGTCCATGACCACCACGGTTTCCCCGTCAATCTCATAGATTTTTGCTTTTTGCCTCGCATCGTAATAAAACTTATTTCCGAACTCATCGGTTTGAAGGCTGCTTGCGGGGTATTTGGATAGAGGTAAGGCGATGGTATCGTTCTGCGCTTTGAGTAGAGAACTCCCGAAAAGCAGAACCAAAATGCCTGTTATCTTGTATAATTTCATTATTTTTACAACACTTAAATTCAAGCATTAAAACTACAAAAAACATTCCCTTTCATGAAATTTGATAAAAAATCGATAAAGTTCCTTGAAACCTATTTAAACACGGCCTCTCCCACGGGGTATGAACGAGGCGGACAAAAAGTTTGGATGGACTTTTTAAAGCCCTATGTTGATGAAATTAAAGTGGATCATTACGGAACTTGCTACGGAATTATTAACCCAGAAGCGGAATTTAAAGTGGTTATTGAAGCCCATGCCGATGAAATATCCTGGTATGTGAATTACATCACCGACGAAGGTCTAATTTATGTCATTAGAAACGGAGGCTCCGATCAAATGATTGCGCCTTCCAAAGTGGTGAATATTCATGGAGAAAAAGGAGTGGTGAAAGGAGTCTTTGGGTGGCCTGCGATTCATACACGAGGAACGAATTCAAACGAACCGGTGCCCAAAATTGAAAACATCTTTATTGACTGCGGAGCCAGCTCCAAAAAAGAAGTAGAAAGTTTGGGAATTTATGTAGGGTGCATGATTACGTATCCCGATGAATTTTTCGAATTAAATGACAAATATTTTGTGTGTAGAGCCCTAGACAACCGCATGGGTGGCTTTATGATAGCACAAGTAGCCAAACTTCTTAAGGAAGGCAAAAAAGACCTTCCGTTTGGTCTTTACATCGTGAACTCTGTTCAAGAGGAAGTAGGACTCTATGGAGCCGATATGATTGCGGATACGATTAAACCCAATTTAGCGATTGTAACCGACGTGACGCACGACACCTCCACTCCAATGATTGAAAAGAAAAAAGAAGGGGATCAAAAATGCGGAGAGGGCCCCGTTTTGTTCTACGCCCCGAGTGTTCACCATAACCTTCGAGAACTCATTGTAGAGCGCGCCAAGGCAAAAAAGATCCCTTTTCAAAGAGCCGCGGCTAGCCGTGCTACCGGAACCGACACGGATGCGTTTGCGCATTCTAACGGCGGCGTTCCAAGCGCCCTAATCTCCTTGCCGCTTCGCTATATGCACACCACGGTTGAAATGGTGAGCAAAGAAGACGTGAAGCACGTGATTGAGCTTATCTACGAGACGCTCCTTGCGATTACCCCAAAAATGAATCTTAAGTACCACTAAGCCTTCGGCTAATAATTTATTTTGAAACAATGAAGAACCGACTAATTGCTCCTTCCCTACTTTCCGCTGATTTTGGAAATCTACAGCGCGACATTGAAATGCTTAATAATTCGCAAGCGGACTGGCTGCACGTAGATGTCATGGATGGACGTTTTGTACCCAATATTTCTTTTGGGTTTCCTGTAATGAAGCCCATCAAAGAGCACGGAAAGAAATTTATAGATGTGCATTTAATGATTCTTGAACCTGAAAATTACGTGGAGCAATTTATTTCTCACGGTGCGGATTTAGTCTCAGTTCATTACGAAGCTTCGCGACATCTGCACAGAACCGTCACTCTAATTCAGGACAAAGGAGCCAAGGCTGGAGTGGTTTTAAACCCTTCTACCCCTGTGATGATGTTAGAAGACATCATTGACCAAGTGGATCTGGTTTTGTTAATGAGCGTGAATCCGGGTTTTGGAGGGCAGAAGTTTATTGAAAACACCTACAAGAAGATTGCAGAGACCAAAGATTTAATCTTAAGCCATAATTCCACAGCTTTAATTGAAGTGGACGGAGGTGTAAATCTCGAGAATGCGTCTCGCCTCTTTGATGCAGGTGCAGATGTACTCGTGGCAGGCAATGCCGTGTTTTCTCACGAAAGTCCAGAGCGCGCAATTGAACTCCTTAAGCTATAAAGGATCGTGCAATTGATACGCTTATAAAAAGTCAGCTTTTGCTGGCTTTTTTTATACCTTTAATCCATGGAAACTTACCCAACATCAGTATTATCCGACCACCAGAAAGAGGCTCTACGAAACCTGTGGAATACAGAGTATCCTAGTAGACTTGAATTTGAATCTCTAGAAAGCGTAGATCGTTATTTAGAAGGGCTCAGTGAAGCAAGACATTATCTCCTTATGGAGAGCGAGAACATTGTGGGCTGGGCAGCTCGATTCAAAAGAGAGGATCGGTCCTGGTTTGCTGTAATCTTGTCAAAAGAAGTGCAGGGCAAAGCAGAAGGCACAAAGCTCTTAAATCTGTTGAAACAGAAAGAACAGGCACTTTATGGTTGGGTGATTGATGGGAACGAGGAAGTGAAAAAGGATGGCACTTTCTACAGGTCTCCTTTGGAATTCTACCTTAAAAATAACTTCGTGGTTTTAGAAAACGAAAGGCTTGAGCTCCCTACCCTTTCTGCTGTGAAAATAGTTTGGAGAGCAAGGTAGATAGAACCCGCCTCGGTTTAGCATTTAATTGGAATAGCTTATCGCTCAAAAAATAAAGAAGCTGCCTCTAAAAAAGAGACAGCTTCTTGCTATTTAAAAAACGGGGTGAAGAATTATTCTCCTCCTTCCATTTTCTTTTTAAGTGCTGCAAGCGCATCGATATCACCTAGGGTTGTTTTTTCATCCCCAGTGGAAGCTGCTGGCTTGTTAGAAGAAGAGTTAGAACCTGAGTTCGATCTTCTTTCTTCGTCTTTAAAAGTACCGGTGTGGGAAACCACAACTCTTTTGAATTCTTTGTTGAATTCAATTACTTTAAATTCAGCTTGTTCTCCTTTTTTGATTTTAGATCCATCTGCTTTCTCTAATAATCTTGAAGGACAGAAAGCTTCTACTTCAGCATCTTCGAATTGAACTTGAGCTCCTTTGTCAAATACGTCAGTTGCAGTTCCTGTAAGAACGGTTCCTTCTGCATATTTGCTTTCGAATTTATCCCAAGGGTTCGCTTGAAGTTGTTTGTGACCTAAAGAAAGTCTTCTAGCCGCTGTGTCAAGTTCAAGAACGATAACTTCTAGTTTATCGCCTACGTTGCAGAACTCAGACGGATGCTTGATTTTCTTAGTCCAAGAAAGGTCAGAAATGTAGATAAGACCGTCGATTCCTTCTTCTAGTTCCACGAACACACCAAAGTTGGTGAAGTTTCTTACGGTTCCCACGTGCTTAGATCCTACTGGATACTTAGCCTCGATGTTTTCCCATGGATCTTTGTTCAATTGCTTGATACCTAAAGAAATTTTTCTGTCTTCTCTATCTAAAGTAAGCACTTCTGCTTCCACTTCGTCTCCAACTTTTACAAAATCTCCTGCACTTCTTAAGTGAGTAGACCATGACATTTCAGATACGTGGATAAGTCCTTCTACTCCTGGAGCAATCTCTACGAATGCACCGTAGTCAGCAAGAACTACTACTTTACCTTTTACTTTATCTCCTACTTTTAAGTCTGCAGAAAGAGCATCCCAAGGGTGTGCTTCCAATTGCTTCATTCCCAGTTGGATTCTTGTTTTCTCATCATCGAAATCAAGGATAACCACTTTCACAGTTTGTCCGTCTTCTAGGATTTCAGATGGATGGTTCACTCTTGACCAAGAAAGGTCTGTAATGTGAATTAGTCCGTCTACGCCACCAAGGTCCACGAATACCCCGTAAGAAGTGATGTTCTTAACGGTTCCTTCAAGAACTTGACCTTTTTCAAGTTGTGCGATGATTTCTTTTTTCTGATCTTCGATATCGGCTTCGATAAGCGCTTTGTGAGAGACCACCACGTTTTTGTATTCAGGGTTAATTTTAACCACTTTGAATTCCATGGTTTTTCCTACATACTGATCGTAGTCTTTGATAGGCTTCACATCAATTTGAGATCCAGGAAGGAAAGCTTCGATACCGTGGATGTCCACAATCATACCTCCTTTTGTTCTAGACTTCACAAATCCGTTTACAACCTCACCTGTATCATGAAGTTCGTTCACACGATCCCAAGCTTTAAGCGTTCTTGCTTTTCTGTGAGAAAGTTGAAGTTGACCTGTTTTGTCTTCTCTACGGTCTACCATTACTTCTACTTCGTCACCTACGGTAAGGTCAGTTCTGTAACGGAATTCGTTCAGCGAAATCACCCCTTCAGATTTGAAGTTGATGTCTACAATCGCTTCTTTGTCAGTAAGTCTTACGACTTTCCCTACAAGAACGTCATTGTCTTGAAGGTTTTTAAGCGAACCGTTGTAGATTTCTTCAAGGTCGCTTTTTTCTTTTCTTGCATCCGCGTCTAATCCAGATTCAAATGAATCCCAATCAAACTGTTCTGGTGCTACGTTTTGGTTTAATAAAACCTCCGCTTTGTCTGTCGTTTCTGACATAAAATAAATAATTTGTATTCAATATTTTTCAATTTTGGCTCAATGTGGTATAATGAAAAATAGAGAAGATGTTAATTGTTAATGTTTTAACTGTGCCAAATGCCTCCACAAAAAGTGGTGCAAAAATACGCAA
Source organism: Chryseobacterium sp. A301 (assembly GCF_054489425.1). Taxonomy (NCBI): domain Bacteria; kingdom Pseudomonadati; phylum Bacteroidota; class Flavobacteriia; order Flavobacteriales; family Weeksellaceae; genus Chryseobacterium; species Chryseobacterium sp. A301. Next base: position 15,838 of record NZ_JBTMWY010000006.1, read on the forward strand.
ACTATTTAATATTGACAATGGATTTTTTAATTTACTTAAGAGTACGCAGCACTTCATTTTATTTCTTTTTTTTTTGTGTAAAAATTAGTAGCCAGCTCCCGGGCAAGAAAACGATCCGGTAGAACCGGATTTGATTTTATTGCGAGCTTGGATTGCTTTATTCACTGATGAAATATCTAAAAAAGGCTAGCTTTTTGAGGAGTTACCGCTTTGCGTGATCTATTGCTATTTCCTGGAACTTGGTTTTCTAAAGGTATTGACTTAGTATTGCTAAAAGCCAAACCAGTATTGGTATGCGAAATTTGTGATAATACCAATGTTGAAACTAAAAAAAAGGAATAATTAGAATAATATATACATATTGTGTATAATATATTTTTTGTATATTTGATTTCTAAATAATTATTTATGAGAAAGAACATTGACATTGAAGAAAGCACATTGACGAAATTAAAAATATTATCTGCCTTCGAAGAATTAAGTGTAAAATCATTGATGGAAAAAGCGGTTTCTTTTTACGTAGAATATAAAGAACAGGAAAGACTAAAATCTTTGTCAGCCGTAGAAAAAGAAGATTTGGGTTTATTGCTGCTTATGCAACAAGCGGATCGAGCGGATGTTATCAACCGTGACGAACTAATGAGTGCTTTGGACTAATGGACGTCATTATTTTAAGAAGTTTTCTAAACGATGTCAAAAAACTTAATGATAAAAATTTAAAAAATAAAATTAAAGATTTTATTTTAGAAATTGAAGGTGCAAAATCATTAGATGAAATCCATAATATTAAAAAATTAAAGGGTTATTCAACTGCTTATAGATTAAGAATAGGAGATTTTCGATTAGGATTTTATAAAGATGGAAACAGTATTGAATTAGCCCGCTTTGTAAAAAGAAATGATATATTTAAAGTATTTCCTTAAATAAACTCATAACCTAATTGACATTTAATTGCTTGTAATTTTAGAACAGATTCTTGCGGATTTGGGTGCATATGCACTTTTGTGTATACTGAGTCTGAAAAGGTTTGTTCATTTTGGTCAAAATTGACCTTCGAACGTGGCTCAATAACGCCTACGAAAAATATAGCAAACTACACTAACTTGTACGTTTCTAATCATAGTGATTTTTTTTCACATGTCTTGTATTTGCTTTGCAATCTCATTTTCACTTCATTCTTTGCATTCAAAATCGTTGCTTTTAGGAAAAAAGAAGCTTTCAGTAATACTAAATATCTACTAGAGCAGATTTAAAAAAAATTACCTTTGCAAAATGGAATTAAAATCAATTTACCAAAACCTGCAGATTCAGGATATGAATCAAATGCAGAAATCTGCCTACAAAGCTTCTGAAAATGAAAAAGACCTTCTGCTTTTGTCTCCTACAGGTTCAGGAAAGACTTTGGCGTTTTTATTTCCAATTTTAAGGAGTTTAAAAAAAGACTTTTCGGGAATTCAGGCGCTCGTTTTGGTTCCCTCTCGTGAATTGGCACTTCAAATCGAACAGGTTTTCAAATCGATGGGAACCGATTACAAAGTTTCGGTGTGTTATGGAGGGCATGATAAAAAAATTGAAATGAATAATCTGATCGAAGCTCCAGCTTTATTGATTGGAACTCCCGGCAGAATTGCGTACCATTTAAATAATGACAATTTCGACCCGACTCCTATTAAAACTTTGGTTTTAGATGAGTTTGATAAATCCTTGGAATTCGGTTTTCATGACGATATGAGTTTCATTATTAATGAAATCCCTTCTCTCTCCCAAAGGATACTTACCTCTGCCACTGCAATGCCAGAAATCCCCAGTTTTACGGGTCTCCACAATGAAGAAATTGTTGATTTTTTAAAAATTAAGGAAGCAAAACCCGATCTTCAGTACCGTAAAGTGCTGACGACTTCCGAGGAAAAATTGGATACTTTATTTACACTTTTGTGCAAAATAGGAAACCGAAGAACTCTCATTTTCTGCAATCACCGCGATGCTGTGGACCGAATTTCAGGACTTTTAAGAGAAAAAGGAATAGCTCGCGAGACTTTTCACGGCGGAATGGAACAAGACGAAAGAGAACGAGCCCTTTTAAAATTCAAAAATGATTCTTCACGAATTTTAATTACGACCGATTTGGCTTCGAGAGGTTTGGATATTCCAGAAGTGGAATCGATTGTTCATTACCAATTGCCACCTAAAGAAGACGCGTTTATCCATAGAAATGGAAGAACCGCAAGAATGCACGCGAAAGGCTTTGTGTTTTTATTAATGACCGAGGAGGAGCGTTTTCCTTTCATTAAAAACACGATTCCGCAGGAGGTTCTAACGCAAGATTATAAAATGCCTTCTAGAACTCCCTTTCAAACCCTTTATTTTAGCGCTGGAAAAAAAGACAAAGTAAACAAAGGCGATATTGCTGGGTACTTAATTAAGAAAGGCGGATTGGAAATGGAAGATATTGGACTTATCGAAGTGAAAGACACTACTTCTTACGCTGCTGTAAATCGGAAAAAAGTAATGGATGTACTAAAAAAGCTTGCAAACGAAAAATTGAAGAATAAAAAGTTGAAAATTGAAATCGCAAAATAATTTTCCAGATTTCAACCTTTCCTTTTCTGAAAATTAATGTATTTTTGAAATTGTGATTCCTTTAAAATGAAATTAAATTTACCAGACAAACTCTATTATTCCATTGGAGAGGTTGCTAAAGCCTTTGATGTAAATACCTCGCTTATCCGGTATTGGGAACAAGAATTTCCGATTCTTCGTCCCAAAAAGAATAAAAAAGGAAATCGGTATTTCACCCCAGAGGATGTCAAGAATTTAAAAATCATTTATCATTTGGTCAAAGAAAAGGGCTACACGTTAGACGGAGCCCGAATTGCGCTTACTACCAACGCGAAAGTATCCGAGACGGTTTCCATGATTGATCGACTTGAGTTTGTGAAATCAGAACTCTTAAAACTAAAAGATTCCTTGGTAGATAAGCCAGAAGAATAACAGGAGATTTCCTCTCCTGTCCTCAAGGCTTGTTTTTTCTTTACTCGCTAGTTTTTGAGGAGTCCTCCACCATTTCCAAAAGTCCGCTAAGCTCCTCAGGGGTTAATTCTCTCCATTTCCCTAGCGGTAGATCAAGATGAATATTCAACACGCGGATTCTCTTTAATTTCTTCACCTCGTAGCCTAGGTATTCGCACATGCGTCGAATTTGTCGGTTCAGGCCTTGAGTAAGTACAATACGAAAGGTCATTGTGTCAATTTGTTCGACCTCGCATTTTTTGGTGATCGTATCTAAGATGGGCACTCCCCCACGCATTTTTTCTAAAAACTTTGGAGATATAGGTTTGTCGACCCGAACGATGTATTCTTTTCCGTGGTTGTTTCGGGAACGAAGGATTTTGTTGACTATGTCGCCGTCCGAAGTAAGAAGAATAAGTCCTTCGCTTGGTTTATCGAGTCTTCCAATGGGAAAGATTCTCCTTGGGTGGTTAATGTAGTCAATGATATTGTTCTTCTCGCGTTTCGTATCCGTGGTACAAACAATCCCGATGGGTTTGTTGAAGGCGATATAAAGGGGCGCCTCGGTGTCTGGTTTTACAGGTTTTCCATCCACTAGAATCACGTCATTGGCGGTTACTTTCGTACCTTTTTCGGGCACCTGACCGTTGACTGTGATGCGTCCTTCGTCTAGGAGTTGGTCCGCTCCTCGGCGAGAACAAAATCCGATTTCGGATAAATACTTATTAATTCTAATTTCTTCCACTATGCGGTTGTAAATTCAAATTCTGGGTCTAATATCGATTGGAGGGCATCGTCTACATGGTACTGCCCAATTTTAGTTCGTCTGAGTGAAGTTAAATAGCCTCCCACTTCCAATCCCTGTCCGATGTCATGCGCTAAAGAACGAATGTAAGTTCCTTTGGAACAGCCCACTCGAAAATGAACAAAGGGCAAATCGATTTCGATTTGATCTAGGTAGGTGATGGTGGTAGGTCTTGACTTCATCTCCACTATTTTGCCCTCACGAGCTAAATCGTAGGCTCTTTTACCTTCTACCTTAAGGGCAGAGAAAATGGGCGGAGTCTGCATGATTTCTCCCTCAAAGGTTTTGAGGACTTGCAAAATTTGAGACTCTGTAATTCCAGAAATGTCCCTGGGACTAATCTCCGGTTTTTCTGTGTCGTACGACTCCGTCTGTACGCCTAATTTGATTGTGGCGAGGTACTCTTTCGGAGCGTCCTGGATCTTCGAGATTTCTTTGGTCGCTTTGCCTGTACACACAATAAGTAGGCCTGTCGCTCTTGGGTCTAGGGTCCCGGCATGCCCCACTTTTATTTTTTTAAGTTTAAACTCTCGTTTTAGAGCAAACTTAATCTTATTCACGGCTTGAAAGGACGTCCAGTCTAGGGGTTTGTCGACGAGTAGGATTTTTCCCTCTTGTATTTCTTCTAATGTCATTGGCTCACTTTGGCTGAATTTTTACCTTACGCAAATTGGGTGAAGTAAATAAGTAGTACGATTCCCACTACGATACGATACCATCCCCACGGTTTAAATCCGTATTTGGTCAGAACACCAATAAAAAACTTGATTGCGATTACAGCCACAATAAAGGCAATCGCATTGCCCACAAGAAAGAGCATTAGGTTGTTTCCTGTCATGAGCATTTCGTATCCTTTTTGCTCAACTCCTTGATGATTCCATGATTTTAAAAACAAAGAATAAACGGTCACAGCAAGCATGGTGGGCACCGCTAGAAAGAAAGAAAATTCAGCGGCCGCTTTTCGAGTTAGCTTTTGTTGCATCCCCCCGATAATGGAAGCTGCACTTCGTGAGGTTCCAGGCATCATGGCCAAACACTGCCAGATTCCGATTAGAAAGGCCGATTTGAAACTTACGTCCTTTTCATCCTCAATAACAGGTGAGGTGAATAATTTATCGATAAAGAGTAGAATCACTCCGCCTACAATTAACATAATGGCGATGGGCACAGGATCTCCTAATACCGCCTCAATTTTATCATCAAATAATTTCCCTAGAATAAGGGCCGGCAGAACTGCGACGGCTAGTTTTAGGTAGAAATTCAAATTTTTGAAATTAAAAAATTTCTTCCAGTACAAAAATACAACCGCGAGTATCGCTCCAAACTGAATGGAAACCTGAAACATTTTGACAAATTCGTCTTCTTGAATTCCAAAAAGGGAACTAGTGAAAATCATGTGCGCAGTCGATGAGACAGGTAAAAATTCGGTCAGTCCTTCGATGATCGCAATAAGAATCGCTTTAAATAAATCCATAAGGGTAAGATAAGAGTGCTAGTTCGACTTCTTTAAGTTGCGAACTTTATAAAGTTACTTGCTTCGTTTTAAAATGGCATACACTTCTACACAAAAGCCGAGAAGAATAAGAAGAGGAGCAATTCGAATTCTTACGATAGAGAAGATCCCATCGTTCCACACATTGGGGTCGAATTTCCCATCTACTGTATTCGCATCCGGTCCCAGCATTAGGATGTATCCTAAAGCAATCAGACCTAAACCCACAAGCATCCATTTGAAATTTTCCTTTCCAAAATAAAAGGTGCTTTCGAGTTTACTTTCCTTTTTGTTTGTCATCTTAACTGTAATATAAATCGTCAATATTAGAACGTAGGAATCTCCAAGTAGCAAAAATGGTACTTACCACGGTTATTAAAACTCCAATGGCGAGTACTAGTGCAATAAGCCAATAGTATTGAGGGTCGTTTTCCATGAAAGCCTGCCCGATTTGGCTCGTAAAGTAATACCATACACCGAACAAAGCGAGAAGTCCAATGACAGAACCAATGAGACCTAAAAGCATGGCTTCTAGAACAAAAGGCTTTAAAATAAAACGTCTGCGGGCTCCCACGAGTTGCATCGTCTTGATAATAAAACGTTTGGAGAAGATTTTTAGACGAATGGAGTTGTTAATTAAAACCACGGCTAAGACTAAAAAGAGGAGGGAAAATCCTAAAATCCATTTTAGAATTCGGTTTAAATTGTTGTAGACATCCACCATTAAAGAACTGTTGTTCTTTACGTCCACAATTCCTGCGACGCTTGAGATTTGCTTGATTGCATCGTCAATTTTAGCAGGATCAACGTACTCAGGTTTTAACGCCACTTCCACAGAAGAAGGAAAGATGTTTGTGTCAAACAACGCTTCGCTATCGATGCCCATGCTTTTTTTTGCCTCGTCACTTGCCATTTCTCTAGAAATGTACGTCGCGCGTTTTACGGGAACTAAGACTTGAATCTTTTTAAAAGCTTCTTCTTCTAGTTTCGCAATCTTCACAGAGTCTTTCGCATCGTAATTTTCATTAAAATAAGCATTCACGACAAGCTGCTCTTTAATATAATCGGAGTACTTTTGGGCATTGATTAAAATAAGCCCCATAAGTCCAAGCAAGAACAACACAAGCGCAATCGAAATTACGACGGTAATATTACTGGAACGCAATCTTCGTTTATTAAAATCATCAACCGTTTTAGCCATCAATACAAAATTTTCGGCTAAATTAGAAAAAAACTTCCGAAATTTGCCGGATTACGGGATAAAAAAAGATGTTAAATAATCCTAAAGCACCTTTTGTCTCGCAAGAAACCAACCTTAATAAAAATAATCTCAAATTATGAGTGTCAAAGCGAAAAAACACCTGGGTCAACATTTCTTAACGGACCAAAACATCGCCAGAAAAATTGTCGAGAGTCTTTCTTATGAAGGGTACGATCAGGTGCTGGAGGTTGGTCCGGGTACAGGCGTGCTCACGCAGAGCCTCTTAGAGAAAGAGCAGAAATTGTTCTTAGCCGAGATTGATTCGGAATCCATTGCCTATTTAAAGGAGAATTTCGAGGCAATTGACGAGCGCAATTTTGTGGGAGATTTTCTCAAAACAGATTTTGCTTTTACAGAAGGAAAACCTTTTGCCGTGATTGGCAACTATCCTTATAATATTTCTTCGCAGATCCTTTTTAAGGTTGTAGACTACGTACACCAGGTGCCTGAGATGGTCGGAATGTTTCAAAAAGAAGTGGCCGAGCGTTGTGCGGGTGTGCCCCGAACCAAAGATTACGGCATTCTTTCCGTATTGATTCAGGCCTACTATAAGGTGGAGTATCTTTTTACGGTCCACGAAAATGTATTCAATCCTCCCCCGAAAGTGAAATCGGGTGTCATTCGCTTGGTTCGCCAAGAAAGAGAAGACCTTGTGGGCATTGAAGTCCTTTTTAAACAAATCGTGAAAAACGGCTTTGGGCAAAGAAGAAAGAAACTTTCCAATGCTCTAAAAGCCCTTGGAATCCCGGAAGAATTAAAATCACACGCCTTTATGGACAAACGCGCGGAGGAACTCAGTGTCGAGGATTTTATTGGGTTCACTCATTTGTGGAAAGATGCAAAGTAAAGAGCAGTAGAATTTCCCCTTTTTTGATTTAAATTTCAAAAGCCAAGGGTTTTTAGGCCATAATGCCTATTTTTGCGCAACGAATTCCTTTAAAACTTAAAAAACGACCTGATTTTGACTGAACCGATCCTTAACCTGAAAGAGCTTTTAAAAGAAGGCATTTCTCAGCGAAATGTAAGTGAAGTCTCTGCATTGCTTGTAGAGATGGAGGCGGTGGATATTGCGAATTTCTTTGAGCATTTAGACCAGGAAGGGCAAAAGTTCGTTTACGATTTGATGGGCAACGAGCAGTCTGCTGAAATGCTTCTTGAAATCGATGAGGACCAAAGAAAGAAATTCTTAACCCAACTTTCCTCCAAAGAAATTGCGGATGAGATTATTGGGGAGATTCATTCGGACGATGCAGCCGATTTAATCGCGGAGCTATCGGAGAAACAGCAGGACGAGATTATCAACCATCTGGACGATGAGGAGCATGCTCAGAACATTGTGGATCTACTTCGCTACGACGAAGATACGGCCGGAGGGTTAATGGCCACGGAGCTAGTAAAAGTAAGCCAAAACTTATCCGTCATCGCGGCGGTGAAAGAAATGCGTAAGCAGGCGGAAGATTTGGATGAAGTCTACTCTATTTACGTGGTCGACGAATCCGAGAAACTCCTGGGTACTCTAAGTTTAAAAAGACTCTTAACGACGTCTTCCACTTCAAAAGTAGTGGATGTATACAACAGTAAAATTCGCTGGGTGAAGGACAATGACGAGGCGGAAGAAGTGGCCCGTTTCATGCAACGGTACGATTTATTTGAAGTCCCCGTCGTAGACTCTCTGAACAAACTCGTAGGTCGCATAACCATTGATGACGTTTTAGACTTTATTAAAGAAGAAAACGAAAAGGATTACCAGTTGGCCTCAGGGATCTCGAGTGATGTGGACCACACCGATAGTCTTTTCCAAATGACCAGGGCGAGGCTTCCTTGGCTCGTCATTGGAATGGTGGGTGGACTTGTCGGGTCTCGAGTTCTGCAAGGAAATCAGTCTGCGTTACAGACGGAACCTGTTCTTATGTTCTTCGTTCCTTTAATTGCGGCGACGGCCGGAAACATTGGAGTGCAGGCCTCCGCGATTATAGTACAAGGTCTTGCGAACGATACCTTAGGAAAGGATACCTACCGTACGCTTTTAAAAGAGGTTAGCGTTTCTGCAGCTTCGGGAGCTATCTTAGCTCTATTAATCTTTGCTTTCAACCTTCTTTTCAATCACCACGATTTGACCATTTCGCTGACCATTTCGATTTCGTTATTGGCTGTGATTATGGTGGCGGCGGTCATTGGAACCGTGGTGCCCATTGTTTTGAACCGAAATAAGATTGATCCTGCCATTGCGACGGGACCCTTCATTACGACGTCAAATGACATCCTAGGGGTGCTTATTTACTTTGCCATCGCAAGGATGATGCTACACATTTAGAAAAATTTCTACTCCTTCGTCCTTAAAGTTCCTTGGTCACTCCCAGACCAAAGAGCGCAAAATCATATTTGGCAGGATCGGTAGGATCCATCTTTCTTACTGTGAGATCTAATTCTCTTACGGTTTTCCAATCGTTTTGAACTCGCTCGACAAGACCTAGTTTTCTAGAGATATTTCCCGTGTGCACGTCGAGAGGAACCGATAAGTATTTGGGATCTAGGGATTCCCATAGGCCAAAATCCACCCCTCGGGTACTGGATCGTACCATCCAGCGCAAATACATCATGATTCGTTTGGCTGCAGAGTTTTTATAGGGCGAACTCACGTGTTTAGAACTGCGGTGCTTCGTAGGGCCTAGAAAAGAAGTTCGAAACCGCTCGATTCCATGGTAGAAATCCGTTTCACCCTCCTGCAATTGAAAATAAGACTCTAAAGAGTCCCTCTCTTTATAGAGACGTTTCAGGTTCCAAAGAAACTGCTTTAAATCCTCCCCATTAAAGGTTCTATGAACCGATCGATCCGTTAAAAAGTCCAGATCGCGCTCCGAAAAAGAGAGAACAAAATCATAGGGGTTGTTTCCCAGGTGGTTCATCATTTGGGTAGCGGAATTGATGATGGATTTTCGATTTCCCCACGAGATGGTGGCGGTCAAAAACCCGGCGATTTCTATGTCCTGTTTAAGCTCAAATCGATGGGGAATTTGCATCGGATCGTGCTCGATGAAATCAGGATTTTGAAATTCCTCTGCCTTTTGGTCTAAAAAGGATTTTAATTCTTCAAAATGGATCATTTGAAATAAGGATTTAGTAAGCGTATTCTACCCTATTTTTACTCTCTCGAGTTGAGTGGGTAAAAAGCTCGCGGCAAAAACCTCTCTTGCTTCCTGAGTGAACACACTGCGATCATGGTATCGATTGGAGAAATGACCTAAAATTAGTTTGCCTACGTTTGCCATTTTTGCAATCTTAGCAGCCTCAAGCGCCGTAGTATGTCCGGTATATTGAGCCATTTCTTTTAAATCGTCTAAGAACGTGGCTTCGTGGTACAATACATCCACTTCCTTTATAAGTGGCACGATGGATTCTAAATAGCGAGTATCGCTGCAAAAGGCATAGGAAACCGGCGCACTAGGAGCCGTGGTAAGGATTTCATTCTTTAATACATACCCGTCGCTCAGCTCAAAATCGTTCCCTGCTTTTAAGAGATGGTAATCGCATTTTTCGATTTCTTTGTATTTGGCAATCTCTGCCATATTTAAATGACGGTCTTTTGGTTTTTCTTTGAATAAGTATCCATTGCAATAGATGCGGTGATCGAGTGGAATCGTGTGCACTTCCAATCTTGCATCTTCATAAATTAGTTCCGATTCGTTCGAACTAAGCTCATGGTAAATCACTTCGAAGCCTTTGTGGGTCTCTGTTAGGCGAAAAATGGTTTCCAACATTTTTTTGATTCCTTTCGGTCCATAGACATGCAGCGGGATCTCACGGCCCAGCAGTCGAAAGGAAGCGATGAGTCCGGGAAGTCCAAAACAGTGATCGCCGTGCAAATGAGAAATGAAGATATGGTTGATTTTGGAAAACCTTGCTTTGGCTTTGCGCAGCTGCACCTGGGTGCCTTCGCCACAGTCAATAAGAAAATGCCTCTCCTCCATCTCCAAAAATTGGGCGGTGGGTGAGGAATTAATCGTGGGAATGGCTGAGTTAAAGCCTAGAATAGTGAGGTAGCTGCTCAATCGTTGAAATTAATAAATACCGGGAGGATGCCCGTGAAAACAAAGTTAAAGAAAATAAGTGAATTTGTAGTGCTCTAGGGAGGCTGCATTGAAAAGAATTTACCCTCCGCCCTTCGCCTAAAGTGATTTTGGTAAATTTGGCTATTCACACCCTCTTTAAAGTAAAGTTCCTTTGATCCTTATCGCTGTTTTACTCATTAGTTTTCTAGCTTCCTTGGTTCGCTCCTCTTTAGGATTTGGGGAAGCACTCGTAGCGGTCCCTCTGCTGCTTTTTTTCCTTCCTGCGGATGTAGCCGTACCGCTTGCCGTGATGATTTCGGTGGTCATTGCCCTAGAGATCGTACTACAAGACCATTGAAAGATTCACTTTGAGAGTGCCAAATGGCTTTTTCTTTAGGTTCGTATACTACGGCCTAATGGTCATAAGTCTTATTTTACTTGGGACGATCCTAGCCTAAAGAATCTTGCCCCCAATAAGTGCGAGACCTATATTAAGAAGAAAGGTTTTCAAGGTCTTCTAGGAACTTTTCAAGCGCCACTCTTCGGTGGCTAATTTCATTCTTTTCCAAAGGATCCATCTCGGCAAAGGTCTTGTCATAGCCTAAGGGAACAAAAATAGGATCGTAACCAAACCCCTTTTTTCCTTTGTTTTCTGTTAAAAGGGTTCCATAGACACGGCCCTCGTAGTACTTGGGACCGTCTTTTGTAAAGTAGCACATCACCGTCACAAAATAAGCGCTGCGATCTTGTACTCCTTCCAACTCTTGGAGAACTTTTTCAATGTTGCGCTCAAAATCATGGTCGGAGGCATAGCGCGCAGAATAAATTCCGGGTCTTCCGTCTAAGGCTTCGACCACAAGTCCTGAGTCGTCTCCTAAACTTGGAATGCCTGTCTCTTTATAGCAGTATTCCCCTTTGATAAGAGCATTTTCAAAAAACGAACTTCCGTCTTCGATGATTTCCTCTAAAAGGTTTACGTCTCGTAAACTTTTAACTTGGAATTTCCCTTCCAACATTTGTTGGATTTCTTCTTTTTTATGTTCGTTGTGCGTAGCGACTAGTAAAGATTTCATATAGGCAAAGGTAAGAATTAATCGGCGTGATGAATTTCGTATTTTTCTGTAAAAAGGTAAAAACAGACGGCAAAAATTACGACCCCGATTCCAAGCAGTGCAATGGAAGGAATTCCAAAGAATTGGGAGAAACTCTCCGTGCCACTGTACATGATTAGTATACTGGAAAGTGCATTGTTAAAGGCGTGTAAAAGAATCGGCATCAGAAGAGACTTTGTTCGGTAATACACAAGGCCTAACACATAGCCTAAAAGAACCGCTCCTACAAATTGCCAAGGGTTTCCGTGAATGATTCCAAAAAAGATTGCACTTATCCATATGGACGTAATGGGACCAAGTCCCCCATTCTGCAGTCCTTTTTGAATGATTCCTCGAAACACAATTTCTTCAAAAATGGGCGCCATCACAACGGCCATTAGAATCATGGTGAGTGGATCCTGAGAGAGCATCTGCATCAGCTGCGAAAACCACTCGTAGAGTTCCCCGAAAACCGGTCCTGTCGTGGGAATGAGTTCTGTAAAGTACTCCGCAATAAACATCATGCCGAGCATAAGAGGGAAAATTAGCAGATAGGTAGAGACGTTCTTGGTTGAAAAATTAAAGGAAAGCTTTTTTCCGGTGCTAGGTCGACAAATAAAATAATCAAAGGCGTAAATCGCTCCCACCCACATCAGCGCATTCGATAGGATTAAGTATAAATTCTCGTACTGAAAGTTTATTCCAAAGGCCATCATCGAGAGTACATTTAGGACAGAGAAGCCCAGCAAAGGGACAAATCCTCCAAAGAAAAGAACAAGCGCTCCTTTCCATGTAAAAACGTAATTGGGCCTGGTTTGGGCTGAGTTTTCCATTGTCTTTTCGTCTTTAGGGCAAATATAAAGAAACTTAGAGCTTCGAACGTTTTTAATTCTAACAAAAAAACACGAATTTTGCAGCTACAAATATCTATATGGCCAGTTTAACCACGGAAATACAAAAACGAAAAACCTTTGGCATTATTGCCCACCCGGATGCCGGGAAAACCACCCTTACAGAAAAACTCCTACTTTTTGGGGGAGCCATTCAGGAGGCGGGGGCTGTGAAGTCCAACAAAGTGAAAAAGGGAGCTACTTCCGATTTCATGGAAATCGAGCGTCAAAGAGGAATCTCTGTGGCCACCTCGGTGCTTGCTTTTGAATACAAAGGGCATAAGATTAATATCTTGGATACGCCGGGTCACAAAGATTTCGCAGAAGATACCTTTCGGACCCTAACGGCCGTGGATTCTGTGATTGTAGTGATTGACGTAGCAAAAGGGGTTGAGGAACAAACGGAGAAACTAGTTCAAGTCTGCCGTATGCGAAACATCCCTATGATTGTTTTCATCAATAAATTAGACCGAGAAGGGAAAGATGCCTTTGATCTTCTCGACGAAGTGGAGCAAAAGCTCGGTCTGCAAGTCGTCCCTCTTTCTCTTCCTATTGGGATGGGTTCTGAATTCCAGGGGATTTACAATCTGTGGGAAAAGAACATCGAACTTTTTGTGGAGGAACGAAAACAAAAAGTAGGTCAATCGCTTAAAATTGAGGATTTATCCGATCCAATCGTAGAGGAAATGGTGGGAGCGAAAGCCGCAGAAACCCTTCGGGAAGAATTGGAACTCATTGAAAGTGTTTATCCGGAGTTTGATCGTCAAAAGTACATGGACGGAGAACAACAGCCTGTATTTTTCGGATCTGCTTTAAATAACTTTGGGGTTCGTGAGCTTTTGGATGCTTTCATTCAGATTGCCCCCATGCCACAACCAAAAGAATCGGATCTTAGACTCGTAAGGCCCGAAGAAAAGAATTTTACCGGATTTGTCTTTAAGATTCACGCCAATATGGATCCTAAGCACCGGGACCGTCTTGCGTTTGTTAAGATTGTCTCGGGAACCTTTAAAAGGAATGAAAATTACCTACTGGTAAGAGAGGGGAAGAAAATGAAATTTTCTGCGCCAAATGCCTTTTTTGCAGACAAAAAAGAAATTGTGGACGAAAGCTTCCCAGGCGACATTGTAGGACTGCACGATACGGGAAATTTCCGAATTGGAGATACGCTAACGGCAGGAGAAAAACTTTCCTTTAAAGGGATTCCTTCCTTCTCTCCAGAACATTTCCGTTATATCAACAATACCGATCCACTCAAGGCAAAACAACTTGCGAAAGGAATCGATCAATTGATGGACGAAGGGGTAGCGCAGCTCTTCACTCTCGAAATGAATGGACGAAAAATCATTGGAACCGTTGGTGCTCTTCAATACGAAGTGATTCAATACAGACTTGAACACGAATACGGAGCCAAATGTACGTATGAGCCGATTTCTATTCACAAAGCCTGTTGGGTGGAAGCCGACGAGAAGTCCGCTGAATTTACTGAGTTTGCAAGATTAAAGCAGCGCTATTTAGCCCGAGATAAATTCAATCAGCTTGTTTTCCTTGCGGATTCCTCTTTTACCATTCAGATGACTCAGGAGAAATTTCCAAATGTAAAACTTCATTTCATTAGCGAATACAAAAACTAAGGAAATTTTTATTCATTTCCACTACTCAAGGCGCCTGCTTTATGAAATTTAGGGGCGCCTTTTTATTCTTGTTAACTTCCCTACGGCTTAAAGAAACGAGTGCTTCTATTAAGTTTTGCGACCGAATTTATATTTGGGAATACTAATTGCAGTAATTCGTGCACTAAAAATAATCAATGAAATATTCGTTCATCTACATACTTCTACTCGCCTTTCTTAGTTCTTGCTCTGAATCCGAGTTTAAGGAAACAAAAGATACCATCCAGCAGGTAAATGAGTTATTTAAATCCGCCAAAGAAGGGCTGAAAACGATGGATTCCATCTCCATTATGGTGGAAGATTCTGCCGATTTTCATCGGGTGATTGTTCCGCAAATTGAAAAGCATAAAAAAACAGCCGAACGCTTAATCAATGGCAATGCAAAGACGATTGACTCGCTCAATACCGTTTTAAAAGAAACGGCAGGAACCCTTGAAAAAAGTACGGAGCTTTTAAAAACCGTGGATTCCGCAAGACTTGAGATTAATGAGAACTCGAGTGCAATAGACATTTTAGGCACCGTAACTAAAACGCTGAGTAAACTTTCCAAGCAAACGAAATCAAAACCTAAAGAAGCTCCTCTGGATTCAAGTTCAACAGGAACCTCAAAAGACCTAGATGCCACCACTCTATCGCCAAGTAGTCCCACTCGTTCTGAGACCAATACTCCCCTTGAAACTCGAGGTTCAACAGCGAAAATGAAAGTGAGTGTGGAGGACCTCGATCGGGCTAATAGTGTCCTTGAGAATGGAATGCATCTCTACGATGCAAAAGTGAAATCAGAAAGTTTTGGAGAAGTACAGGGCAAAGCAACTAGAGAGCTAACCCTTTTAATCCCAACTCGCCACTTTGAAAGAGCCCTTGACTATTTTGGCTCCAAACTAGGAACCTTAAGAACCAAGTCCATGGAGACTTGGAGTTTTAATGGTTCTACGGATGAGCTTTCAACGCTTGAACTAACCTTAGAGCAGTCCGCTGCCTTCGCAGGGAACGAGCCCCTTACTCCTAATTCAAACGATGCAAAAGAAATCAGCCCCTACAAGGAGCCGTCTAAAAGTGCCTTTATGCAAGGACTTGAGTATGGGAAACAGGCTCTTGTCTTTTTGCTTCCCTTTTGGCCTTTCCTTCTTCTTCTGATTGTAGGAATTTATTTCTGGAACCGAGCGAAAAAAAGAAAAGAACAAAAACAGGTTTCTCCAGTGGAAACGAAAAGTAATTCTTCTTTCGAACCTAGTGTAAAAGTGAATGAGCAAACCAAGGGAGAAGCAGAGACAAAAGTGGAGACGAAGTCTGAAGAATCCTACTACAATTCTCCTTATGCTCCTAAGCCCAAATCGGGACCGGATCAAATGCCGAAACCTACGCAGGAGCCCGATACCGATCCTGAGGATCCTTATGCAAAGTATAAGCCTAAGTCCTAACTCTAACGCAATAAAAAACCCACTTTCAAATTCTTGAAAGTGGGTTTTTTAGTAGAAATTACCTCAAGTAATACTTAAAGCTTGCCGGGTATTAATCCACGCTCGGTGCCGAGGTAAAGTCCAACCCCTAGCGCGACTAAAAGTAGCGCAGCGTAGATAATAATAGTGCTTTTATTTCCTTTGGCAAGGGCCACGATAAAGAGTCCAAATACACCCAGAATCACGAGTCCCATTTTGGTTAGAAAATCACTTGTGAATATAGAGGCTGCTACAGCCATCAGGGACAATAAATGGAACACTCGTTCTCGTTTGATAATATACTTTTTCATTCTAATCTTTCAGATGGCTATTTCATATTCACGACTCGATCTACAATGTACTTTGTGTTGCCTCTCCAAGGAAGGGCTCCTTTGTACTCTTTGTAATGCAGATCAAAGTGCTTTCCACTGTTTTCTTCTAAAACCTTGAATACAGCAGGATTCTCAATGGAGAATTCAAACTCATAAGAAGTAAGATTTCCGGTTTTGCCTTTGCCAAAACCTTCTTGAATAATCTTGCCTTCGTAGGTTTTAAACACGTATCCTTTGTGAACGGCAAAATTCAGGTACCCTGATTTTACGCCTTCACCAAAGACAAAATAGTATTTGTACCAACCAAAGATACCTAGGAGAAGTATCACAACTGAAAGGACGATCCATGTATATTTCATAAGGAAAAAATTAAAAAGCGCTTTAGAAGCTCTAGGCTTCAAAAGCGCTTTGTGTGAATTTTTATTTTGATATCGAACGGGAGATCACAATTTTTTGGATCTCGGAGGTTCCTTCGTAAATCTGCGTAATTTTCGCATCTCTCATCATTCGCTCCACGTGGTATTCTCTTACGTACCCGTAACCCCCGTGAATTTGCACGGCTTCAATGGTGGTGTCCATTGCCACTTGAGAGGAGTAAAGTTTTGCCATAGCTCCACTTTCCGAAATGTCTTTGCCTTCGTCTTTTTCAAACGCAGCTTTGAAACATAGCATTCTGGCAGCTGTAATTTGAGTCGCCATGTCTGCAAGTTTAAAAGCGATGGCTTGGTGATTAATAATCTCGGTTCCAAAGGCTTTTCTTTGCTTTGCATACCCTAAAGCGAGCTCATAAGCTCCGGCTGCAATTCCAAGGGCTTGAGATGCAATTCCAATGCGCCCTCCGTTCAGTACGGCCATCGCAAATTTGAATCCAAATCCATCCTCTCCAATGCGGTTCTCTTTCGGAACTTTCACATCCGTGAACAAAAGAGAATGCGTATCGCTTCCGCGAATTCCTAATTTGTCTTCTTTCGGACCAATTTCAAATCCTTCCCATCCTCTCTCGACGATGAAGGCATTGATTCCTTTGTGTTTTTTTTCTGCATCGGTCTGTGCGATTACGACGTAATAGTCTGCCGTCCCTCCATTAGTGATCCAGTTTTTCACTCCGTTTAATAGATAATGGTCTCCCTTATCAATTGCGGTTGTTTTTTGAGACGTTGCATCGGAACCGGCTTCCGGTTCAGAAAGAGCAAACGCTCCAATGACTTGTCCATTTGCAAGGGGCACTAAGTATTTCATTTTTTGCTCCTCGCTTGCGAATTTTTCAATTCCGGCGCAAACAAGAGAGTTGTTTACGGACATGACAACGGCTGCAGAAGCGTCTACTTTTGCTATTTCTTCCATTGCGATGACGTACGAGAGGCTGTCCATGCCTGCCCCACCATATTTAGGATCTACCATCATTCCAAGGAGTCCCATTTCGCCCATCTTTTTGACTTGCTCGTGAGGAAATTTTTGATCACGGTCTCTTTCAATGACCCCAGGCAACAATTCACTCTTAGCAAAATCTCTTGCGGCTTGTTGAATCATCAGGTGTTCTTCTGATAAATTAAAGTTCATATGACGTTTTTTTATTAAAGGGTAAAAATACAATTTTACGAGGAACCTAAAAAATAAACTTTTTTTGGAGTTTGACAAAAAAATGATACATTTACAAGAGCCTTCCATAGGAATTGACAGAATCACTACAAATAATAAAAATACTACTTATATGTCCATTAGACGCTTATTTGATATTGCCCATCACGCCTTGGCAAAATACCCGAACGAGACCATGTTTGCCACGAAGTACGAGGGCAACTGGAAATCGATTTCCTCACAAGAGTACATTAACCAAGGAAATACGATTTCTCGAGGTCTTTTAAAGTTAGGCATTAAGCCTGGAGACAAGATCGCTTTAATTACCACCGCCACAAGAACGGAATGGGCGGTTATGGACTTAGGGATTTCTCAAATTGGAGCCGTATCGGTTCCGGTCTACCCTTCTATTAGCGCCGAGGATTACAATTACATATTTAACAATGCAGAAATTAAATATTGCTTTTTGTCTGATGAGGCTCTCTATGAGAAAGTAAACTCTATTAAAGGACAGGTACCTTCTTTGCAGGGCGTTTTTAGTTTTGATACGATTCCAGGAGTGGCCAATTGGCAAGAAGTCCTTGACATGGGTATCGATTCTAGCAATCAAGGAGAAGTAGAAGACATTGCAAAAACGATTAATCCTGAAGATTTAGCGACCATTATTTATACTTCGGGTACGACAGGGAAACCTAAAGGGGTGATGCTTACGCATCATAACATTGTTTCCAATGTACTTGCTTCTAACAGTCGTATTCCACGCAGGAAAGGATTGTCTCACAAGGACACTAAAGTTCTTAGTTTCCTTCCTATTTGCCATATTTTTGAGCGTATGCTCTTTTATTTGTTCCAGTACAATGGACTCTCGATCTACTTTGCAGAAAGCATTGAGAAGATGGGCGACAACATTAAAGAAGTCGAACCTCACTACATGAGTGTGGTTCCCCGACTGCTTGAAAAAGTATACGATAAGATCTACGATAAAGGCACAAGCGCGGGAGGCCTTAAATCCAAAATATTCTTATGGGCTCTTAGCGTAAACGAAGCAAAACAGAGCATTTCTGCTCCTTCCGGCCTAAAACAAAAACTAGCAGACAAATTGGTGTTCTCTAAGTGGAGAGCCGGACTTGGAGGAAATATCATTTGTTTAGTTTCAGGATCGGCTGCTCTCTCGAGCCGTTTAAACCTTTTGTTCCAAAATGCGGGAATTACGATTTTGGAAGGCTATGGACTTACGGAAACCTCCCCAGTAATCTCTGTGAATTCTGTGGGACAAATTAAAGTCGGAACCGTGGGGCATCCTTTAGAAAACTTGGACGTGAAGATTCAATCGGACGGAGAAATCACGGTGAAAGGACCTAGCGTCTTTAAAGGTTATTTTAAGAACGAGGAATTAACCCGCGAGGTCTTTACTCCGGACGGATACTTTATGACCGGAGACATCGGTCATGTGGACAGCGAAGGCTATTTGCAGATTACAGATAGAAAGAAGGAAATGTTTAAAACCTCGGGTGGGAAATACGTTGCCCCTCAAGTAATAGAAAACATTGCCAAAGCTTCTAAATTCATTGAGCAAATTATGGTTGTAGGTGAAGGAGAAAAAATGCCATGTGCCCTAATCCAGCCGGATTTCAATTTCGCGAAGGCTTGGGCCGAGCGCAAAGGGTATTCCCTGGGAAGTACCCAAAGCGAAATCGCTTCAAACGAACAATTAAAAGAAAGAATTAGTAAGGAAATTGAGGAGATAAACAAGAACTTAGGACATTGGGAGCAAATTAAGCGTTTTGAGCTCACACCTGAAGTATGGTCCATCGAAGACGGACAGTTGACTCCTACCCTTAAATTAAAAAGAAAAGCCGTAAAAGAGCGTTATTTGGATCTATACAACCGTATGTATTCACGTTCCTAAGAAAGAAATAACTTTTATTTTTTAAATTTTTATTTATTTTTAATTTTTTCGCTCCTTACAAATTGTGGGGAGCGATTTTTATCAGAATTGCGACTGCCCTTTTTTCAATACTTGAACTTCTTAAATATCTTCCGATTCCCATCCCTGTCACAAAATACCATGGATCCTATAAAGTTTAACAATTTTTTGGGAGACTGTTATGCGTGAATTCTAAATATTTGCAAAAAATTAATTTATGAAAAAGATATACTTGTTTTTTATCCTTTTAGTGGGCTGTCTCCTGAAAGCTCAATTCGTTTCTGGAACCATTGTATCGAAAGAAGATATGCAGCCTATTTCTTATGCCAAAATTGGTATTGAGAATCAAAGCGTGGGAACCATCGCGGATGAGAAAGGACAGTTTCAAATTCAATTAAAAGACCTTGATCCAAAAACAAAATTAAAGATAGAAGTAGGTGGTTTCGAACCCTATTCTACTTCCATCGAACAATTTTTAAAGGAAAAACAACACACGATCACACTCATTGAAAAAGTAAAAAATATTGAAGAGGTCATCATTGATCCTCGAAAATACAGTAGAAAAAATTGGGGGATTTCGACGAAAACAAAAAGCTTATTGATTGGACATAATCCTTCCAAAAGTAGCGAGGACCAATCGAAGGAAGTAGCCATGCTCTTTCGAACCCATAAAAAAACGAAAATTGAAAAAATCAATATCAATATTTCAGATTTTGAAACAGACCGCCCTGTTTTCATTCGATATTCCGTTTATGACAAAAATCTAAAATCAATTCTTTCTGAAGATTTACACGATGAAATTACTTCAGAAAAAATAGTGGATGGCACCTATAGTTTTGATGTCTCTAAGAATAACATCTGGGTCGAGGATGATTTCTATGTTGGGATTCAGCTACTAAGTGATTTCAATGGCCGCTTTTACATGAGCGGTGCTTTGATGGGAAATAAAACCATTTATCGAAATTACCTTGGTGAATGGAAAAAGGTTCCGCTTTTAACTCCCGCAATCAATATTGATGTGAAAATTCAAAAATAGTTGCACGTCAATCCATTGTCGCCAAATTTTATTTAAAAAAAATGAAAATTTTTGCCTTATTACTATTTTCTGCTTTCGCTTTAGCGTGCAACGCACAATCCACCATCTCATTAGAACAAGCTATGGAATTTAGAAATTCCCCGGATGGAATCCCAGATAATGTGACCTACGTCAAAGATATCAATAACCGATTGAATCAATTTGTTGGTACTTGGAAAGGAAATTTTGATGGCAAAAGTTATGAATTCAGATTTGTGAAAAGAGAAAAATATGGACGGTACACAGTAGAATGGAATGATATCGTTGGCCGAGCTTCCGTTTCAATCGGTAACTCTACAGTATATAACACCCTTAATGAATTGGATGATAACAAGACCTACTTGTGGGGCTATTCAATACAGAACAATGTGTATACTTTGAACTTTATCGCAAATATAGATTGTAATGATAGTGGGGATTTATTTATTGAAGTTTCCCCCTCAAATCCAAATCAGATGACCTTGTATTTTGTTAGAGATATTGATATACTTGTAGATATTGAGAAAAAATGTCCCAATTACTCTTCCTATGTTCCGTTAATGCCATCAAAAAAAATGATTTTAGTAAAGCAGTAGCAATTAAAGAAATTTGTCTGGTAAAACAGGCCTTTAGACGAACTTCTATATTCTCTAGGTCGAAGCTTAGGATTCCTAAAAATAGGTACGAAAAAGGGCATGAAAAAACCCTTGGAAATACTTCCAAGGGTCTTCATTTTTCTATTTTGAAAATTTAAAACTTTATAACGTCTTTCATTTTTTCAATTTCTTCCATCACTAAATCGTCGTCTACTAGGATTTTTCCACTGTGTTCGTCGATGATGATTTTCTTTCTTTGGGCAATTTCCATCTGCTTTTGCGGTGGAACCATGAAGAAAGATCCTTTTGGAGCTCCTCTTTCCAGACCCACAACGGCAAGACCGTTACGGGAGTTGTCACGAATTCTTTTGTAAGACTTTAAAAGTCTTTGGTCGATTTTCGTAGCAAACTCTTCGCTTTTAGAATTCAGGTAATCTTCTTCTTTTTGCGTTTCTGCGATAAGTCCTTCTAATTCTTCTTTCTTGAATTTTAAATGCTGTTGATACTCTTGAATCTTTTGTTTCAATTCTTCAAGGGTTTCGTTCTTGCCTTCAATTTTAAATCCGAATTCTTTTACGCGCTTTTCTGCCAATTGAATTTCCAATTCTTGGAATTCGATTTCTTTTGCAAGGGCTTCGAACTCTTTGTTGTTACGCACGTTGTCCTGCTGAGCTTTGTACTTTTCGATCAAAGTGTTGGCGTGGCTAATCACTTCGTTCTTGGTGTTAATCTCTGCGTTTTGCTCCGCGATTTCCTCTTCAAATTTCAACGCTCGTTTTTCAAGGCCTTCGATTTCAATTTCTAAATCTTCTACTTCAATCGGAAGTTCACCTCTCGTGTTACGGATTTCATCCAATCGAGAATCGATTATTTGAAGATCGTATAGCGCTCTTAGTTTTTCCTCCACTGAAATTTCGCTTGTTTTCTTAGCCATATTTTTATAAAAAATAATTAACAGGATTAGTTTTCTCCTTTGTTTTAGAGATTGCAAATTTAGGAAATTTTTCCGACAATATGTCAAATAATTGTTGAGTAACAAACTGTTCCGATTCGAAGTGCCCAATATCACAAAGCAGTATTTGATTTTCAGACAGAAAGAAATCGTGGTATTTTAAATCGCCGGTCAAATAGGCATCGCAGTTTGCGCTTTTTGCAGCTTGAATTCCGCTAGCCCCGCTCCCACCGAGGACTCCGACTCGCCTAATGGGTTTGCCTGTATCGTTTGAGTGGCGGATCACTTCTAAATTGAAAACACTTTTTACAAGCTCCAAAAATGCCTCGAAACTTAGTGCTGCGGGAAGTTCGCCGTAGCGGCCAAGTCCTGAGTAAGAGTTTTTGTTTTCTAGTTTGTGGATTTGATAGGCGACTTCTTCATAGGGATGTACCATTTTAAAGGCATTTGTAATTTGTGAAGATTTGTATGACTCGAAAATCACGCTTATAAGATCTTCCTTCGCATGGCTTCGCTCGTTTAAATGTCCAGAAAAGGGACTAGAACCCTCTTTCGGACGAAACGTGCCCTCTCCTTGCACAACAAAACTACACTCGTCATAGAATCCGGTATTGCCCGCACCTGCCTTAAACAGGGCTTCTTTTACCTCCTGGGTGTAGTCCCGAGGTACATAGAGTTGCAATTGACTTAGCTGTCCTTCTTTGGGCATTAGGATCTTTTGATCGTGCAAACCTAAAGCCTGGCAGATGCCATAGTTCACGCCAAAATAATCGTTGTCAAAGGAAGTGTGAATGGCATAGATTGCAATTTTATTTTCAATCGCTTTTAGAAGCGAACGCTCTACATAATCCTTCCCTGTGATCTTTTTAAGTCCGGAAAATACAATGGGATGAAAGCACACGATTAAATTTTTATTCTCTTCAATCGCTTCCCCGACCACGGATTCTAAGGCATCGTGGCAAACCAGGATCCCTGTGATCTCACGAGAAAGGTTCCCGCATAAAAGTCCCACATTATCAAAATCCTCGGCACTTCGAGGGTGGATTCTAGTTTCCAATTTAGAAATTACTTCGTGTAACTGCATTTTTTCATTAAGTTTGTAGCGAAATTAGTGATAATTTTCAAATTAGAATATGGATTCAAAGCCACCAGAGTTCGAACAAGAGTTCAATTACATTCCCGAGAGGAAAAAATGGAAGCGTCAGGTATACCGCATTATCTATAGGGCCGACACGCCCATGGGGAAGTTATTTGACATTTGTCTTCTGATTCTTATCGGCCTTAGTGCTCTTATTGTCATGATGGAAAGTGTGCCCAACATTGATTTGGAGTACCATGTCTATTTTATAGTGCTCGAAGTTATTATTTCCCTCGTGTTCACGATTGAATATATCCTAAGAATTATCACCATTCGAAATAAGAAGACCTATATTTTTAGCTTCTTTGGTCTCATTGACCTTCTTGCCATTGTTCCCTTTTACTTGAGTCTATTCTTTCCAATTACGAAGTATTTCTTAATCATCCGCATGCTTCGCATGCTAAGGATTTTTAGAATTTTGAACCTGCTAGATTTCATGAATGACGGTATGTTTATCATACGTGCTCTTAGAAACAGTTCGAGAAAGATTTATATTTTCCTGCTTTTTTTAATGATCTTTTCGGTCATTGTAGGCTCCTTAATGTATATGGTGGAAGGACATCGTGAGGGATTTGAAAGCATCCCCCAATGTATTTACTGGGCAGTAGTGACGGTAACTACTGTGGGGTATGGAGATGTGGCGCCGCAAACTGGCATTGGGAAATTCTTTGCCACCATTTTGATGCTAGCAGGTTATTCTATTATCGCGGTTCCAACGGGAATTGTGACTGCAGAAATGAGAAACAAGAGACAAAACTTGGAAAAGGTTTGTCCTCGGTGTGGAAATGAGGACATAGATGACGATGCAAATTATTGCAAAAAATGCGCTGAGCGAGTCGCCCACTAGATAATGCCTTCGAAGTAACTATCTTTAGCCGCCTCGTAGCCAATTTGAAACATTTGGTCCATTCGGGTTTTCTTTCCTTCAAACATATGAAAGTTCACGAGTTCTGCGGGATTAATAAACCAATCGCACATTCCACTTTTCCCAATTTCGACTTGAGAGGTCATTAAGTCATAAGCGCGTGAAGTGACCGCCATGACTGATTTTAGATCTTCTTTTTTTGCTTCTTTCTTTGGTGAGAAATAAACTCCAATAATTTTCTTTGCGCTGTACTTAAGGACATCGGAAGGGAAATTGTTTAAGATCGCTCCATCGTTATAGAGTCCCTCTCCGATTTTGTAGGGAGTGGCAATCATGGGAACGGCGCAAGACGCAATAATCGCATCCGTTACTTTCACATCCCCCGCAAAGACCTCAAGTCTTCCGCTAAGTATATTGGTGGCCGTGATAAAGACCTTCTTATCTAAGTCGTCCATCACTCGGTCCTCAAAAACGGGATTTAGGTATTTCTTGAACATATCCGAATGGATGAATCCTCCCCCTTTTAGTAGAGAGAAATGATTCCACTTAAAAAAGTAAACGGATTTAAAGAAATCCACAATTTCTTGCGGAGATTTTCCTACGGCGTAAAAGCTGGCTACAATCGCACCTGCGCTAGTGCCTGCAAGAACATCCGGATGAATGTCTTGTTCGTTTAAGAACTTGATGACCCCGGCGTGAGCAAGTCCTTTTGTACCGCCACCGCAAAGAGCCAGACCTAGATTATACACGTGCGTAATTTTTTCTTAAAAGTAGAGAAAATATTTGAAAAGGAAATTTTCCATAAATAAAAAGACTTCCAATAAGATTACAGATCCTTTTCTTCGTTCCAATAATAGGAATCGGGGGTTTCTCGCTTGCCGAAAATGGCTGTACCCACTCGAATAATCGTAGCGCCGTGTTTAATCGCAAGCTCAAGATCTCCACTCATTCCCATGGAAAGCTCTTTCATTTCCACCGTTGGAATTTTCGCCTCTGAAATTTGATTTCGAATCAGGGCCAAACGTTTAAAGCAGGCCTCTACCTTGTCCATATCGTCACTAAACAGCCCAATGGTCATAAGTCCTTTTATCTTTAAATTGGGAAGAGAGGATACGTACCTGCAAAACGAAATAGCTTCCTTGGGATCCACTCCGAATTTACTGGCTTCCACTGAGGTATTGACTTGTAGCAAAACCTCTATGGTTTTGTTCTCCCTCTCAAGTCTTTCTTGTAGCTTTTGAGCTAAGTCCCGGCGGTCAAGGGAATGCAAACATTTTACCTCGTAGCGCAACAGTTCTTTAATTTTATTGGTTTGCAGATGGCCAATGAAATGATTGGTATGCCTGAGGGACTCCAGAGGACTGAATTTTTCCTTGAGTTCCTGAATTCGGTTTTCTGCGATGAGCGTATGGCCTGAGCTAAATGCTAAGAGAATCTTTTCAGGCTCTACTGTTTTGGTCGCGAGTAAAAGTTTTACTTCTTTGGGATCGCGATTAAACTCCTGGCAGGCGGTAAGCATTCGCTTTTCGATGGCCTTAATGTTTTCTAATAGATAAGAATCCATACTCTGTTTAGTAAAAAAGCTCCAGAGAAATCTGGAGCTATGTTAATAAAAGGTTTTCTAGTTCTAGATGTGAATTACTTCGCCGTAGGCTGCTGCGACCGCTTCCATGACCGCTTCTGAGATCGTAGGATGGGGATGCACGGATTTAATAATCTCGTGACCTGTGGTTTCTAGTTTTCTTGCCACAACCGCCTCAGCGATTAAATCGGTGACGCCCTCACCTACCATATGGCAACCCAACCACTCACCGTATTTGGCATCAAAAATTACTTTGATGAATCCGTCTGTGTTTCCATTCGCGGTTGCTTTTCCGGAAGCAGACAATGGGAATTTCCCTACTTTGATATCAAAGCCTTGTTCTTTGGCCTTCTTCTCCGTTAGTCCGACAGAAGCTACTTCTGGGTGCGTATAGGTACAGCCTGGAATGTTTCCGTAATCAATGCGTTCGATGTCTAAACCTTTGATTTTTTCGACGCAAGTGATTCCCTCTGCAGAAGCCACGTGAGCTAAAGCTTGGGTTGGGATAATGTCTCCAATGGCGTAGTAACCCGGCACAGAAGTTTCGTACCATTCGTTTACTAAGACATGTCCTTTTTCGGTTTGAATTCCGGTTTCTTCAAGCCCGATATTTTCAATGTTCGCTGAAATCCCTACCGCAGAGAGTAAAACTTCTGCTTCTAGGGTGATTTCCCCGTCTTTGGTTTTTACTTTTGCTTTAACGCCTTCTCCCGAAGTGTCCACAGACTCAACAGAGGCGCTGGTCATAATCTTAATTCCTGCTTTCTTCAGAGATTTTTCTAATTGTTTTGAAACTTCCTCGTCTTCAACAGGGACTACATTGGGCATGTATTCTACAATGGTTACTTCCGTACCCATGGTGTTATAGAAGTCGGAGAACTCGACGCCAATAGCGCCAGATCCTACCACAATCATAGATTTAGGTTGCTTCGCCATAGAAAGCGCCTCACGGTATCCAATTACTTTCTTTCCATCTTGTGGAAGGCTAGGTAGGACTCTTGAACGAGCTCCTGTGGCGATGATAATATGGTCTGCACTATATTCTGCAGTCGATCCGTCTTCTTTTGTTAATTGAATCTTTTTTCCAGGAAGCACTTTAGCCGTCCCCTTTAAAACTTCAATTTTATTCTTTTTCATTAGAAACTGGATTCCTCCACTCATTTTGGAAGCCACACCTCTACTTCTATCGATTACTTTTGAAAAATCAAACCCTGGATTTTCCACTTTATTTAATCCGTAGTCTTCGGCGTGATTCAAATAATTAAAGACATGGGCTGACTTTAATAAGGCCTTGGTTGGGATACATCCCCAGTTGAGGCAAATTCCACCCAGGTTTTCTTTTTCAACAATAGCGGTTTTAAATCCTAATTGAGCGGCTCTGATCGCAGTCACGTAGCCTCCAGGACCACTTCCCACAACAATGATATCGTAGTTCATATTGAAATTATTTAATCACAAAAATAAGGAAAATTCTTGTGAATTGAATGCGCATTCCTTTTAAATCAACTTTGAATGTTTTAGTAGCTCTTTCTAAGGGTCTTATTTTAATGGACACGCCGTTTATTTGAGTTCGCTCGATTGAGGAAATTCACTTTTTTACTTTGTCTATCGGACTTGAAAGAAGATTTTCCAGAATTAATCTTACGTTCACAGCCTAGAAAAAAATAATTACTAATTTTGTTTCATTAAGAACGTATCGCAATGAAGTACACACTTTTACATCGTGGAAAGAGTGTTTGGAAATCCACTCCCACAAAATTCATCACGTGGATGAGAAAGTCCGATCGTCAAGAGTTTGAAACCAACCAAGAGTTTATGGAGGGCTATGCCCACCGCAAAAAAATCTTCGAGTCGATCTCTCTTCGCCCTCATTCGGAAATGACTTTCCTCGAGGATCTTGAATCGTACGGTCTTTTAAAAAGAGAAAATGCGAAGCGCTGGCTTCTGTTTTAGAATAAAAAAAGCGAACCGTTCTGGCTCGCTTTTTTTATGTAGTAACTTTTTTTACAAGGCGGTGAATTTACTAGGATTGGCCTCATGAAACAAAGTATAGATTTTCTCCACGATATCGTCTACGGAAGGTTTAGAGAAATAATCTCCGTCGCTTGCATAGGCAGGTCTATGGTTGTTCGCTGTAATGGTTAATGGATCGCTATCCAGATAACGGAATCCCTTTTGTTTCTCCATGATTTGTTGAAGCAAAAAGGCAGAGGCACCTCCTTCCACGTCTTCATCGATAATAACCAAACGAGAAGTCTTTTTAAGACTCTCTAAAATCTCATGGTCTAGGTCAAAAGGAATAAGAGACTGAACATCGATTACTTCCGCGTTAATTCCAAGTTCTTCTAAACTTGCAGCCGCTTCGGTAACTACTTTCCATGTAGATCCATAGGTCACAAGGGTCACGTCACTGCCCTCTTTTGTAATGTCAATTTTCCCTACAGGGATTGTGAATTCGCCTAAGTTGTCAGGCTGTTTCTCTTTGAGTCGGTAGCCGTTCAGACATTCTACGATTAAGGCAGGTTCATCGCTTTGAAGCATTGTGTTGTAAAAACCGGCTGCGATGGTTAGGTTTCTTGGTACGAGAACTTGAATTCCTTTGACAAGATTTAAGATTCCGGCCATTGGAGATCCGGAGTGCCAAATCCCTTCCAAACGGTGTCCAC
The DNA here is from genome assembly GCF_054489425.1 of Chryseobacterium sp. A301. NCBI lineage: Bacteria > Pseudomonadati > Bacteroidota > Flavobacteriia > Flavobacteriales > Weeksellaceae > Chryseobacterium > Chryseobacterium sp. A301. The sequence continues at coordinate 44,237 of NZ_JBTMWY010000006.1, forward strand.
GAGTTCTTATAATCAGTGGGGCTTTTTGTCCTCCTTTGGTTCTGTATTGTACCGTGGCTAAATCATCACTCATTCCTTGAAGACAGTAAAGGATGTAATCTAGGTACTGGATCTCTGCGATCGGTCTAAGACCTCTCATGGCGAGTCCAATCCCTTGGCCTAAGATGGTGGCTTCTCGGATTCCTGTATCCGCTACGCGAAGTTCTCCGTATTTCTCCTGCATCCCTTCTAGACCTTGGTTAACATCTCCAATATTTCCGGCGTCTTCTCCGAAGACAAGGGTATGGGGATACTTTTCAAACAATTTATCAAAATTGTTTCTCACCACGACTCTTCCGTCTACTTCTTTCGAATTTTCACTAAACACGGGTTTTACCTCTTTCACAAGAGTGGATTTCCACTGAGATTCGGAATAGAGATGAGAAGAATAGTTATCCTTTTCTATTTCGAAAAGCTCTACAAATTTTTCATTTAAGGCCTTTCTTTTTTCAGACTTTACACCACGAGACAGAAGAAGTGCTCTTCGAACGAGGTGGAAAATATCTTTTTTTCCTACAGAAACAAGCGCTTTAAATCGAGCGAGATCCTCGCTGATTTTGCTTTGTTCCTCTACAAGGCTTTCCACTAGGGGAAGCAATTGGGATTTAATCTCCTGGATGGCTCCTTGGTAACTATCCCAAGCTCCTTTTTGGGCAGCCTTTGTAATTTGTTTTGCCTCTGCATCTAAAGCATTAAGCTCTTCTACAGTCGCTAGTCCTTCTTCTTTCCCGTTTAAATCTACGGTGTAATCTAAGATCCACTCTTTGAATTTGACAAGTCCGTCAAATTCACCTTCCCAAGAAAGTCTATCCTCGTCCTTGTACCGTTCATGCGATCCTGAAGTCGAGTGCCCTTGAGGCTGCGTGACTTCAATCACGTGAACCACGACGGGAACACTTTCATTACGGGCATAATGCTCTGCTTTCCCATAAGCATCAAGTAAGGAAGGATAATCCCAAGCTCTCACTTGAATGATTTCGCATCCTTGAGCTTCTCCCTCCTTTCTTTGGAATCCAGAAAGCATCTCAGAGATATCTACCTTCGCTCGTTGGTTGTGCGTGGGAACCGAAATCCCATATCCGTCATCCCAAATCGATACAATCATAGGGACCTGCAGGGCGCAAGCTGCATTCAGGGTTTCCCAGAAATGCCCTTCTGCGGTGGAGGCGTCTCCAATGGTTCCGAAAGCGACTTCGTTTCCTTTGTTAGAGAACGTTTCACTTCCTTCAAAAGATAAGGTTTTGTAGACTTTCGAAGCCTGCGCAAGACCTAGAAGTCTTGGCATTTGTCCTGCGGTCGGGGAAATGTCTGCCGATATGTTTTTTAATTCTGTTAAGTTCTTCCAGCTTCCGTCTGAATTTAAGGTACGAGTTCCGTAATGTCCATTCATTTGGCGTCCTGCAGAGGCAGGTTCTCTCTCGACACTGGTGTCGGCATAAAGTTGAGCATAGAAACTCTCTGGCGTAAGACCGCCTACGGCCATAGCAAAGGTTTGGTCACGGTAGTATCCGGATCTCCAATCTCCCTCTCTAAAGACTTTGGCCATCGCGAGTTGAGGAAGTTCCTTTCCGTCTCCAAAGATTCCAAATTTCGCCTTGCCAGTCAAAACTTCTCTTCGTCCTAGTAGGGACATTTCTCTAGAGATACGGCCGAGCTTATAATCCTCTAAAACGGACTTTTTGAAATCTTCAAACGATAATTTTTGGGTTTCTATATAGGTGGTTTGCATAAACTTTAGCTTTTCACAAATATACTATATTTGTTTAAAACACAACCTATTGAGTATCAAGAATGTTCTAAAATCGCATTGCGAATTACGTAAAAAAAAGGAAGGAATTAGAATTTTCGTTCAATCACATAATCAAGCATTTGATTTAGTGAATTTTTCGCATCTGAATCTGGAAATTCTTGCAGTAAATCTTTTGCTTTTTGTTGATAATCCTTCATAATCATGACCGCATAACTAAGTCCACCCGAATCTTTCACGAACTGAATGAGTTCTTTTACTCGCTTGGGATTGTTGTTGTGTCTTCGGATGGTATCTAAGTAATACTTGCGATTGGCAGAACTCGCCTCACGCAAAGTGTAAATAAGAGGGAGCGTCATTTTCTTTTCCTTAATGTCAATTCCCACAGGCTTTCCAATCAGGTTGGAACTCAGGTAGTCAAACAAATCGTCTTTGATTTGAAAAGCCATCCCGGTAAACGTACCAAAATCTTTAAATTTCTTGGCTGTCTGTTCATCCGCTCCTACGGAGAGAACGCCAATCTCGCAGCAAGCGGCTATTAGAGTGGCCGTTTTCTGGCGAATAATTTCGTAGTAAACGTCTTCAGTGATGTCAAGTTTGCGCGCTTTTTCTAATTGCAAAAGCTCGCCCTCACTCATTTCTCGAATGGTTCTTGAAATGACATTTAGCAAATCGTATTCCTTGTTGTCGGTAGAAAGCAAGACCGATTTGGCCAGTAGATAATCTCCTACGAGCACTGCGATTTTGTTTTTCCATAACGCATTGATGGAAAAGAAGTTTCTTCTTTTGAAACTCTCGTCCACGACGTCGTCGTGCACCAAGGTAGCGGTGTGGATAAGCTCAATCATAGAGGCCCCTCGGAAGGTCTTCTCGGAAACCTCTCCCATGAGTTTTGCACAAAGAAAGACAAACATGGGACGCATTTGTTTTCCTTTGGTCGTGACAATGAATCGGGTCACCTTATCTAGTAGGGGGACATTGCTTTGCATGGACTGGTAAAACTTTTGTTCGAAAAGTTTCATTTCCTGCGCAATGGGCTTTTTAATTTCTTCTACAGTATTCGACACAAATAGGAGGTGATAAAAGGGTAATACGAATGAACAAATATAGGGTTTTCCGAGCGTTCGAGAAACTTATTTCAATTTTTCTAAAGGGAAGGAATACAGCGCGGGCGCTGCATGGAGGAATCGGAAGCGAAATTCTTCTCCAGAAAGGTAGACTCTGCCCTGATGGACTGCAATCGATTCGATTTGCCCAATGCTAGAACTAAGCCCTAGGAAGTACTTTTTAGGGAGGTGGGAAAAGAATTTACCATCCGAATCTCTTTTGAATACACTTAGGAAAACTTCCATTTTCTTTGTGTACCCCACGAGATAAAGCGTGCCTTTATCATAGGCCGCATCGGTCGCCATAAATCCTAAATCAAACGTTTCGATAAGCTTTGCGGGAACCTTTGAAGAAGTTTCGTATGGATCTACTAGATAATGAGAGACCTGTAAAGAGCGCCACTGTTTTGTTAAGACATGAAGCCCACTGTCTAGAACGAAAAGGGATTCCACGTCAAAATCATGGTCGTGCAATTGGGCTCCTGTTTTTGGCTGCTCTGGAAAATAGAATCCGATTTCTTTTTGCAGCTCAAAAGTAGTAGCGTCCAGCTTCACGATTTTTAAGTTCTTTCTTGTTCCTGCATTGTTTCCAAAATCCCCAATATAAAGGTTTAAGGAATCCGATGCAAGAGCTTCCCAGTCCTCGTTGGGAAAAGAAAGAGAATGCGTTTTTAGAATTTTTCCGCTCTTAGGATCGAGTTCAAACAATTCAGAAGAATTGCCACCGTCGTTTAAAGTATAGAGCGTACCACGATGAAAATGGAGGCTTGAATTTTCTTTTATTTTTGAATCTAAGGTAGCGACTCTGTACTTTTTGATTTTAAACCAATCGTAGGAATTCTGCGCCTTGGGAAAGGACAAAAAGAAGACCGAGGCAAAAAGCAAATAGAATTTCATAAAAGATAGATTTTAAAAACCGGATTTACGAACTACTGTCAAAGATCTAACCCAAGTAAGCTACTCCGCTGATTTGTTGGCAAGCTGCCCACAAGCTGCGTCAATGTCTCCTCCTCTACTTTTTCTAACCATGACCGTGACCCCCGCTTTGGTTAGTTCGGATACGTAACGCTCCTCTGCCGCAATGCTTCGATGATCAAATTTTCCTTCTCCAATGGGATTGTACTGAATTAGATTTACTTTGGAAGGAACTTGTTTCGCGAATCGAATGAGCGCCTTAATGTCCTTGTCTGAATCGTTAATGCCTTTCCAAACGCAATATTCAAAGGTAATTACAGAGCCTGTTTTTTGATACCAATACTGTAGAGAGTCCATAATGTCGGTAAGAGGAAACTTCTGAGAAAACGGCATAATGTCGTTTCTCGTTTCTTCAATGGCAGAGTGAAGAGAAAGAGCAAGTTTTACCTTGATTTCTTCGTCCGCAAGCATTTTAATCATCTTGGGAATGCCCGAAGTAGAGACCGTGATGCGTCGAGGCGACATTCCAAGCCCTTCCGGTGTCGTGATTTTGCGAATGGCTTCCACCACATTCTTATAGTTCATCATGGGCTCGCCCATTCCCATAAACACGATGTTGCTTAGGGGTCGTTGATAGTACAGTCTACTTTGTCGATCGATTAGGGCGACTTGGTCCACAATCTCTGCCACTTCTAAATTACGCATGCGCTTAAGCTTCGCCGTAGCACAAAATTCACAGTTAAGTGAGCATCCCACTTGGGACGATACGCAGGCCGTCGTTCTAGTGGAGGTAGGGATAAGCACACTTTCTACAAGGAGTCCATCGTGCAATTTCACACCGTTTTTAATCGTTCCGTCCTCGGATTTTTGAAGCAAATCCACGGCGATCGGATTAATAGTAAATTCTTTCGTAAGCGATTCTCGAAGTTCCTTCGATAGATTCGTCATCTCCTCAATGGAATGCAGGTTCTTACTCCAAAGCCAATCGTAAACTTGTTTGGCTCGGAAAGGTTTTTCCCCGAGGGTGAGAAAATGAGCTTTTAACTCTTCAAGACTTAAGGTGCGAATATCTTTCAAACGGTATGCTTATTAAAGTTTGCAAAGATACGAAATTTTAAGCCATTTTATTTTACGTGCTCTTAGTGAAGCAGTTGCCTATAAGGAGCAATGGGTTTTTGAATTAAAAAGGACCGCTTTTTACTATCGAAAAGGAGATAGAAATCGCTGCAAACCGGAAATAAAAAAACGCCACTTTAAAAAAGTGACGTTTTGTAAAATAGAAACTCCTAAATTAAAGGATAAGCATTGCATCTCCGTAGGAGTAGAATTTGTATTTTTCTTCAATGGCTTCCGCGTACGCTCTCATGATGAAATCTTTGTTTGCAAACGCTGCAATCATCATAAGTAAAGTGGATTTCGGCGTATGGAAATTCGTAATCATCGCATTGGCCACTCCAAAATCATGTGGAGGATAAATGAACTTATTGGTCCATCCGTGGTAAGGTCCAATTTTACGGTTGGAAGAAACGGAGGTTTCTAGAGCTCTCATCGTCGTAGTACCTACTGCGCAAACTCTTCTTCCCTCTTCTACCGCTTTGTTAATGATGTCGGCATTCTTCTGGTCGATAATCGCTTCTTCACTTTCCATTTTGTGCTTAGATAAGTCTTCTACCTCAATCGGGTTAAAAGTTCCAAGTCCAATGTGAAGGGTGATTTCTGCAAAATCGATTCCTTTGATTTCCAATCTTTTCATTAGGTGTCTAGAGAAGTGAAGTCCTGCAGTCGGCGCCGCTACAGCTCCTTCTTCTTTTGCATAAATCGTTTGGTAACGTTCTGCATCTTCTTTCTCTACCTCTCTTTTGATGTATTTTGGAAGTGGGGTTTCCCCTAGTTCTTTAAGTTTGGTTCTGAATTCCTCGTAACTGCCGTCGTAAAGGAAACGTAAGGTACGTCCTCTTGAGGTGGTGTTGTCGATTACTTCAGCCACAAGACCTTCGTCTTCTGTGAAAAACAATTTGTTTCCGATACGAATCTTACGAGCTGGATCCACAAGTACATCCCATACTCTTGTTTCTTTGTCAAGTTCTCTTAAAAGAAAAACTTCAATTTTCGCTCCGGTCTTTTCTTTATTTCCGTAAAGTCTTGCCGGGAATACTTTGGTATTGTTGAAGATGAAAAGGTCCTTTTCATCAAAATAGTCAATGACATCTTTGAAAAGCTTATGTTCAATGGTTTCCGTTTTACGGTCCAAAACCATCAGTCTAGCCTCGTCTCTGTGTTCGCTTGGATGTTCTGCCAAAAGCTCCTCTGGCAAATCAAAATTAAAGTGGGATGTTTTCATTTTTTAAATTACGGTTTAAAAATTAGAGTGCAAAGATACGCTATTTGAGAGGCAAAGTCAAGTAAAGCCTAAAAGTGCCCTGCGAGAAAAACAAAACCTTCCAAGAAAGATCCTGGAAGGTTTTGTTCTACTGCTTAACGCTCTGACTAAAGCGTCTCTTTTAGCCATTCAAAGAATTCCCTTTGCCACACGAGACCGTTGTGGGGATTTAACACCCAGTGGTTTTCATTTGGAAAGTAAAGGAATTTTGATTTTAGCCCTTTTAACTGAGCCGCTTGGAAAGCTTCTTGCCCCTGTTCGTAAGGAACACGGTAGTCAATGCCTCCTTGAATAATCATAATAGGTTTGTTCCATTTTTGAACATGATTCATGGGATTAAAGTCCGTGAAAGCTTTAGGGGTTGGCGATTCGGTCGGTTTTCCAATGTCCCAGTTTGCGAACCATAGCTCCTCTGTGGTTAAATACCATGAATTCATATCAAAAAGACCATCGTGCGCGATGAAGGTTTTGAATCTATTTTCATGAATCCCCGCAAGCATAAAGACGCTATATCCTCCGTAGCTCGCTCCTACCGCTCCCATTCGTTCGCTATCCACGTACGGTAAATCAAGCGCATAATCGGTTGCCGAAAGATAGTCCTGCATCACTTGTCCTCCCCAGTCTCTAGAGATGGCTTCGTTCCACTCCGTACCCCATCCTGGCATTCCCCGACGGTTTGGAGCCACGACGATGTATCCCTGTGCGGCCATAAGTCCTAGATTCCATCTTGTACTAAAGAACTGAGTTAATGCAGACTGAGGTCCTCCTTGACAGTAAAGAAGGGTTGGGTATTTTTTACTCGGATCAAAATTCGGTGGATACACCATCCATACACCCATCTCTTTTCCGTCCGTGGTTTTCACTATTTTTAGTTCGGTTTTAGCCGGCTTCAAGTTCGCGTACGTCTCCGCGTTTACAGAAGTGACTGGACTAAACTTTCCATTCTTTACATTCACCAAATATAGATCGGCACTGTGGTTCATGTCTGCTCTAGACACCAGGAGCTCGTCTTTAGTTTGAAGGAAAATTTCATTTACGTCAAAGTCTCCTTTGGTAAGCTGCTTCACCGTCGTTTTTCCTTTTCCCTCTACTCCCACTGAAAACAGTTGTTTTGTCGCTTTGAAAGCGGCGGTAAAATAAAGAGATTTCGAATCTTTGGACCAGAATACATCTCCACTTACGCTCTCGTCCCAAGACTCGGTTAGGTTTTTCTTTTCGCCCGTCTTAAGATTTAAAATTACGATGTCATTTTTATCCGCCTCATAGCCTTCTCGTTTCATGGATTGCCAACTTAAATACTGGCCGTCTGGAGAGAATTTTGGATTCAAATCGTACCCCATCATTCCCTGGGTTAAATTCGTCGTGGTTTTGCTTACTAAATCGTAGAAATAAAGATCCGTATTGGTCGATTGTGCATACTCTTTTCCGCTTAACGCTTTGGTGACATAAAGAAGTTTTGAGGAATCAGGACTCCAAACAAAATCTTCTGCTCCCCCGAAAGGACGTTGAGGTGAATCCCAAGGTTTTCCTTCGAGAAGATCGACCGCTTTTTCTTTTTTGTCTGAGACGTTTACGACAAACACGTGGTTGTATTTCCCTTCACTAAAGTAATCCCAGTGGCGGTGATTTAAATCCGTGTAAATATGCGCCGTGGATTTGGGCGTGTCTTTGTATTTTTCTTTTCCTAGAACGGTTTCTATCGTCACTTCTTTACTAAAGGCTACTTTCTTTCCGTCCGGAGAGATTCGTACATTGCTTGCGTCCCCTACAGTAAAGAACTCCGTCCAAGTTTTACCGGAATCTTTGGATATAAAAAGGATTTTTCCTTCCTGCGCATACAGTCCATTTTTGTCCCATTGCACTAGTGATTTTTTTCCTAAATCTAGTTCGGAAGCCATTTTGCTTCCGATTGAAAGCAAATAGTTTTTGCTGTTTGACTTTTCGCTTTTAAGATCCGTTTGGCTAACTTTATAGATCAGGGTCGTTTGGTCGGGAGAAACCGCCGAAACGCCCAGTCGGTTTAGAGTCCAGAGGATTTCTGGAGTCATGACATTTTGTGCATTCATTAAGAAAGGGGCTGCGAGAGCCATAACAGTATGTTTTAATTTCATACAGTTTTTTTTATTTGGGGTTAATATATTTTTCTAAATCACTTGCGACTGCAACCGGGTCGCTAGGGCTGACTACATAGACTTTCCCTCTTTTGGTCACAATGCAAAGCGCCTTTTGTCGATTCGTAACATACCACACTTCCCCTTTGTTAAAATAACCAAAATAGCCAAAGAGTCCGCCTATACCGAAGAGTCTTAAATAGAGTCCTTTGTAGGCTTTCGCTTCTACAGATTTGATTTCTTTTAAAGGAATTTTAATGCAATGGAGTTTGGTCTGGATTTCAAAATGACTTTCCGACTTCCCAATAGAAGGAATTAGAAGCCAAGATACAGTGAGAGCAAGAAGCAAAAAAAGACCCATGAACATTCCTGAGGTTCTTGCCTCGGGGTTTGGGCTGTAGGCCCAAAAACCAAGCGCGACAAGAATCGCTAAAATGAAAATTCCTGTGACTATTTTTGAAAAGAGATCAGGATTTGCACCAGGGTATGATTTCATAGGGATGCTTAAAAGGTTAGTCTTTGTTTACGACGCCTCCTATGACGGAAGTGATGATGGAGAGTAAAATACTGAAGATAAAGGCCCATCCAAAGCCGTCCACCGTCATACCGTCTACAAAGTAATCCACAATCATAATGACCAGAGCATTTATCATCAAAGCAAAAAGCCCTAGGGTAAGCACAGTCAAAGGAAAGCCTAAAATTTGCATGATGGGCTTAAAAATGAGATTCACAATTCCTAAGACCACGGCAAAGATAATCGCCGTCCAAAAATTTTCAATTTGAACCCCACTAAGGATCAATTGTAGTACGTAGGCCGATACGGCTGTAATTAAAAGTCTTACTAGTAAATTCATAGGATAATTTTTATCAAATCTACTACTTTATTTCTTTTTATGCAATGCGCCGAGTCTCGCAAAAGGGCGCAAAAGAGCCTAAAGCAAAGGGGAAATTAAACTCATCGTACTTTCCAAAAGTTGAATGTGCTTTCCTCTTGTAAGCCATCGTTCTTTGTCTATACGTTCTGAATTTTGCAAATCCATTTCAAAATCATTCCGTAGTTCTTGGGCCGTTGCGTGGTCGTAGACCACCGCGTTTACTTCGAAATTTAAATCAAAACTACGAATGTCCATATTGGCCGTGCCCACGATCGCTAAAAAGCTATCCACGACCATGGTTTTCGCATGCACGAAACCTTTGGTATAAAGATAGATTTCGACTCCCGCTTTGAGTAGTTGTGTATAATAAGAACGGGAAGCTAATTTCACAATTTTCGAATCTGAGTTTTTGGGCACAAGAAGTTTAATTTTTATTCCGCTGTGCGATGCAATGATAAGTGCATTTAATAAACTTTCATCTGGGATGAAATAAGGGCTTGTAATTAAAATCTCCTTTTGCGCTAAATTAATGGCCTGCAAAATGGAGAACAAAATGGTGGGGGTCGGAGAATCCGGCCCACTCGAAGCAATTTGTACTACCTTATTTTCTTTGGTAGCATGCTGCTGTGGACTAGGGAAGAAATCATTTGTGGGTTCAAGGGACTGCTCTGCACAAAAATTCCAGTCACATAAAAAAAGAAATTGCAGATAAAAGACCCCCGGTCCCTCGATTTTAAGATGAGTATCGCGCCAGTATATGTTTTCGGGAGTTTCTTTTGTGTTAATATAATTGTCGCTAATGTTAATTCCCCCTACAAACCCCACTTTTCCATCGATCAAAATGATTTTTCTGTGGTTTCTATAATTGATTCTATTGGCCAGGGCAATAAAGTGAATTTTCAAGAACGGATGTGCCTCTACTCCTCCCTCGCTAAGTCTTTCCATAAGTTTCTTACACCCCCGAGAGCTTCCAAAATCATCGTATATCACACGAACTTTTACCCCCTCTTTTGCTTTTTGAATTAAGATGTCGCCAATTTGATTTCCAATCTCATCGTCGTTATAGATATAATACTCTAAGTGGATATGGTTTTTTGCGTTCTTTAAGGCTTTAATCACTTCGGGGAACTTCTCTTCCCCGTTGCGAAGAATCTTCACGTCGTTTCCGGAGGTTAAGGGACTTAATAAATCATGCATAAGCATATAGGAAAGTTCTCTCGATTGCGACAACTTAGAATCCCGTCCCAAATAGGTTTCTTTGGAATATTCAAAAAGTTTGGTACGAAGCTCTATGGACAATTTCTCATCTTTAAAGAGTTTTTTCTTGTACATGTGTCGATGTCGGTAATTAATACCAAACAAGAAATAAAAACCCATTCCGATTACGGGAACAAAGATTGTAAATAAAACGTAGGCAAGGGATTTGGTGGCATTCTTGGTGTCAAGGATAATGCGGAAGCACACCAAAGTCACAAGGATACCGTAAAGGATTTCAAGAATTAGAAGTAGACTCATTAAATTTTAAATTCTGGGGATAAGAAGTAGAATATCCTATGTAAATCTACAAAAATTCTTGGGGCATAGATGAGAAATTCTCTAATTTCCCACTTGAGGATCCGTTGAACTCGAGTAAATAGTATCGACTAAAATTACAATGGAGCCATTTTTGTATCCCATGGCCTAGTCAAACTATAATTTCAAAACAGAGTTTCCCTGGTTAACACCACTCCACTTTTGAAATTAAACTAAATGTATTTTTATGAAATCAATTCTAAAAACAGTTCTTGTCCTTGTTCTTTGTTTCACCCTTACGTCCTGCATAGTAAGTACGGCCGTAGGAGTCGTGAAAACCGCAGCCAAGGTAGGTTATAAAGTGGTGAAAGGAACCGTAAACGGCGTTAGTTGGGCCGTTAAAAAAGCACAAGGAAAAATTGACGAGGACCGATTGGACGGAAAATGGAAAATTGTAGGGCTTTATAACGGAAGCTATGATACGTTTGCGTCGGATGAGAACCCTGACAATACGTATAAGAATTCTTGCATCGGAAGTGAAGAGATTTTTGAATTTAAGACCAAAAGAAGCAAGTTTAAACCTGCTCATTGCAAATCTCAGGACGAGGAGTGGGTTTCTTACAAGTATAAGTATGGGAAGAATCCCCAATCCAGCGAGAAAGAAAACTACATTGAGTACAACTCTAGAAACTACATTTCGGTCATTGATGTGACAAACAAAACCCTGGTTCTTGAAGGAACCTTAAACTTAGGCGATTCCTTTGGAGGCAAACAATTAATTATGCTTGAAAAAACCAAATAAGAACAAAGTAGTGGTAAATGAAATTTCGCATAAAAACTTCATTTTTCTAGCAAAAATTACAGATTTTTCAATGAATAATTTTTATCTTTACAACTCTAAGGCATTCATTCAGAATGCCTTCTGTGTTCAAGCTTTTAATCACTGAGAATCACACTATGGAGCTAGCAAAATTTCATCACGGAAGAAATGTAAAGCGTTTTAGAGAAATGTTAGGAATCAAGCAGGAGTCCCTCGCTTTTGATTTGGGGGAAGAATGGAATCAACAGAAAATATCCATTTTGGAACAGAAAGCAGAGATTGACAAATCCCTTTTGGAAGCCATTGCAAAAGCTCTGAAAATTCCGGTCGAAGCTATTGAGAATTTTGACGAGAAAAAGACAGTAAGTGTACTGACGAGCACCCTCCATGAGGATCCTTGGATTGGCATTAATCAAGATAAGCACAATCCAGTGGATATTCTCTTTGAGGCTCTTGACGAAATCAAAAAATTATACACAGAAGTAATTGAATCGAAAAATGCTCAAATTAAAGTGCTTGAACGACTACTCAATAAATAGAAAAAGTAAAAACCTAAACTGAATCCAGTTTAGGTTTTTGGTATCAAATAGAAGAGCGAGAATTTCATGAAGAGTTCTTCTTCTTTCTATCCTTAGCTCAGTGAATATCACTTAAATTTTTGTTTTGCAAATTTCAATGCATGCAAGAGCGTTACTTTGGAATCCCTACTTGCTGCAGGCACCACTTCATTTTTTGATAGGTTCTTTGAATATCGTGATCCAGTCCGATCGACATACGAATAAGACCATCGGAGAGTCCCATTTCTTTACGTTCCGCTTCTGGAATTTCGGAAGAAGTCGAACTTCCAGAACAAGAAAATAGCGTTTTATAAAAACCAAGGCTCACGGCTAAATAGCCTAAGTTTTCCTTTTGCATAAGTTCCATGAGTTCATTGGCTTTCTCCGTGGTTTTTACATCAAGAGTTAAAAGTCCACCAAAGCCATATTCTTTATTCATCATGCTTTTGAATAACTCATGCTGCTTGTGACTTTTAAGACCTGGATATTTTACAGTTAATCCGTCATTTTCAAATTGCTCTGCTAAATACAGGGCATTTTCACTATGCTTTTTAATGCGGATGTGAAGCGTTCGTAAGTTCTTTAAGATACTCGCGGCTCGTAAACTATCGAGCGTGGGTCCAAGGAGCATGCAAGCGCCTGTATTCACGTCTTTCAACTCGTTCACGAAACTACTAGGTGCGCATACGACGCCGGCAACTGCATCGCTACTTCCATTAATGAATTTAGTCAAACTATGAATTGTAATGTCCGTACCTAGTTTCTGTGGAGAAATGGAAAGCGGAGAAAACGTGTTGTCTACCACTAGCTTTAGATTATGCTTTTGAGCTAATGCTCCTAATTTCTTCAAATCGGCCACTTCTAAGAGTGGATTGCTCACGGTTTCACAAAAAAGAACTTTTGTGTTCTCTGTGATGGCCGCTTCTAACCCTTCTAAGTCAGTAATGTCAACAAAAGCAGTGTTGATGTTATAGCTTGGAAGGAAGTTCTTCATAAAGGCATAAGTTCCTCCATAAATGGTTCGACTCGACACAATGTGATCTCCTGCTTTGCACAATTGAAGCAAAGTAGATGTGATTGCTCCCATTCCTGAGGCCGTTACATTTGCACTTTCTGTTCCTTCCATTTGGGCAAGGGCCTCACTTAAATAGAGATTGCTCGGTGTGGAGTGTCTAGAATACAAATAGCATCCGTCTGTATTTCCTTCAAAAGTATCGAACATGGTTTTTGCAGAAAGAAACGTGTAGGTTGAACTATCCGAGATTGAAGGGTTTACGCCTCCAAATTCTCCAAAGTACTGCAAATCCTGAATTTTGTTTGCGGGCTCAAAGTTTTCCATAATATAAATTTTCAATTTTATAAATGTGCAAATAGTGCAACTATAAAACAATTGAATTTACTTAGCATAGATTTTGAATCTATAAAATCAAATAGTTAATGAAAATAATTTTAAATTTGACGAAGGATAAAAAAATAACCGAAAATAATTCATTTTAATGCTAGACGAAAAAGACAAAAGATTGCTAATCTTACTTCAAAACGACTCCAAGAAAACCACAAAACAACTCGCGACCGAGCTTAATTTGTCCGTGACCGCAGTTTTTGAACGGATAAAGAAATTAGAAAAAAAGCAAATTATCAAAAAGTATGTGGCACTTCTTGACGCGGAAAAAGTGCAGAAAAGCTTTATCGTCATTTGCCATGTTAAACTAGTGCAGCACAAGAAAGAGTACATCACTCAATTTGAAAACGAAATCACCCAGTTCCCCGAAGTACTGGAATGTTTTCATGTCGCAGGGGATTACGACTACATCCTAAAGATTTGCGTACGTGACATCCAAGAATACAGAGAGTTTATGGTGAGCAAACTTACCAACCTCCAGCATATTGCTAGTACCCAAAGTTCTTTCATGATTAAAGAAGTGAAAAACTCCACAGTGATTCAGCCCTAGGGGTCTTATGTCGCGGTTAAGGACTTGAACCCTTTTTGATTTCCAATTCTGGGATAGATTCGCAAAAAAAAAGCCTTGGCCGTAGCCAAAGCTTTTTCTGAATTAAGTCCTCAGCCCTGAGGTTAGTCCGATCGTCTCTTGATCACAAGATTAATCGGCTTTAATGGTTAGGGTTCCACCCTGGGTAAATAAATCGTGGGAGACATAATAAGAATCTTGTTTTTTCTTATTAACCTTAATTTCTTTTAAATCTCGCCCTTGACCTGTTTTCTCAATCACGATGGTTTTGCCGTTATCCAGTTTCCATTCGCTTTTTTCAAAAAGAGGAACAGAAACGATATACTCGGGATCAGCTGGACTTAGTGGGTAAAGGCCTAAGGCTGTGAAGACGTACCAAGAAGACATTTCTCCCGCATCGTCCATACCGCTCATGGCAAGTCCTTCAGGCCCAATTCCGTACATCGTGTCCATGATTTGATCAAGTCTCTGCTGCGATTTCTCCGGTTTCCCAACAAAGTAATAGCTAAAAGGCGCTTCGTGGCCCGGTTGGTTTCCGTGGCAATACTGGCCAATGAATCCGGAAATATTCCAAGCGATGTAGTCTTTATTCCAAGGGATGGTAAAGAGCGAATCGAGTTTCGTTTCAAAGGCCTGGTTCCCGCCGTAGAGCTTTACTAGATTAGGCATGTCGTGAGGGGCAAAAAATGACATGTTCCAAGCGTTCGCTTCTCGGTACATATATTCGTAGTAAGGGTACTCGGGATTAAACGGAGTGATCCAACGGCCATCGTCCAGTCGTCCTCTCATGAAATTGGTTTGTTTATCAAAGACGTTTTCATAATTCTTTGAACGTTTCATAAGGTCGTTATAATGCGGCAGATCGTTCATTTCTTTAGCCAAAAGAGCTAAAGAATAGTCGTCGTAGGCAAACTCAAGCGTTTTACTTACTCCTGCTTTTCCTTTGGATTCGACATGTGGGCTTTTCAAATCGGGATCTGAAATGTACCCTTTTTCAATGTATTCCTTTAAAAAAGGTCGAGTACCACCCTCTTTATAGGCATTGTTGAGTAAGTATTCATACCCCTTTTTAACATCAAAATTACGGATGCCTCGCAGGTAGGAACCGGTAATAAATGGCGCCGCATGGTCCCCATGAAAGAAGGTCGGAATGAATCCGGTTTTGGTCCCGCGGTCAATTAAAGACGAAATGACATCCCCGGTTAACTCGGGTGAAATCATCCCTAGTAGAACTAGCTTATTGCGGTAATCGTCCCAAAGGGAAGGGATTTCGTAGTATTTGTAGCTCTCGGTTCGGATGCGGCCTTGATCGTCTAAGAATTCGCCGTTGCTGTCACTTCGAAGAACCGGCCACAAGAACGAACGATAAAGACTAGAATAGAACATTTCTTTTTGCTGGTTCGTGCCTCCTTGAATTTTGATTTTTCCAAGTAGCGTTTCCCACTGATCCGATCCTTCCTTTTTGATTTGATCAAACGTTTTATTTCCGATTTCTTTTTGCACGTTCTGCTTTGCGTTGGTTTCGCTCACAAACGAGAGTCCTATTTTCACCACCACTGGAGACGTCCCGTCTTTGAGACTCAATAAGGCATAGCCTTTACTTTTCTGGCTGTTGGTTTCGCTTATTTCTTTTATTTCTTCACTAAGTTCCGCATAGAAATACACCTTTTCATGTCCCGTTCTCTGGAAACCGCTCACAGCAAATTTTCCTTGGGGATTTAATTTCCAGTCGTCTACGTGGTTATTAGCTTGTCCTAAATCGAAAAGCACTTGGCGGTTTGCGTTATTTTCAAAGGTATACTCATGAATTCCTGCGCGAAGCGTAGAGGTGAGCCTCACATTCACCTTATAGTCTTTTAGATAGACTTGATAATAAGCGGGTGAAGCTTCTTCTTGGTCGTGGCCGAAGGCGGATTTATAAGGGTATGTGGCTCCCTTAGGAACCGGCATCAACGGGATGTGGCAAAGGTTCCAATGCCCCTTGTTGGTATGGGTGAAGCCTAGAATGTCTGGATTCTCGTACTCGTAACCGGCTCCCGAGGTGTATCGGGTCATGGGACTTAATTGCACCATTGAATTGGGCAAGGAAGATCCTGGAAATACCAATCCAGCCCAAACGCGCATGTCGGCCGGTGGCTTGTACCCAATGATGGCCTCATCAAGTAGGGGGGCGGTTCCAATAAATGGATTCACCCAAGAGGTCAGTTTTTTTTCTTTTAAAACGGGTGCCTCTTTCTTTTGCGCGGGGCTGAAGCCCAGCAAACTAAAGGTCAAAATACCCGAAAGGAAATAGCTTGTTTGTTTCCACATAACAGTAGTTTTTTTTTGTTTTGCCCTGGATCTTCGCCCGGGAAAACAGGATTTCAGAAGACAAATAAAAGGTTCCTTTGGTTGCACAAAGGGACCCAATTAAGTGAATAAATTAAGTAAGAAGATGGGGCCTGTGTTTGTAGGTCTCCCATAAAAGTTCGCCAAAAAGCGTGTTCGTCCAAGCAAACCAAGATCGAGTAAAGTTCTTGGGATCGTCCTTATGGAAGGATTCGTGCATGAAGCCCGTGTCACCATGGGTGGCTTTAAGGCTTTGTATGCAAGCCTTAATTTCGTTCTCATCGCTCGTGGTGAAGGCTCGCATGATTATGGCCATAGGCCAAATCATGTCCATGCCTATGTGCGGTCCGCCAATTCCTTCAGCCGCTTTCCCTTTGAAAAAGAAGGGATTGTCTAAAGAGAGGATGAGTTTACGGGTATTTTGGTACACGGGGTCCTTTGCGTCGATCGCCCCTAAATACGGAAGAGCCAAAAGACTTGGAACGTTTGCGTCATCCATTATGACTTGTCCTCCATAACCGTCCACTTCAAAGGCATAAACTTGGCCGTATTTTTTGTGTGTCACCACTGCGTGTTCTTTGAGGGCTTGAGAAACTTCTTGAGCCAATGCTTCCATCTCGGCCGAAGTGGTGGTATCGTGATGAAGCGCACGTAGCATTTCGGCCGCTTGCTTTAAACTTTCAACCGCAAAGAAGTTCGAGGGCACTAAAAAGGAGAACACGGAAGAATCGTCACTCGGTCTAAAAGCCGAAGCGATAAGCCCTACCGGTTTTACCGGATACCCAAACCCTTTAAGTGAACGGGTATCGGTGCCGTTAGGCGTGTTTCTTTGGAACGAGTACGGACCGTACCCATTTTTACACTGCTGCTCTTTGAAAACTTGTAAAATCGCTTTCATCGCCTGTACCCACGAGGCATCAAATGGCGCTTTATCGGCGGTTTCTTTCCAGTAGTGATAGCCTAAACGAATAGGGTAACATAGAGAGTCTACTTCAAATTTGCGTTCGTGCACCCCAGGAAGCATTTTGGTGTGGTCGCTTGCCCACTCTCCCGTTTTGTTGGGATCATCGTAGAAAGCGTTGGCATACGGGTCTTTTAAAATCTGCTCGGTTTGTCGATTGACCACCCCAGCAATTAGGTCTTTTAGTTTTTTGTCTTTTTTTACAAAAGCGAGATAAGGAAAGACTTGAGCTGAACTGTCTCTAAGCCACATCGCGTCAATATCTCCGGTGATTACGTAGGTATCAGGACGGCCTGCTTTTTCTTTATAGGTCACCGTGGTATCCAACGTGTTTGGGAAACAATTGTTGAAAAGCCAAACCAGTTCTTTATCTTTCACATTTTTCGAAAACTCTTTAATGACGTCTTCCACCACTCCACTGGTAAAGTGGCGTGCGCTAACAGGCACCCTTACCGTGGGAAAATTGGAATTAAACGAAGGGCTTGAGCCAAAGAGCTGGGTAGGGTTCACCATCAGAAGGCCTCCGGCCAAGGCTGATTTTTGTAAAAATTCTTTTCTGTTCATACTAAGTAGATTATGCTTTAATATTATTTTTCATTGGAAAGCGAATATGGAAGGTCTGAGGCGCGAATCTTTCGTGTCGTGTTCGGCCGCTCACTCATCTTAAATTCAATCTTCGCTCCTTTCATCAGTTCCTTGTTGCTTAGGTAGAGTTTGGTGTAGGGTTTTCCATTCACTTTCATGGATTCTACGTAGCGGCTTTTGGCACTGTTTTCCGGCGCTGCAATCCGAACGGTTTTTCCATTTTCTAGCGAGAGCGTTATGTTCTTAAATAAGGGGGCACCCAGGGTATACTCATCGCTGGCTGGGGTGACGGGATAAAAGCCCATTGCAGAGAACACGTACCAAGCGGAGGTCTGACCGTTGTCTTCATCCCCACAGTATCCGTCCGGATGCGGACTATAAAGTCGATCCATGGTTTCTCTCACCCAATACTGCGTTTTCCAGGGCTCTGCACCGTGGTTGTATAAGTAAATCATGTGCTGGATCGGTTGATTTCCGTGGGCGTACTGTCCCATGTTAGCCACCTGCATTTCACGCATTTCGTGAATGACATGCCCCTCGAAGTTGGTTCCAAAGGACGGCGGAAGAGTGAAGACCGAGTCCAATTTTTTAACGAAGTTCTCTCTTCCCCCCATGAGATCGATAAGCCCTTGGGTATCGTGAAACACGCTCCAGGTGTAATGCCATGAGTTCCCTTCTGTAAACCCTTCAAACCAAACAAACGGATCAAACGGCGTTTTAAAACTTCCGTCTGAATTCTTAGGACGCATGAGCCCCGTGGTGGGATCAAACAAATTTTTATAATTGAGACTGCGTTTTTTGTAAAGGTCAATTTCCGCCTGAGGGCGCTTTAATTTCTGTGCAAGTTTGTAAATAGAGAAATCATCGTAAGCATATTCTAAAGTCCGTGCTGCACTTTGATTCGTGATGTCGTGGGCTACGTAGCCAAGGGCATTGTATTCCTTCACGCCGGCTCGTCCGACGGCCGTCAGAGGACCTGCATTATTAGCACCATGAAGCAGTGCCTCGTAGAGGGTGCTAATGTCGTATTTGTGGGTGTCTCCAATCTTTAAATAAGCCTCAGAAACCACGGAGGCCGAGTTGTTCCCCACCATAATGTTTCTTAGGCCCGGACTGCCCCACTCGGGTAGCCAGCCGCTTTCTTTGTATGCGTTTGCAAGTCCCTCTTGAATTTGAGAGTTTAAAGTAGGGTACATTAAATTCAAGAAGGGGAAAAGCGCTCGAAATGTATCCCAGAATCCCGTATCGGTGAACATATAACCAGGAAGCACTTTTCCGTTGTAAGGGCTGTAGTGGAACACTTCTCCTTTTTCGTTATACTCGAAGAATTTTCTAGGAAAAAGCATGGAGCGGTATAGACAGCTGTAAAAGGTCGCCGTCTGTTCGTAAGAGCCGCCATCGACTGCAATCTTGCTAAGCTCTTTGTTCCAAAGCGCTCTACCGTCGCTTTTAATTTGATCAAAACTTCGATCTGCTGTTTCTTTTAAGTTGAGTTCTGCCTGTTCAAAACTGATAAAGGAGGAGGCCACTCGCGCTTGAACAACTTCTCCGTTATTCGTGTTAAAACTCACCACGGCGCCCGAATGGTCGGCTTTCATTTCGGCTGCTTTACCAAGCGTGTCCCCGTTAAAGGTGTGTAAATCGGTGAAAGGCTTGTCAAAGACAATGACAAAGAAATTCTTAAAATTCTGGGGAACGCCTCCGCTGTTTTTTGTGGTGTACCCTATTATCTTATTTTCTTGGGGAATCACTTTCACATACGAGCCTTTATCAAAGGCATCGACCACGACGTGCGCTTTTTCTCCTTTAGGAAAGGTAAACCGAAACATAGAGGCTCTTTCCGTAGGTGTGATCTCGGTGGTCATGTGGTAATCGGCCAGATACACTTTGTAGTAATACGGCGAGGCGGTTTCCGCCTTATGAGAAAACCAGCTTTGTCTCTCGTCTTCTTTAAACTTAATTTCTCCGGTGGTCGGCATTATGGAGAACTGACCGTAATCGTTCATCCAAGGTGAGGGTTGGTGCGTTTGCTTAAAGCCTCTAATCTTCGTAGCACTGTAGGTGTAGGCCCAGCCGTCACCCATTTTTCCCGTTTGAGGCATCCAGAAATTCATTCCCCAGGGTAAGGCAATGGCCGGATACACGTTCCCGTTACTCACTTCGTAATTGGAGTCCGTACCCATTAGGGTATTGACCCAATCCACGGGCTCTTTGTGGCTCTCCACCTGAATTTCCTGAGCGCTGAGACTGAGGAAAGACAGAAAACATAAACAAACTAAAATGCGATTCATAATCTTTTTTCTTTAAAAGGTTTCTTTTGGATCTTGAGTCCAAGGAGCCTATTTATTAAAATACAGTTCTCCTGCGATAAGATTTTTAGGTCTGACGTTCGGGAGAACTGTGAATTTAAGAGTTTTTATTGGTGTTCACCACTGGGGTGTGTCACTTTACTCTCAAAATGGGAGGGAAATGTCAAATAGCGTCTGCGGAGCTCGGATTAAGGAATCAAGTCCTGTTTTTGAAGTTTCGCTGCCGCCTCCAAAAGCATAAGCCCACTGAGCTGCGTCGTTAGGTCTGTTTTCCCTGTAGGGGCTACAGCCCAATTGGATCCACTCATCATCTTGGGTCTAGCGATTCCTTTTTCGTAGAACGTCTTGGCATTGTATCCTAAAAATTGAAGCATTGCCGATTGATCACTCGAATTGAGTTCAGTCTTTCCGATGAGTTCCGTGAGGTATCGCACGCCGATGCCTTTAAATAAACCGCCGTCCCCTTGACCTTCGTCTCGAAGCAGGCCATTGTCCACCAATTTCCCATGGCTTATCAAGGCTTGTCCTGTTTTCACTGCATCTTGGAGATAGGTGAGCTCCCCTGTTGCGGCGTGTAAACGTAGACCGGCACCAATCCAAGTTCCCATATTGTAGGTAAATACCCAATCTTTATTGGTGGTCTGCACCCCATTTACTAGAGCCACGTTATCCCAAACCAAGCCTGTAGAAGCCTCTATTAAATGCTCTTTTTGCCAAGCATAAATTTTTTGAGCCCACTGCAAGTATTCGGGTTTGGGATCCAGTTTATAAAGTTCCATAACAAGAATAACGGCGGGAGCATTGCTTACGGCATTTTTGCTGTAGGGTGTGTCTTTCTTCCAGGCGATTCCACCGCCGAAAACGTCGCTCCAGCTCAGTTGAATGCTTTCCCACAATTCGGTTGCCACCAGTCTGTAATCCGCATCGCCCGTGGCCTGGTAAGCCCGGAGTGACGAAAGTCCTAACCATAGCATGTCGTCGTTGAAAACATTCTCGTAGGTGCCTCCGTTTTTAATTTTAATCCCATCAAAAAGAGCTCGCATTTTGGCTACGTAATTTGGGTCTTTTGATCTGAGGTAGGCATCAACCAAAACATCCAAAGCATGGGCGTTCGGCCAATAATGAAAGGCGTTACTTCCTTCGTTGTTTTCAACAAACGTATTGTTGCTACCTAAAAAGGTATTGTAGGTGGCCACTTGCATGCTGTCCGCTGTGGCCTCGTAGTTAATTTGAGCGGTGCCAATGGGTTCCAGACTTGGATCGCGAAGAGGCGTTCTTTCGTCCTCGCATCCGATGAGCACACCTAGGCCAAATGCAAGAAAAAGAAGGGGTTTGATTTTCGTTAGTTGTTTCATTTTATGCTTTTTTATACTCCCTTAAAGAAGTCCGTTTAAGGAGCTCTTTAAGGGAGAACTTAGGGGTGATTAAGTCTACTTGACCGTGAAGCTGTGCGTGTAGGCAGGTACGGTTGCGCTCATATCAATGAAAGCGTCTACGGTAGCCATGTCTAATTGCGAAGCGAATTTAAAGGAGTTTTGCCAGTGGTCGCTGGTGACCGGAACTAAATACCAGTACGAATCCGCTGAATCGGCTGTTGGTCTCTGGTTGTCGCTATTGACACTTCCAAACCATTCTTCAACGTTAGTTCCTTCTTCATTCACAAAAGTGTACTTGAATTTGTATCGTTCGTCACGACCCCAACTTTGCTGATAGAATTCAATGGCCTTATCGGAAGCTTTCCAAATCGCATTGCCCTGGTACTGATATTCAAACAGGAATTCCCCAGCAGGTGCAAACCAAAGTTCAATTTTCGCCACTTCGTCCATCGTGTATTTTCCATTGCTGAAATCCACTTTAATTCGATAGACTTTCGTGTCTCCACTGTGGGGGGTTTCTCCCTCTGTACTCAGCTTGGTTCCATCTAAGTAATAGAGTTCAGGAGTGCCCGATTTACGAGTGGCCAATTGGAAAGTTCCCGCCTTGAGCTCGGTGTAGATCTCGTACTGGCTACTGCTTATTTTTTTAAATGGTAAGGCAGCATCTAAATTAGCACCTCCTTCCGTTGCCGTACCCGTGATGAACAGTTCATCCGGCGTCGGATAGCCTGCCGGTCGTTGCACCTCAATGGTTCTAAAAACGTTTGATTTCTTCACGTTTAGACCCTTGGAAGAGAACACGGTCCAAATCAGTTTGCCAATTTCTTGTGACTTGATTCCGGCCAACGTGGCGATTTGGTTGAGTTCGGTAAAGGATAGATTTAACGTGGTTTTAAAACCGTTACCATCCGCAGGCACCACTTTAATCGGTGAGGAGAAATCTCCCCCTTCTAGGTCAAAAGCGACTTCGTAGAGCACCACGCCGTTGTCTTCGGAATGGGCACTCTGCCACTCAAAAAGGGCCGAGCTGTTCGCACCTAAATTATAAAAAGTAAGATCGGAAGGCGAATAAAGCTGTTCTACAGCCGAGACTTCGGTATGGCTTACTTGATCGTCGTCCCGGCACTGGACCGTAAGGAGCAATAGGCATATAAACGCCAGGGTTGAATATAAAGTTCTCATTATAAATAAGTTTTTGTCAATTAAATTAATAGCCAGGATTTTGGGTTAAAGCAGTATTGATTTGACGCTCGGCTCTAGGGATTGGCCAGAGGTAGTGCATAGAAGGGTCAAAGTTTCTTTGACTCACTCTTAGGTACCCATCGTCCTCGCTCGGAATTCCAAAACGTGCGCCGTGAGCCCAACCATTCAACACCTGCTCAGAAAGCTTCCAGCGTCTGATATCAAAGATTCTTAAGCCTTCCATGGCCAGTTCGGTCCGTCGTTCGGTTCGGATGAGATCACGCATCTGGGTCTGTGAAAGACCACTTGGATAAGCGGTCGCACCAGCATCGGTGAACCCGGCGCGAACGCGAAGCGCTTTAATGGTTTCGTTCCAGGTGGTTTGGGAAAATTGCCCCAATTCGTTTCTTGCCTCGGCGTTCATTAAAAGGACATCGGCATACCGAATAACCATTAAATTCAAGCCACTTTGAAGTCCCGAAAGGTGGGTAGGATCCCAATACTTACGAGTATAGTATCCCGTAGTGGTCTTGGAGGAACCCGCCTGGTATTCGTCTAGTCCAGCTCCAGTTGGATCGGTGTTTGGTTTAATGTAAATGGTTTTTACTGCGCCCGATTCGTTTTTCCATTTGTATTGGTCGTAAACCACCGTGGCGGTTAGCCTGGGGTCGCGGTTCTCGTAAGGAGCTTCCTTGTCAAAACCACTACCCGATTCTGAGATGTTCTTACCGTTTAACATCACATAGCTATCCACAAGTTCCTGGGTGGGTGCAAGGGCATTGAGACGTGCGCCTGCAGAAAGCGGAGCCATATCAAAGAACTCATTCCACATTCTTTGGATTGGAATATATTGGATGCTGAAGATATCCTCATTGCTGTACTCATTTTCGGGTAAGAAAAGACCACTGTACGACGGGAATAAACCGTAAGAGCCTTTCTCTTTATTGATTAGACGATCTGTGGCCGTGACCACTTCTTGCCAACGTCCTTCGTAAAGAAGGACTCTCGCTTTTAGAGCCAAAGCCGCGCCGGATGTGATTTTTCCTCGTTCCAACTCTGCGTACTGGTCTTTGGTTGGAAGAACCGCCATGGCATCATCAAGTTCGTTAAGTACGAATTCAATGACTTCTGCTTTTGGAGTTCTTACGGCTGTAGAAGCCTCTTCCAATGTGGGATCGGAATGGAAAAGGGGTACATCACCAAACCAGGTCGTGAGCATAAAGTAATGGTAAGCCCGAATCACTTTAGCCTCTGCTTTCATGCGCTCAATCTTGATGGGATCGGCGTCCTTAATTTTATCAATATTTTCCAGGATTAATACGCAGCTTTTAATACCCGCGTATCGTTGATTCCATTCGTCCTTAAAACGAGGTAGAGAGGCATCAAACGTTCCCGCTGCAATGGAAGCAGCTCCCGCTTCATCTCCTCTACCGTTTACCGCATTGTCGCTCAACGCTTCGTTATAGAAGAAATGATGCGAGCTTAAAATCTGCATGTAAGCATTATTAAGAGAAGACTGCGCTTTCTCGATTGTGGTCCAATAGGTTTCCTCCGTGAAACGGTCTTCAGGCACCAAATCCAGACCTTCGCAACTTGTTAAAAAGGCTAGCCCTACAACCAAACTGTATTTATATAGTGTTCTGTTTATCATGATGTCTTAAATTAAAAAGTTACGTCCATACCAAAACCATAGTAAATCGGCGTTGGATACGCTCGACCCGAATTTGCCCCACTAGATCTTAGGTTGCTGTTAAATTCAGTCAATTCAGGATCGACGAACTTCACCTTGCTTAAGGTGAGAAGGTTCTGACCTGAGAAATAAATTCTAAGATTGCTCAATTTCAAATTTGTGAGTGTAGACTCCGGAAGAGTGTACCCTAACTGCACGTTTTTAAGTCGAACGTACGCTCCATCGTAAAGGTACATGTCGCTGCCTCTTCGGAAGTTGTTCGTGTTGCTCATGCTGCCATTATTAGCCAGGCGTGGGTAGTAGGCACCCGGATTGGACGGACTCCAATAATCCAATTGATGGGTGTACATGGTCATCCCATAATTGTAATGGAAGGGCTCTATCATTTCCCCACGAATCATCATGGTTCGTTTGCCGACGCCTTGTGCAAAAAGACTCAAATCGAAGTTTTTGAACTCCACGTTGTAGGTAAGTCCAAAGGTATAACGCGGGAACGGATTCCCAAAGACCACTAGGTCCTTATCGTCAATGACCCCATCTTCGTTAATATCCACATAACGGTTGTCTCCCGGTTGCACGCTAAGTCCAACAGGTACCGCCGCACCTTGAATTTCCTCGTAACTTTGGAAGATTCCGTCTCTTTGAAGCCCAACATAAGAATTGAATGGCAACCCTTCTCTAAGAATGATTTGAAGTTCTTCCAAACGGGTTAATCGTTCCCTTCCTTGGAAATCCAGCACTTCGTTCTTGCTGTCGGCCAGGTTAGCGGTCAAACTGTGGCTAAAAAGTCGTCCTCGATGTCTCCAGTTGGCACTTACTTCCCACCCTTGATTTCCTACTTTACCGGCGTTGTAGTTTGGTAACGAGGCGCCATAGGTACCTGGAACTTGAGGGGTTACTAGAATATCGCTGGTAACTTTATTGAAGTAGTCGGCCGTGAGGGAAAGTTTGCCTTTAAAAAAGTCTGCATCAAACCCTACATTAAACGTGGCTGCTTTTTCCCAATGAATATCGGGGTTTGCAAAACTGTAACCGGTTCCACCCACGGCGACGTTGTTGTAGCCGTACGCTGTTGGAAACGTGAAGTATGTGGTTTGATACTGATAATCGCCTACGTTTTGATTTCCTAAGATTCCGTAAGAACCTCGAAGTTTAATATTCCCGACCTTCTCTTGGTAATTTTGCATAAATTCCTCTTGGGTGATTCGATACCCTAGGGTTGCAGATGGGAAAAATCCCCAACGTATGTCTCGTCTGAACTTGGATGATCCGTCGTATCGAAAAGCCACTTCGGCAAAATACTTGTTGTTGTAATCGTAAGAAGCTCTACCAAAGAGTGAGTTTAGGGAACTTCGGGAGGAGCTCATATTCGAATTGTAAGAATCCGGATCGATCTCAGTTCCAGTGACAGGAGTTCCTAGCTCTGGATCGGTATAAAGCCTATAAAGTCCGATGCCCCGATCCCTGTGATTTTCATTGCTGACTCCCACAAGCGTATTGAGGTAATGACTTCCAAAGGTCTTATCAAATTCCACCATTAGCTGGGTGTTTAAGTCCAGGCTTTTTCTATGCTGATCGCGTGTGTTTTGGTCTGCACCATAAACTCCTTTGGGTGAAAAATCCACGCGCATGGTTCGGCTGAACATGTTGTTTACCCATAAATGACCCCCGAAAACCGCCTTAGCTTTCAAATAATCGGTGATTTCTAGTTCAGCGCTGATGCTTCCTAAAATATCGTCGTTATCGTAATTTCTAAAGCCTCCCTTTTCTAGGATACCGAGGGGGTTAAATTCCTGAAGGACGTCGTTTGTGAGATAATTTCCGTTCTCGTCTTTCTGTTTATAATAGAGGGGAACTCTAGCCGCATCTCCTATAAGGGTCGAGGTGTTGTAGGAATGGTCTTTAATCATCTGCTTAGCGTACGCTAAGTTTGAGCTAAGTTTTAAGCGTCCAAATTCGTTATTCAAGTTAATCCGGAAGTTGTAACGCTCCATGCCTTTTGCAGGACCCACTAAATTACTTTCTTGATTTAGATAGCCAGCCGAGACTCGATAGGTGGAGGCTTCAGACCCACCGCTTACCGACACATTGTAGTTGCTCTGCATCGCAGGTCGTACAATTTCTTTCGCAAACCATTCGTAATCGCCTTGCTCCTTTAATTGGCGAATGTCTTCCGCGCTGTAAGGTGCCGCACTTAATCCCGCATTATAAGCGGATAAGTTTCGCAGCATGGCGTTTTCATACCCCTTAACTGGTTGGGTAAAGTAATGCGGAATATTATACCCTAAAAGCGTGTTTAGATCGACCTGCATCAGTCGACTTTTCTTTCCTTTTTTGGTCGTAATTAAAAGCACGCCGTTGCTGGCACGTGATCCGTAGATCGCAGCACTACCCGCATCCTTTAATACCGACACGCTTTCAATATCACTCGGATTTAGGGCGTTAATATCGCCACCTACAATCCCATCAATCACTACCAGGGGACTGTTGTTCCCAAGGGTACTAATTCCTCGAATGTTGATGTTAATACCAGCACCCGGTTCGTTGTTGCCTTGCTGAATTGTCAAATTGGGTGCTTTTCCCTGAAGGGCCTGCGTGGTACTGGTGTTTGCCCGTCCTTTAAATCCTTCGCTCTGAATTTGATCGATGGCGCCAATGACCTTGGTTTTCTTCTGAGTTCCATAGGCTACCACGACCACTTCTTCAATAGCCGCTTCTTTCGTACTGTCCGACTTCAACTGCTGGGCGAAGAGAGCGGGAGCCGAGAAGAAAATGGCGGCAGTGGTTAAAACTTTAAAATTATTTCTCATATCAAAGTTACTTATATAAGTTCTCTATATAAAGTGGGTCTTAATTGACCCCTCCATTCCGAATCGGATAAAAGACCGTTTAGCCTTGCACTAAGTTTAACTCTCCCCTTCTTTTGTCTGCTTTAGGGCTGACTTTACAACCGTTTCTCAGATGGCGAATTAAGGCATTGCATTGAGTCTGAACCTGAGCGTTTATAAAAGGTAAAGGATGCGTTTACACACCAAGTTAACTTTTTATTAAGTTTTGTTAACTTTTTGTATTGAGTAAATATACTAAATCGATTTAAAAAACAGCATATTTGTAAAAAAAAATTATTTTGGACACAAGAAAGAATAAAATACAATGAATAGAAAAAATCCTTGAACATAATTCAAGGATTCAAAAGATTATTGAGAAGTATAAAAACATTAAAATGACATACTTTGTGATATTTTAACGAAAATTAGACCTAAAACGTAGTAAACCGATTTAGTAAAGTCAATTTTGGTTATTTTCCACAGAGCTCGAAGAAGGTTGAGAGGATTCTCTCTCCATAAGCTCTGCATTTAGAATCACTTTACGCGCACCAAGCTGCACGTTCTTGCGCTTTAAAGCACCGAGCATAAGGCGCATGGTTTCTGCGCCAATCTCTTGCAAAGGCTGGGCTACAGCTGTAATGGATGGGTGGTATATTCTGAAAAAGTCATTATCGTCGAAGGCCACCACACCGAGCTCACGTGCAAAGAGCTTGTTTTTAATGCGAGGGGTTTCCAGACCGGACTGAGTCAGGTAGTTGGTAGCGAAAAATAAGGAATCTATTTTTGAGTTTTTAACCATGAACGAATCAATCAAATTCTTCCCCTTTTGTTCTCTTGCTTGCGCAAATGGAAGATTTAGAACCAATGGGCTAAGTCCCTTCTCTTCCATCGCATCTTCGTAGCCTTGGAGACGGTCTAGCATTTGGGTCTGCTCTAAATCAACCGTTACAAAAGCGGTGCTTTTATACCCGTTGTTTAGCAGATGCTTCGTAGCGGAATAGGCAGCCTGTCGGTTATCGATGACCACCGCATTGCTCTGAATATTCTCGTAAAGACGGTCCACAAGAACAATGGGTACATTTTGTTCGCTAAGCTCCTCTATAGCTTCTCGGCTTCCCGCAGGCGGAACGATAATGTACCCGTCCATCATGCGAAACTTGAAATATTCAATTAGCTCTGCAAATTTCTGATCGTTATTTTCGTGACTGCAGAAGATGACCTTGTACCCTTTTGAATAAGCAATGTCCTCAATAATACGGGCGAGTCTTGCGAAGAAATTGTTGCTAATATCCTCCACAATAAGCACCAGCGTGTGGGATTTTCCAGTTCGAAGACTTTGTGCAATGAGGTTGGGTTTGTAATTGACCTTCTTGGCATAGTCCAGGACTTTTTTAGTCAGCTCAGGGCTGATGTGCTTTTCTTTTGCCTTGCCGTTAAGGACGAAGGAAACCGTGGTCGTTGAAATATTCAAGTCCGAGGCCATGGTTTTAATCGAAATTCCCTGCTTTTTCATCTGTGTGGTTATCTAGCCATTAAAGATAGGCGATTGTTATTTGAACGCCAAAAGTAGCCTGAAAACAAGTGCTTAGCGTCCGAAATCGTCCTGAACGCGCACGATATCGTCTTCGTCTGACGGGTTTAGCGCATCCGTGTGAAGCCAAATTTCAGCCACAATACCCCACTCGTTTAATCCCACGAGTCGATGACGCTCGCCTTGCGCGAGTTTCACTTGATCGCCGGGGTGAAGTTCCATCACTTCGCCTTGCATGTCGTTCGGGCTCCGTACAATACCCAAAATGCCTTCAACGACTTGCCAAATTTCAGCTCGGCGATGATGATACTGCCAGCTTAGCTTGCTGTGGGGAGCGACCACTAATATTTTTGGACTCAATTTCCCACCGATCTTTAGGTCGTTGACATCCAGTCCCTCAAAAAACTGGTCGGAAAAGGCCTGAGCCTGAGTCTCATCCATAACGTAGAAGCCACCCCAAGGACGCGTCATGTCTTTGGTTACCGCTCGAAATCCATGACTGTGAAGCATCTGCTCCACCTTTTCAAAAAACTGTTCTTTCTCCGTGTTCATGCGATTGTTTCTTTTTTAGAGGCTATAAATTTATGCCAATTGGCCCATAGCCTGTGCATTCTCATGCTTGTTTTCTTATCTAGGCTTAGATTTGAAAGGATTACCCCATTCACTATAAAAGTGCGATATTAGGACTAAGTGCAATAATAGTAGCGCTTTAGCACAAATGAAGACGGGCGCTCCAACCAAACGAAAGCAAAACTTTATGCAAAACTAACTTAAAAATCTGAAATTACTAAAAGGATTTAGTAAAATTTGAGTAATATTGCACCAACCTATTGTCCAATAAACTACGACCATGGATATTTATAAAAATCAGAGCGTTGTGTTAACCCTTGATGCGGGTGGAACCAATTTTGTATTTTCAGCCATTAAAGCGGGGAAAGAACTTTTCAGCCCCATTGTACTGCCTAGTAATGCCCACGATCTTGATCTGTGTTTAAAAACCATCATTGATGGATTTGAAAAATTAAAAAAGGCCGCTCAGCCCGACGTACCGGTCGCCATCAGTTTTGCTTTTCCAGGTCCAGCAGACTATAAAAATGGAATCATCAGCGATTTAATGAATCTTCCTTGCTTTAAAGGCGGGGTTGCTTTAGGTCCTATGCTCGAAGCGCATTTTGGGATTCCAACCTATATAAATAATGACGGTGATTTGTTCGCTTACGGTGAGGCCATTGGAGGTATGTTGCCAAGGCTCAACTCCGATTTGAAATTAAAAGGTGCAGATAAGCAGTATTCAAACCTTGTGGGCATCACCCTAGGTACAGGGCTTGGCTGCGGGATTATTCAGAACCAAAAAATTATGGGTGGAGACAACTCCGCTGGTGGAGAAATCTGGCTCGTTCGGAATTTTAAGCATGCCGATATTTTGGTTGAAGAAAGTGTCAGTATTCGTGCCGTTCAAAGGGTTTATGCCCAAGAATCGGGCGATTCAGAGTTCAGAACCCCTGAAGATATCTACTACATCGCTATTGGTCAGAAAGAAGGTCATAAAAAGGCGGCTTTAGCAGCCTTTTCAGAACTATCTACCATGTTTGGCGAAGCACTTGCCAATGCCCTTACCCTACTCGACGCTCCTGTGGTGATTGGAGGAGGGCTTTCAGGGGCTAGCGATCTTATTCTGCCTGCAGTCCTTAGGCATTTAAACGGGACGATTGAAAACCTGAACCAGGAGAAAATGCCTAGACTCGTTTCTAAAGTATATAATATGGAAGATCCCGATTCCTATGCGCAATTCCTCGATTGGAAAACTCAGCAAATTCCAGTGCCTTTTACCGATCAAAGCGTCTCGTACTCCGCGGAAAAGAAACTTATTGTGGGCCTTTCTAAAATGGGAACCAGTAAGGCTGTTTCCCTTGGGGCCTATGCACACGCACTTTCGGAGCTCCGGGAAGCGGGTTATTGAACTGGAATAAGCACGCATGAGGGTCCTATTTGAAAAGCCAAAAGAAGTATATAGGACAACCTAGGACCTGTTATTTTTGAAATAAATACCTTTGTGTAAATCTATGGTATGAAAAAAACAAAATTGACTCTACTAGCCCTTGCTTCCGTACTGCTCTTTTCTTGTACGACGCAAAAGGCCCCTACAGCACAAAACTCTTCACAAGAACAAAGCACGCAAACGAAGTCCAATAGTGTGGATCGTTTTGCAGATATCGAAGTTCTTAAGTACGATGTCCCGGGCTGGGATAACTTAACTCTAAAGGAGAAAGAATACGTATACTACCTAAGTCAGGCGGGATATTCCGGTCGTGATATCATATGGGATCAGAATTACAAGCATAATTTAAAGATCCGTCATGCCCTCGAACATGTTTACCAGAATTACAAAGGAGACAAGTCTTCTGCAGAATGGAGTAATTTTGAAGACTACTTAAAACGGGTTTGGTTCTCGAATGGAATCCACCATCACTACTCTAACGAAAAGATTAAACCTACTTTTTCCAAGGCCTATTTTCAGGAGCTTTTACAGAATTCAAATACCCCAATGGATGCGGCCCTAGCCGATTTACTCTTCAATGACAAAGACTCCAAAAAAGTAAACTTAGACTTAAGCAAAGGTCTGTTAACCGGTTCAGCTGTGAACTTCTATGGCGAAGGAATTAGCTCAGAAGAAGCTTCTGCATTTTACGGAGGTATGAAAAGTCCGGATGGAAAACGTCCGTTGTCTACAGGGTTAAATTCAAAACTTGTAAAAGAAAACGGAGTGCTTAAAGAAAAAGTTTGGAAGAGCGGCGGGATGTATGGAGCGGCCATTGACCAGATTGTCTCTTGGCTTGAAAAAGCGAAAAACGTAGCCGAGAATCAAAAGCAGGCAGATGCGCTTGCGTATTTAATCAAATACTATAAAACGGGCGATTTAAAAACCTGGGATGATTATAACACCGCCTGGGTCGCTGCAACCGATGGAAACATTGATTACATCAATGGATTTATTGAAGTGTATAACGATCCCTTAGGTCACAAAGGAACCTTTGAGAGCATCGTTCAAATCAAAGACTTTGATATGTCCAAGAAGATGGATGTGCTTTCCAATCAGGCGCAGTGGTTCGAAGACCATACTCCCTTAATGCCAGAACATAAGAAAAAGAATGTAGTGGGTATTAGTTACAAAACTGTGGTTGTAGCCTCAGAAGCGGGCGATGCTTCCCCCAGTACTCCTATTGGGGTAAACCTTCCAAATGCGGATTGGATCCGTGCGGAGCACGGCTCTAAATCCATCTCACTTGGAAATATTATTAACGCCTACAACGCGGTAGGAGGAACTAGCCGCCTGCAAGAATTTGTAAACGATGAAAAGGAACTTGAACTGGCTAAAAAATATGGGGAGCTTGCAAGCAAACTCCACACGGCCCTTCACGAAGTAATTGGTCATGCCTCAGGACAGATCAATCCAGGCATTGGTACTCCGAAAGAAACATTGAAAAGCTACGCCTCCACCATGGAAGAAGGCCGAGCCGACTTGGTAGGTCTGTATTTCCTATACGATCCGAAATTGCAGGAACTTAACTTGGTAGACGATTGGAAAGCGGTTGGAATGTCCGCTTATGACAATTATATCCGGAATGGACTGATGATGCAGCTTGTGCGACTAGAACCGGGAGCGGACATTGAAGAATCTCATATGAGAAACCGCCAATGGGTTAGCGCCTGGGTCTTTGAAAAGGGACAAAAAGACCATGTAATTGAAAAAGTAGTGCGGGATGGGAAAACCTATTTCAACATTACAGACTACGATAAACTGCACGACCTATTCGGACAACTTCTTAGAGAAACGCAAAGAATCAAATCCGAAGGGGATTATGAGGCCGCTAAAAACCTAGTTGAGAATTACGGGGTGAAAGTAGATCAGGCTATTCATAAGGAAGTGCTTGCCCGTAGTGCGAAGTATGAAAACGCGCCGTATAGTGGGTTTGTAAACCCCTACATTAATCCGGTAACAAACAGCAGCGGACAGGTAACCGATTATGAAATTTCTTACCCTAACTCTTTTGCAGAGCAAATGCTTCAATACTCAAAAGAATACGGTTTTTTACCTGAGACCAACTAAATAGAATTTAATTTTAAATCGAGCGCAAGCCACTTTTTTTAGAGTGGCTTTTTTATGTTCATAATTTTAAAGAAACTGTAGAAATCAAAAAAAAGACATAAGGCCCGCTGAATTCGCAAAGAAATTATATCTTTATACACAAATAGCTACTGTCCATGGGGTTTTCCCCATCGAAAGGAGTTCCACAACTGACATAAAAATCCATCATGAATAAAGTATTTCGAAAAAGCGTATATCTCGCTTTGCTCACGGGCTCCCTTTGCTTAGGGGCTCAAACCGTCAAAAAAGCAGCTCCTATTTTTGAAAACGGACAAGCGCAGATTGTCCCTGAATTTAAAGATGCCGAGAAATGGATCCGCACGGATTTATGGGTTGAAACAAGTTTCGATACCGATGGGGATGGCAAAAAAGACCGAATGTATGTGGATGTCACCCGACCTTACCAAACCGAAAGTGAAGGTCTCAAACTTCCTGTCATCTACGAAACAAGCCCTTACTATTCTGGCGTTGCACCCGATGTGGAAGGAGGATTTTGGGATGTAAACCATGAATTAGGGCAGCCTGCCGCTAAACCCCGTGTGCATGCTGAGGTGACAAGGACGGGAACACGTCCCATCCTATCCAACTCCCTTATTGCCACTTGGGTTCCGAGGGGCTTTGTTGTGGTGCATTCGGCTTCTCCTGGAACCGGATTGTCACAAGGCTCCCCAACAGTGGGTGGAGAAAATGAATCCTTAGCGCCTAAAGCGGTCATCGATTGGCTTAACGGTAGAGCCAATGGGTACACTTCTGCAGACGGAAATGAAAAAGTAAAAGCCTATTGGACCACAGGAAAAGTCGGCATGACGGGAACGTCTTACAACGGAACTCTTCCCCTTGCTGCGGCGACAACCGGTGTAAAAGGACTAGAAGTAATTATACCTGTGGCTCCGAATACATCTTACTACCATTACTACCGCTCGAACGGACTTGTTCGTTCCCCGGGTGGTTATTTAGGAGAGGACGTGGATGTGCTTTATGATTTTATTCACAGTGGAGAGGAATCAAAGCGCGCTTATAGCAATGCGAAAATTCGCGATACGGAAATGAAAAACGGGATGGACCGTCTTACCGGAGATTATAACGATTTCTGGGAAGGACGAGATTACTTAAACCATATGCCAAAAATGAATGCTGCGCTGCTTATGTCCCATGGTTTTAACGACTGGAACGTAATGCCGGAGCACAGCTACCGAATCTACAAGAAAGCCAAAGAAATGGGTCTTGAAACCGCCATCTATTACCATCAAAATGGACACGGAGGTCCACCGCCAATGGAGATGATGAACAAATGGTTCACCCACTATTTGTTTGGTGTGGACAACGGGATTCAGAAGGAAAAAAGCAAAGCTTGGATTGTAAGAGAAGCGGATGAGATGGATAAGCCTACGCCTTATGCCGATTTTCCAAATCCTCAGGCCAAGGACGTACCCTTCTATTTAACCAAAGGTGCGCCGGAGAAAGGAGGCTTATCCACCACAAAAACTTCTACAAATGCAAAAGAAACGCTAGTAGATAACTACTCCTTTTCAGGAGAGAGTTTAGCTAGGGCCGACTATACGAATCACCGTCTACTTTATGTAAGCTCAAAATTAGAATCTGATATTCATATTTCAGGAGTCCCTAAAATCACTGTGAAATTGGCTAGCAATAAACCTGCTGCCAACTTATCGGTTTGGCTCGTATCCTTGCCCTGGAATGATTCTAGAAGATCTAAAATAACAGATAATATCATTACCCGCGGTTGGGCCGATCCACAGAACCATGCTTCTCTTAGAAAAGGAGAACCCTTGGTTCCAGGTAAATTCTATGAAGTTACCTTCGATCTGCAACCCGATGATCAAATCATCAAGAAAGGCCAACAAATCGGACTCTTAATTTTCTCCAGTGATAAAGAATTCACTATTCATCCAAAACCAGGAACAGAACTCACTGTGGATCTAGACGGAACGACCCTTACCCTACCTATCGTAGGCGGCAAGGCGAATCTTAAGTAAAAAAAGATACATTAAACGAATGAAGTAGAGTTCGTCCCATTTGAGAGTCTCAAGGGAAAAACTCTACTTCTTTTTTTTACTATCTTTCACTAACTCAATTAAAACCTCAAAAATGAGAAAAAACGTACTGCAATTTCTAATGGTATTATTTGGTTTTTCAGCATTTGCACAGACAATTTACGACGGCCCGCACGTCACATATATCCAAGGAGAACCTTGGGCTTCAAGTGTTGAAAAAGGCATAGCCTCAAAAATTGAATTAAAAGATAAGAAGGTGCAAGTTAAATTTGAAAATTCAGATTATGATTTCACAGTCCCTTTAAAAGGGTCTCTTAAAAACGAGCCTTCTGTTTTTAAGCAACCGAAGAAGATGTTTGTCGTCTCGGATTTAGAAGGTCAGTTTGAAGGGTTTAGAACCCTTCTAATAGCCAACCGTATCATGGATAAGAATTACAATTGGACCTACGGAAAAGGACACCTCGTGATTTGTGGGGATTTGTTTGATCGGGGTCAAACCGTAACGGAAATCATGTGGTTACTTTATAAATTAGAAGTGGAGGCTAAAAAAGCAGGAGGCTACGTTCATACGATTTTAGGAAACCATGACATCATGAACCTTTCTGGGGATTTGCGTTACCTTCATCCCAAATATTTGGAAACTGCGGAGCTAATGGGCGTGGATTACATGTCCTTATTCACCCCTAACACAGAGCTGGGTCGTTGGCTAAGAACCAAGAATACCATAGAGAAGATTGGGGATAATTTAGCAATGCATGCAGGCGTTTCTCCCGTCATTAACGAACTTGGATATTCCATTGAAAAGATCAATGAACTTTGCCGGCCCTTCTACGATCAGGTAAAAGTTTTAAAAGGTGTAGGTGATCCCAAAATTGATCCCTTTTTTGTAGGGAAAAGTTCGCTATTTTGGTATCGAGGGTATTTCATTGAACCCAAAGCTACAGAAGCGGAAGTCAAAAGAACGCTTGAATTGTTTGACGTAAAGCGCATTATTGCGGGTCATACAATTCTGGAAGGCAATGTGGCCTTCTATTACGATGGAAAAGTTCTAGGCGTGGATGTGAATAGACATAAAGGAGACCATCAGGCTGCTGTTTATGAAAATGGAGAATGGTTCGCAGTTGACGATAAAGGGCAAACTAGGACTTTGAAATTTCAGTAATTTATGTGACTAATAGTTCTGTCGAATTGACAAGTGATCTATTGCAAGTTCGTTAAAAACTGTAGCGAGCGATCCAAGGCTTTTTTCCCATACTCATTCATCGTGAACTGATATTCGTGACCTAAACCAGGGGTTAAATTCGGATCGTAAAACAATTCATCTGTTTTAATTCCAATATCTTTTAATTTCTTGGCAAAGAATAAGGATTGATGAAGAAGTGGATCCTCATTACCCGCGGAAATAAAAGCTGTTGGGAAGTCTTTGGTTAGATAATTTGCGATGGAGGTAGTTTTTAAGGAAGTGTCTTCCTTCAAATTTTTGGTACCCAAATAAGACCAAGAAACTGTCTTGGTAAAGAAATTAGGCGCTTCACTGTCCATTAAGACTTTAAGGTCATAAAAGCCACAATAAAGAATCAATCCTTTCACTTGCTGAGGTTTTAACCCAGGCTGCAGATTGAGCTCTTTGGCATACGCAGGATTCGTAATGCTGATTGCGGTTTG
The DNA here is from genome assembly GCF_054489425.1 of Chryseobacterium sp. A301. Taxonomy (NCBI): domain Bacteria; kingdom Pseudomonadati; phylum Bacteroidota; class Flavobacteriia; order Flavobacteriales; family Weeksellaceae; genus Chryseobacterium; species Chryseobacterium sp. A301. Next base: position 80,886 of record NZ_JBTMWY010000006.1, read on the forward strand.
AGCTGTGATCATGGAGCCGGCCGAATCCCCTCCTAAAATTATAAAATCCTTATCTACAAAGTATTTTTCATGATTTGTTGAAATATACTGCAATGCTTTGCTTACCTCAAAAAGGGGTGTCGGGTATTTCTTTTCTGGTGCTATGGTATAATCTAGTGTGATCACCACATAACCTTTAGAGGCTAAAATCTTAGCGTAATTTTCTATCTGTCCTTTAGAACCTGAAATAAAACCCCCGCCATGGGTCCAAATAATGGTGCGCAGCGGCTTCACTGTTTTGGGATGAAATACATCAAAGGTTAAGGAAGGATTTGAAGTGTCAAATTGCTGATTTTTGATAGAGATAATTCCTTCGGGAACTTCTTTTTCAAGTGCATTGTTGGCTTTCTCTCCATAATAATTAAAAACGGAACGAATGGCAAGTGCGCCAGGCCATGGGGAAACTTGAAACGCCGTAAACCCAAGAGCAAGGAATAACGCAAGACCCAATAGAATTTTCTTTATCATAGATTTTTTTTTTGAAGGGTGACTCGACAGCAATTTAGTCAAGTTTTATCAAAGTCACTACATTCGTGAAAGTTACGCTAAAATTACCTAGCCTAATGCTTCCTGAATGGTATAGAAAGAACATTAGTTCTGTTAGACTGCTTGAAATCAAATCCCTATCAATCTCCCTCACCTGTCTCGGTCCATTTTAATTCGTTCATAATATTCTGTTGGAGTCATTCCGAAAAAATCGTGAAATAAACGAGTGAACGTTTGGCGGCTTGTAAAGCCAGCCTGCTCTGCAATGCCCTGAACTGACAAATTCATGAGTTT
>NZ_JBTMWY010000007.1:0-42940 GCF_054489425.1 Chryseobacterium sp. A301
AAAAGCTACCGGAGGTTTAGTTCAACAAGGGTTTTGCAATAGTGGGGCGAAACTGCAAAATTCAACGGTTGTTCTTCGGTTTAACTTTTGTGCAAAATTGAAGATTTGTGCTTCGATTGCCCCACCATCACAAAGCCCCGAAACGTTGTGTACAATTAAATTAAAAAAGAGGTGAATTTAGAAGAAATAGTTAGGGCAACCTATGAAGAGGTTAAAAATACAGATGACAAAGGACGATTGGCATCTTATATTCCTGAGTTGGTTAACGTTGATTCGGAAAGTTTTGGAGTATTCATATCAACAATTGACCACACTAATTTTGGTATTGGCAATTTTAACGAAAAATTTTCGATTCAGAGTATTGCAAAAGTACTTTCACTAAGCTTAGCATATAGTATTCTTGGCGAGAAAATTTGGACAAGACTTGGAGTAGAACCTTCAGGAACAGCATTTAATTCTCTAGTTCAACTTGAAGCAGATAAAGGCATACCTCGAAATCCCTTTATAAATGCTGGAGCAATTGTTATTTCAGATATTCTACTTAGCAATCTGAAAAACCCAAAAGAAGAATTTTTATCTTTTATTAGAAGCATTTCCAATAATTCAGAATTAAACTATTCACGCAATATAGCTGCTTCAGAAAAAAGCGTAGGATTTCGAAATGTGGCATTATGTAATTTCATTAAATCCTTTGGAAATATTGAAAATGAACCCTCAGATGTTCTTGACTTCTATTTTGATCTTTGCTCTCTTGAAATGAATTGCAAAGAGCTTTCAGAATTATTTTTGTTTTTAGCAAACAATGGCTGTGACATATTTGCTAACAACTCGATACTTACCAAAAGCCAATGCAAAAGAATAAATGCACTAATGCAAACTTGTGGCTTTTATGACGAATCTGGAGAATTTGCCTTTAAAGTTGGACTTCCTGGAAAGAGTGGTGTTGGAGGAGGGATTGTTGCAATCCATCCAAATCATTATGCGATTGCAGTTTGGAGTCCGAAATTGAATGAAAAAGGAAATTCATATAAAGGGATGAAATTTCTTGAAGAGTTTACAACAAAATCTCAGTTATCGATATTTTGAGATGAAATAGCCATGATTGAAACAAATCACCAACCGAAGATGATATTATAACCAATCTGGCGTATTCCATGTGACCCATAAAAATAAATAATAACACATGAAAACTGTACACAACATGTGTTTTGCAAAATTTCGGGTTTGAGGTGGAACTAAAGTTTTTGGGTAAATACCGCAAAAGCCAATCATATTGGCTTTTTTATTAAATTAGCAAATATTAGTGGCTTTTGCTACGTTTCGGCTGAATTGAAACTTAACGCTTCAATTCTCCGCAACTTCGCAAAGCACAGAAACGTTATTTGAAACCATTTAAGAACGAATCAATCCAACCAAAAATTTTAAACATTTATGAACTTTGACTTAGCTGACGAATTAAACGAATATTTAAACGAGAATAGACTTGGTGAGGCAATTGATTTAACTGAAAAGAAATTTAACAAATTACCTAAAACTGAGTTTAATAATATTATTAATAGAAATTTAAAGCCTTTAACTGAAAATATTGTCGAATATATTTCAACATTTTATACTAATCATAAAAGTGATTTCAATATAAAAGCAATTTATTCTGAAATGAATGGATTCACAATAAATTATGATTTGTGGTTTATTGACTTATTTGCATATACTGAGATTGGAACTTTAGAAGATTTAGATTGGTTGGCAGATTTTGAAACTTCATCAGATGAAAGTTAAATAATTTTATACTTTTAAACCGTACTGTTTTCGGGGGAGCTTACACACTAATAACAAACCAATGAACAATCATAATCAAAATACAAAGCCTCAGAAAGGCCAAAATAAACTTTGGTCTTTCTTAAAAAAGAATGGATTTACGGTTCTTATGCTAGGCTTGATGGCCGCCATGTTCCTAAGTCCTGACTTTAAAGCTTTTACCATACGTGGACTTATGCTAACGGGTTTATTCAATCCAAAAATTGAATCGAACGCGTCAGAATCTGAAAAGCTTCCACCAGTCGAATTTGCTTTTGCGAATGAGAAGGGTGAAGTTCAAACGATATCCTCCTTAAAAGGGAAGGTGGTCTTTATTAACTTCTGGGCCTCTTGGTGCGGCCCTTGCCGCGCAGAGTTTCCTTCGATTCAGGCATTATACAAAGAGTTTAAAGACGATCCAAATGTGTTTTTTTTGCTTTTGAATGAAGACTCCGATCTTAGTCTAGCTAAAAACTACTTACAAAAGGAGCACTTTACAATGCCTTTTTATCAGACGCTCGGACCTGTTCCAAGTGAAGTGTACAAAGGAGTTCTACCTACAACGCTTGTCTTAGATAAAAACGGGAATATAGCACTTCACCACAAAGGTTTTGCCAATTACGACGCCCCAAAGTTTAAAGAGCAGCTTTCTAAATTGATGGCGGAGTAAGTCGCTACAGAGAAGATCGTTTTAATTTTGTTAGAATAAATCTTACCTTCGCCTTTTCAAGCCTTTTTTGTTGCAATCACATCGAAATAGAACAGAAAAGGCGACTTTTTATGGGAATATTAACAAAAGAAGCTTCAAAAAGAGTTTTGACCGCACTGCTAGTTCTAGTGGTGGGTTCGCTTTTTTATGGACAATCGAAACTAGATTCCTTAATCTCTGTTATTGATAAAACCATTGAGAATGAGGCGGATTATATTTCTTCGAAATCGAAGGCGATTGAGAAAATTAAAAAGCAGCTTCTTAAAACAAAGTCTTTGAAGGAGCGCTATTCACTTTATCTTTCGCTAGGAGAGAACTATCAAGTTTTTGTAGCCGACTCGGCGCAGCATTACTCCAATTTAGCCATTGGACTAGCAAAGGAGCTAAAGGATCCTTATAAATTAAACCAAAGTCGGATTCTACTTGCAAGTGTAGAGTCTAAGACGGGAATGTTTCCAATCTCTTTAGATATCTTAAAACAGATTGATCAGAGCGTCATGGACACAAAACAAAAGATTGCGTATTTAAAAACGCTTTCTGAGGTTTATATCTATTGGATGGAATACCAACAAGGACATGATACGCAGGGGCTGGTGCAAAGAAGAGATGAGGTTAGGGATTCTTTGATTGCCATACTTCCTGCTTCCTCCATGGAATACGCGGTCAATCTAGGCACGAAATACATTGAACAAAACCGCCTTGATGAGGCCGAGAGAATCCTTCGAAAAAATTACGAGTCGGGCAAAGAAAACACGAGAGACTATTCTATCTACATGTCCATTCTAGCCTATCTTTATGAAATGAAAGGACAGAGAGATGCGCAGATGCACTATTTAGCGCTTTCTGCTATCTCCGATGTGAGAGGCTCTATTATGGAGAACTTGTCGCTTCGTACGCTTGCTGTAAAGCTTTATGAAAAGGGCGATTTTCAAAGAGCTAACTTTTACATCAAAAAGAGTTTGCAGGACGCAAACCTTTTTAATGCAAGACTTCGAAATCTGCAGGTCTCTCGAATCCTTCCCATCATTGACAAAGCCTACGAAGAAGAAAAGCTAGCGCAGCAGCAAAGACTAAAGTCCCTGCTTATTGTCGTGACTATTTTGTCTATCGTTCTTCTAGGCGCTGCCGCTTTAATATTTCGCCAAATGAAGAAGGTTTCTCGTTCTAAAAAAGAGATCTCTTCCATCAATGAGAAATTAGTCTCTTTAAACCAGGAGCTTTTTCTCGCAAATGAGAAGCAGGCCCTTATGAATGAGAATTTGTCTGAGAGTAATCTTGTAAAGGAGCAGTATATTCATAGTTTCTTAGAAATGTGCACGGAGTATATCGCAAGACTCGAAAACTTCAAACGAATTGCAGGCGGAAAACTTCGATCCGGGCAGGGCGCTGAACTCTTAAAGATCGTAGAGTCCTCCCAGATGGTCAATGACGAGTTAAAGGAACTCTACCGCAATTTTGACAAAGCCTTTTTGAACGTGTATCCAAATTTTATGTCGCAGCTCAATGCCTTACTTCGCACAGAGGAGCAGTACGAAGAAAGGCAGGACGGAAGTTTAAACCATGAACTTCGTGTGTTTGCTTTAATTCGTCTGGGAGTAAATGACCAAAATCAGATTGCCACCTTTTTGCATTACTCGGTTCGAACCGTGTACAACTACCGAAGCAAAGTCAAAAACAAAGCGATTAACCCAGCGGCCTTCGAATCTCAAATTCTAGGGATTGGTCTTGAAAATGACACGATTTAAAAGCCAATGTGAACGGAATTTTAACGAATATTAAGACGTAAAGTTTACTTTAGGTCTTGGACTAAAATTCTTTATATGTTTGAATATAAACCCATTAGGGTTTATATCGATTTGTAATTCTTTACTTTGGCCTTCCCCCAAGTGGAATCGCGTGAGCAAATGCTATACTTTTGGACTAGATCGTAAAAGGTCCTCTTCGAAGCTTTTTTTTCAGCTTTGAAAAGCCAAAATCTAAATAGCAGATGAATACAATTTCTAAATTTGAGAGCGAGAATTTCCAAAGGATTCCGCTTGCCTTTCACTCGAAGATCGTTTTCCCACTAGTTCTCGTGGTTCTAGGTTCTGGGATACTTAAAGCCCAAGAGATTCCAAGTGATACCACAGGTAAGGAGCAGCTGATAGAACAGGTGGTTTTAATTGGGTACGGAAACGTAAAGAAAGGAGATGAGACCGGAGCTGTGACAGCCATTAAGGCAGATCAAACGACCAAAGGGTTTGCTCCTAACGCGCAAGACATGTTAGTTGGGAAAGTAGCTGGAGTTCACATTGTAAGCGAAGGGGGATCGCCAAGTGGCGGATCTGTCATTCGAATTCGTGGAGGCTCTTCTCTTTCCGCAAGCAACGATCCCCTCATTATTGTGGACGGGGTTTCGATTGACAACCAAGGTTTAGGCGGTGCAGGAAATATCCTGAACGCGATTAACCCCACCGACATTGAATCCTTCACCATTTTAAAAGATGCTTCTGCTACAGCCATTTATGGGTCGAGAGCGTCCAATGGAGTTATTTTAATTACAACCAAAAAAGGAAGATCAGGCGGACTACGAGTCACGTTTGATGGGAACATGTCCGTATCCACTCCAAAAGACGGAATTGCCGTCTTAGATGCAGAAGAGTTCCGCTCGTTTATTAATTCGCGTTACGCGAACCAAGGAAACTTTGAGGAAATTCTTTCCAAACTTGGGACGTCCAATACAGACTGGCAAAAGCAGATTTTCCGCACGACTTTTAATTCTGAAAGCAATTTAAGTTTACTAGGATCGATTGCAGACAAAGTTCCTTTTCGCGCGTCCTTAGGATACACCACACTGAGTGGAACCTTAAAGACTTCCGAGATGGAGCGCTACACGGGAAGCATCTCGCTTTCTCCCAGCCTTTTTGAGGATCATTTGAAAATTAATGTAAATGCCCGAGGCATGAGCATTAAAAATAGGTTTGCCAACCAAGGAGCCATTGGGGCGGCCATTTACATGGATCCCACACAAAGTGTAATGGATCCAACCAGTCCTTTTGGAGGTTACTACTCTTGGAGAGGAAACGATGGGAATCTAATTCAAGTCGCAACGATCAATCCAGTGTCTCTACTCACCATGGCTAGCGACGAGGCGCGCGTAGATAATTTCATCGGAAATGCACAGTTTGATTACAAGGTTCACTTTTTACCAGAGCTAAAACTGAATTTAAATCTAGGACTCGATTACTCAAAGAGCGACGGATCAAAATTAATTCCAGCACTTGCTCCCTCGGATTACTTGTACGGAGGGCTTAATTCGTCTTGGGATCAGCAAAGAAGAAACTCAAGTGTGGATTTCTATGCCCAATACATCAAAGATTTAGGCTTCTTAAACAGTAGGTTTGATTTGATGGGAGGGTACTCCTGGCAGCATTACTACCGGGAAGGGAGTAACATCGGACATCGCGTTTCAAGATTCGATGAGTTTGGAGATCCCCTTTTAATTAGTACCAATGATTACGCATCTGAAAACTATATTGTATCCTTTTTTGGAAGACTGAACTATACGATTAACGACAAATACCTGTTCACCTTTACCCTTAGAAACGACGGATCGTCCCGTTTTGCAAAAGAAAACCGATGGGCCTTATTTCCATCCGCAGCCTTTGCTTGGAAGCTAAGTGACGATTTGTTCAAAGACTCAAGCGTAGTTCGCGATCTTAAACTAAGATTAGGGTACGGGGTCACAGGACAGCAAGACATTAACCAAGGAGATTATCCTTACTTAGGAACCTACGAGCACAGTGTCGGAAACGAAGCGAGCTACTTGCAAGGCTATAACAACGGAGAGCCGATTTGGGTTTCCCTCCTTAGGCCTTCCGCTTACAATCCCAACTTAAAATGGGAATCGACTGAGACTTACAACATTGGACTTGACTACAGTTTCTTTAATTCACGTTTGGAAGGAGCAATTGATCTTTATCAAAGAAAAACAAAAGACTTAATTAATGCGGAGACCAAAGTCGCCGCAGGAACCAACTTTAGAGAGTTTGTTGCCGCCAACATCGGTACGCTCGAGAATAGAGGAGCTGAGTTTTCCCTAAACAGCAAACCGATCCAAACCGAGAATTTTTCTTGGGATCTTGGCGGAAACATTGCCTACAACGAGAACACCATTACTTCTCTTAGTTACGGCGACGACAAACAAACGATGCGTCGTTATTCTGTAAACGTACATAAGGTAGGGTACGCCGCAGGGATGTTCTATTTATACGAACAAATCTATGACACCAATGGAAAACCAATCGAAGGGTTTTACAAAGACCAAAACAACGACGGTCTTATAAACGAGAACGATTTAATTACGTACCATAACGCGACGCCCGACTATACCTTTGGGATTAACACCAAATTTAGGTACAAAGCATTTGACCTGTCGATGGCTAGCCATGGTTCCCTTGGAAACTACAACTACAATTCCATTGCAGCAGGAGCAGGCGCTTTAAGTTCTTCTTCAGTCTACGCCAATGAGTTTATCGTAAACCGCGCAGAGAGTAGCCTTTACACCCAGTTTGAAACGAGTCACAATACTTCTAATTACTACGTGGAAAACGCCTCGTTCTGGAGAATTGACAACATCACCTTAGGATGGAATTTCAAAGGCCAAAGTGGGGCACACCGAGGAGGTAGAGTATACGCCGTGGTACAAAACCCGCTTATAGTGACCGACTATTCCGGACTCGATCCGGAAGTGTTTGGAGGCTATGACGGCAATATTTACCCAAGACCTGTTACCTTCCTTTTAGGTACAAGTATTAATTTTTAAAATCGGACTTAGATGAAAACCTATAAATTATTATTCGCCCTTTCTTTCTTATCGCTTGGAATTTTAAGTTCTTGTGTAAGAGATTTGGACACCGAGCCTTTAACCGATTCCATTCTGACGCCAGAGGACGCTTGGGCAGGCGAGGGTTCTTACGAGCAATTTGCCGCTAAAATCTATGCAGGCTTTTCTCTTTCAGGAAACGAAGGCCCTGCCGGAATGCCAGACATAAACACAGGTGACCAAGGAGAAGCCACTTTTTTACGCTCGTATTGGAACCTGCAACAATTAGGAACAGACGAAGTGATGGGCGCTTGGGACAATGAGACCCTAAGAGGGATGCAGTTCAACCAATGGACTTCCAGCAACAGCATTATCAATCTTAATTACACTAGAATTTACTTGAATATCGCTTATGCGAATGAGTTCCTACGGGAAACCACAGCGGAAAAACTTGCTGGTCGAGGAGTGGATTCTGCTCTTGCGAGCAAAGTGGAAGGACTACGAAATGAAGTAAGAGTTCTTCGCGCTATGAGTTATTACTTTTTAATGGATCTGTATGGAAACGTGCCTTTCATTCCTGAAGAATCGGGAGTAGGGGCCTACTTACCGGAACAAAAGGATAGAAATTTCCTATTCACTTTCATTGAATCCGAACTAAAGGCGGTGGAATCTTCGCTTCCTTCCAACGGAAAGGTGAACTATGGAAAAATCAATACGGCAACTGCTCAAATGCTTCTTGCCAAAATGTATTTAAATGCAGAGGTTTATATAGGGGAGGCCAAGTACTCAGAAGCGATTTCTGCTTTGACCAAGATCATCGGGGGAGGCTTTAGCCTTGAGCCCAATTATAAAAACATTTTTGTGGCAGACAATGACCTATCCCCTGAAATCATTTATTCTTTTGTCTACGACGGAAGAAGAGCAACCACCTACGGAGGAACAACGTTCCTTATCGCAGGAGCTCTTAAATCGGATATGGATCCCCAAGGGAACTTTGGATTTTCTCAGGCTTGGTCAGGAATTCGCTCGAAAGAAACCTTATCCAATCAATTTGGAGAAAACGACAACCGCGCCCTTTTTTGGAAGCAGGACCGAACCAAGGAAACCACGGAATGGTTTGATTTTGCGCAAGGTTGGTCCGTCACTAAATTCACAAACAAGAAGAAAGACGGATCCGATGGATCCAGCAACGTGTTTGCGGATACCGATTTTCCACTCTTTCGTTTAGCCGATGCGTACCTGATGTACGCAGAAGCCGTCGTGAGAGGGGGAGCCGGAGGAAGTAGGTCCACAGCCCTTGGGTATGTGAACGCCCTTCGCCTTAGAGCAAATGCTCCACTCATCGGAGACAGCGGTCTTACCCTTGATTTCTTATTAGATGAAAGATCAAGAGAACTCTATTGGGAAGGACATAGAAGACAGGATTTAATCCGCTTTGGAAAGTTCACCAAGAATTATGCGTGGCCATGGAAAAACGGAGTCTACAGTGGAATTGCTACGATTGATGATAAATTTAAACTTTATCCCCTTCCGTCTCAAGAACTCACCGCCAACCCGAACTTAAAACAAAACCCAGGATACTAAACGAAAAGAAATTATGAAAACGATCCCGCACTTTTTTGCTCCGCTTCTGCTTCTCCTAGTCCTACTGGGTTGTCGAGAAGAGTCGCTTCTGACCCTAGATGAGGTCAGTCCAAGTGAGCTTAAGCCTTTGGCGCAATCGGAGTTTACCCTTTCAGAACCCGTAAGTGGACAAAATCCCCTTGTGTTTACAGCGAATTGGAGTGAAACCGTCTTTCGTTTAAGCGAAAGTTCTAGTCCTACCCCTGGAGGCCCTGTCAGCTACAATCTTGAAATTGACCGCAAAGGAAATAATTTTGCAAGTCCAAGTGTCCTAGCGGCCACTTCAGACTTATATGCCCATGTGTTAACGAAAGATTTAAACCAGCTGCTTTTGTCTTCCTTTCAGGCGGACCCCCTAGAGCCTACCGAACTAGAACTTCGAATCGTAGCCTACTACGGAGAAAACAAAGCAAGCCAGGCGATTTCAGCAAACACGGTGGATTTAAAAGTTACAGTCTTTAAACCCGTGGATACGGTTCCTTCCATCTACTTAATAGGAGACATGAACGGTTGGAACAATACAAGTACAGAATTTATCATGTACCGAGATTCCAACGCCGTGAGTGACCATACCTATACCTACACAGGTAGACTGGCGGCAGGTACGTACTTTAAGTTCACACCGGAAGAATCTCTAGGTACCTACAAAGCGTATGTTAGAAAAGACGATTCTACTCTTGCCTACGAAGAGGCAGAAGGCGGAGCCTTCTTCAACGAAGTAGAACGCTACGTAACCATCACAATCGATACAGAAAGTCTGACCTACAGCATTGTGGACTTTGATGTTGCAGGCAAACCTACCTTTAGTACGTTAGGTCCTATTGGAGGCTTTACCAACTGGGATAACGAGCCGCCAATGACTAAGTCCCCTTACGATGCGCACCAATGGAGTGGAACCTTTGATATTACCGTGGCTACCGCCCTTAAATTCAGAGCGAACAAAGATTGGGCAAACAATTGGGGAGGAAATGCAGAAGATCACCCTTACGGAAAAGGGGTCTTCGATGGAGCAGGAACGGATATTTCCCTTCCTGGAACCTACAAAATCCATTTCAACGATTTGACCGGTCATTACGTGATTTTAAAACAATAAAAAAGAGTTAAGGACATGAAAACAATACGCACTATATTCTTCCTAGTACTGCCCTTACTTGCACTAGTGAGTTGTGAACGTGAATACCACGAGGAGCAGGGAGGCGTGGTTCTTACTGCGCCAGAGCTAAACCCCCTTGCAAGCAATTCTTGGAGTTTGGAAAGACCTGCAGAGGGTGAAGATCCCCTTGCAGCAAGAGTAAGCTGGAGCAAAGCGAAGTTCTCGTTTGAGAATGGAGATTACATCCATGCGGACGACACCAAGTATACTCTCGAAATAGACCTTGCCGAAAGTGATTTCTCTAGTCCACTTATTCTTGGAGAAACGCAAGAGCTCTTTTTTGACGTACATGCGCAAAGCTTAAAAGCCGCTATTGATCAGTTGGTGGGCGCTGAATCCACAGAGGTGCATAACTTTAATCTTCGGGTACGATCGGAATCTTCTCACGGACTGAGCCTTTCGAACCTAGTGCCGGTCTCGATTAAGAGTTATCTACTTGTAGATCCCTTTGTTTCTAATATCTACTTGATTGGAGATATGAACGGATGGGATCCGTCCAATACGGATTACATCCTGTTTAGAAATTCCAATGACTATAAGGATGGCGAGTATACCTATACAGGCTATTTCTCGCAGGGAAGTTATTTTAAAATGGTTTCTGAAGAAAATCTAGGAGGCTACGATAAAATGTACTGCGCTGGAGAAAATGGAGAGTTAACCTTTGGAGATCTAGGTGCTTTCTATGTAGAAGAAGGATACCACACGATCACCATCAATACCCTTGATAAAACCTGGACGATTGAAAGTTTTGACGGCAGTTCAAAACCGGTTTTCCAAACCCTAGGACCCATCGGAGGCTTTAGCGGATGGGATAACGAACCCCTTATGACTCAAAGTTCCTTTGATCCCCATCAATGGAGACTTGAGTACGAGTTTACAGAATCGAGCGCCGTGAAATTCAGAGCGGATCATGATTGGGGGAAAAACTGGGGTGGAAACGATGCAGAACTCCCTTACGGACTTGCGGTCTTTGACGGCCCGGGAGCTTCCCTAAACGAAACAGGAAACTATAAAATTTACTTTAACGATTTAACGGGTCACTATGCTTTAATCAAGCAATAAGTAAAGGCCACAATTCACTATAAAATTGAATGAACATGAACCGATATAAATTATTTTTTCTAAGTCTTGTCCTACTGCTATCCTTCGCAGGTTGCGATCGCAGTTCGGATGCAAAAGGACAAGAGATTGACAAGGGACAGGTAAGTCCTGTCTCCATGGACAACAAAGTCATCTACGAGTTAAACGTAAGAAACTATTCTTCGGAAGGCTTTAAAGGAGTTGAGAAAGACCTAGCTCGACTGAAAGATTTAGGGATTGATATTATTTGGCTTATGCCAATTCACCCCATTGGAGAAGTGAACCGAAACGGATCGCTTGGAAGTCCATACGCTATCAAGGATTATACGGATGTGAATCCTGAGTTTGGAACTAAAGCAGATTTTAAGGCTTTGGTGGAAGCTGCTCATAGCCAAGGAATGGAAATTATGCTAGACTGGGTTGCTAACCACACGGCGTGGGATCACCCTTGGGCGAGCGAGCATCCGGATTATTACTCTTACTCCGACACGGGAGAAAGACCTTATTCTCCAGAAGGATGGCTTGACGTGATTGAGCTAAACTTTGATAATCCCTCCATGCGTAAAGAAATGATTGACGCCATGAAGTACTGGGTTACAGAATTTGATATTGACGGATACCGATGCGACGCCGTTGTGTTTACCCCGGTCGATTTCTGGGCGGACGCCAGAGCGGCTATCGATCCGCTAAAAAAGATTACATGGCTTGCAGAAGGCGACCAGCCCGAATACATGAGCGTATTTGATTACGATTATGCTTGGGATTTTAGTGCAAAACTAACGCAGTTTGGTACGGGGAGTGATGTAGGAATCTTAAAAACGGCAGTTCAAGGACTGTTTGACAACCCTGCTTACAAGGACAAAGGAAGAATGATCTACTTAACTAACCACGATGTGAACTCTCATGAGAATACAGAGTTTACTCGATTTGGAGCCAACGTACTTCCGTTAAGCGTATTTTATTTTACCGCTTATGACATGCCCCTTATTTACAATGGACAAGAAATCGGAATGAACAAAATGCTTAGTCTTTTCGATTACGATCCGGTGTTATGGGAACCCGCAAATAAGATTTACCTTAATTTATTTAAGGATTTGACTTACCTTCGTCGTACGCATCCTGCCCTAGAAGCCGGTAAGAATCGGGGCGCTATTAAGTTTATTGAGACCAGCGATTCTAAAGTTCTAAGTTACACGAGGACAAGAGGAGACAAGCAAGTTTTTGTAGTCTTAAATTTTGGAGCCGTGGCATCCCAGGTGCAATTTCCAGAAGGAATGCCTAGTGGAGAGTTTACCGATCTGTTTTCAGGAGAAAAAGTATCGTTCCCTAATTCCAAAGGACTTACCCTTATGGAGAAAGGCTACAGTGTATTTGTAAAGTAAAAAATGTAATTCGATATAATGAAGTTAAGACTAAGTGTAGTACTTTTATTTGTACTCTCCATTAGCCTTTCGGCGCAAAAAGTATTTAAACTCTCTTCCCCGGATGGGTCCCTTGAACTTACGTTTCAAGAGAAAAAAGGAGAAGTGTATTATTCCCTTAAAAAAGACCAAAAACCCGTTCTTTCTAGTTCAAAGCTAGGCTTTGAATTGAAAGAAGGAGAGCTGTCCAAGAATTTTAAAATTGTGGATACGAAAACTTCGTCTAAAGATGAGACTTGGTCTCAAGTCTGGGGCGAAGAGATTGATGTTAGAAATCATTACAATGAACTTTTTGCAGAACTGAAACAGAAGAAGGGAGAGAAGTATGCTCTCAATCTTCGTTTCCGAGTCTTTAACGACGGGATTGGTTTTCGCTACGAGTTTCCAAAACAGGCCAAGCTAACGAAGTTTACGATCGTGGATGAATCCACAGAGTTTAACTTTCCAAGCGAAGCTAAAACTTGGTCACTTTCGCACAAAGCGGAGTTCTACGAAGGACTATACCGTGAAATGCCGCTGTCAAAGTTAGATACGGTAAAAACGCCACTAACTCTTGAAACAAAAGAGGGATTATTCTTAGCTGCGCACGAAGCGAATCTAACGGAATTTGCTTCCCTTAATCTATTCCCTAAGGAAGGAAATTCAACTCATTTGAAAGCTTATTTGACTCCTTGGTCCAATGGAGATAAAGTGTACGCAGAAACGCCCTCCGTATCGCCATGGAGAACTCTAATCGTTGCAAAGTCTGCAGGAGATTTAATGCTATCCAGACTGATGCTCAACTTAAATGAGCCTACCCAAATGGAAGATACCTCGTGGATCAAACCTGGTCGCTACATCGGAATCTGGTGGGGAATGCATATGAAAACCAATACCTGGGACATGGGTCCAACCCATGGCGCAGAAACAAGCAATGTACTTAGGTACATTGATTTTGCTGCTAAGCATAACTTTGCAGGCGTTCTCGTAGAAGGATGGAACAAAGGCTGGGAAGACTGGAAAAGCTTTGAGTTTTCTACTCCTTATCCTGATTTTGATATCAAGAAAATCACCGACTATGGAAAGTCAAAGGGCGTTCAACTCATTGGCCATCATGAAACCGGAGGAAGCACAATTAACTACGAGAAGCAAATGGATGCTGCATTTGACTTCTACAATAAGTATGGAGTAGATGTGGTAAAAACAGGCTATGTAGGAGGTGTCCTTGATGGAAAAGAAAACCACGGAAGTCAATATGGAGTAAGACATTATCGAAAAGTAATTGAAAATGCTGCGAAGCACAAGATCATGATTGATAACCATGAACCGGTTATGCCTACTGGACTGCAAAGGACTTTCCCGAATTTAATGACGCAAGAAGGAGTTCGCGGCCAAGAATGGGACGCGTGGTCTAAAGACGGTGGAAATCCACCGAACCATACCACCATTATACCATTTACAAGAGGACTCGCAGGTCCTATGGACTTTACTCCCGGTACCTTTAATTTCAATAATCCTGTGATTCCAGGGACTCGAGTATGGACTACACTCGCTAAACAGCTTGCCTTGTCTGTAATTATCTATAGCCCCCTTCAAATGGCCTCCGATGAAATTGAAAATTATGAAAACAAACCTGCATTTGAATTCATAACCAAAGTGCCAACCACCTTTTCTAAGACGGTAGTACCTGCTGCTGAAATTGGGCAGTTTGTGACCATTGCAAGAAGAGACGTAAACGGAAAAGATTGGTACATCGGAAGTATTACCAATGAAAAACCAAGAGATATCAAGATCCCTTTAGATTTCCTTGAAAAAGGAGCAAGCTACAAAGCAAAGATCTTTAGAGACGGACCTGGGGCGGATTACAAAACGAATCCTTATCCGGTCGTAATTGAAGAGAAAATAGTGTTCGATAAGGATATCCTAGAGTTCCACCTTGCCCCAGGCGGTGGACTCGGTATCCTACTAATAAAGCAATAAAAGTAAAGTTTAAGGATTACCAAATTGCGGCCACTCTAGAAATAGGGTGGCTTTCTTGGTGCGGATAAAGCTAAACTAATAACTGAACTTGTACGCGAAGGCCGAAAGTTGAAAAGAATCTATGCTTATATAGGGTGATGGAGGAACTCACTCGCTATCTAGTGGACTATTTTTTTTATTGTTGTCCGATAAAAGAGTAGCCAAATAAATGGCTACTCAATTTTTAGTAAGTTTGAAGTTCCAACACACCAAACTACTATGGGTAAAAGTACGTATTTTTCGTTAAGAATTCTGAGACTACTTCAGAAATTCAATACTACTTACATATCCACGGAAAGGATAACTTTAGTTTGATCCTAATTAATTTTTCATTGTTGTCCGATAGAAGTATTCTTTTCTGCAATCGGCAGAATTTTGGCTGTGCATCGTTTAACAGTAAGTAGTTTTGTGAAACGCCAAAAATTGAGAATATTAATAAATTCACCTTTGTTTTGTTACGAGATAAAATTAAAATCACCCTTGTTTTGTTACGTGAATTTCATATATTTGGGTTTGTTTTATGATAATGAAGAGTTTTAAACGACATATTTTTGATGAATTGGTTCTATGGAAAACAAGTCCCAATCCTAAACCGCTGATATTAAGAGGAGCTCGGCAAGTAGGGAAAACAACCTTGGTTCGTGGTTTTGGGGAAAGTTATTCTCATTTTATAGAGCTAAATTTAGAAAAAAGCGAAGATGCCAATCTCGTAAGTCGGAGTGAAAGTGTGCAGGAATTGATTGATTTTTTGGCATTGAAAAATGAAATTTCTCCAAAAGATTTTCCGAAAACACTGCTTTTTATTGATGAAATTCAAGAATCCGAAAAGGCAATTTCTTTTTTGCGTTATTTTTATGAGGATTTACCGAAACTGAATGTAATTGCTGCTGGTTCTTTGTTGGAACATACTTTAAAGAAGACGAAAAATTTTCCAGTAGGTAGGATTAATTATCTATATCTGTTTCCTTTAAATTTTCAAGAGTATCTGGAAGCACTTGGAAAAAAGAATTTATTAGAACGGTTTCGGAATATTCCTATTGACGATATTGCCCACGAACTGCTGATGAAAGAATTTCAGACTTATTGCATTATCGGTGGAATGCCCGAAATTGTTGCTAGCTATGTTGCACATCAGGATTTGCTCGCACTTCCAAAGATTTATGAAAGTATTTGGAATACGTATAAAGACGATGTGATAAAATATGCAGATCGCAAATCGGAAGAAAAGGTGATGAAACACATCGTCAATACCGCCGCATCCTATGTTGATCAACGGATTAAATTTCAAAATTTTGGACATTCCAATTATAAATCAAGGGAAGTGAGTGAGGCGTTCAACAATTTGGATGCAGCAAAGGTTATTCAAGTCATTTATCCTTGTACCAATGTAGAACTACCTATTCTTCCAGATTATAAAAAATCGCCTCGATTACAGTTTTTAGATACAGGAATTTTAAATTTCGACTTAAATATACAAGCTGATTTGTTGCTGATGAAAGATTTAAGCGACGCGTATAAAGGTGCCATAATTCCGCACCTTATCAATCAAGAGGTTTTATCTTTGAATAAAACCAATTACAAAAAGACCAACTTTTGGGTACGCGACAAAACGCAATCGTCGGCAGAAGTGGATTTAGTCATTGCGCACGGCAAATTCCTGATTCCTGTAGAAATCAAATCGGGGAAAACCGGAAGTTTGAAATCCTTGCATCAATTTGTAAATCAAGCACCTCATTCTTATGCAGTCAGAATGTATGGAGGAAAATTTAGCATTGAAGAAACCATTACACCAGAAGGAAAATCTTATTTACTGATGAATTTGCCCTATTATTTGGGAACTTATTTAAAACAATATATCCACTACTTTATTACAAAAAGTCACTAGTATTCCATTAAAATTGAGACGATTTAAAGGGGACAATAGTGTAGTATTGTTGTATTCGCCCTACGAACTACAAATTACAGACTCATGTAGGAGTTTGTAATTTTGAGGCAGTAGATCGGCTAGATTCTGATGATTGATATTCCTGATGTTCTCGAGAGTGTACTTGAGCCATTCATATGGGTTTACGTCGTTTTTTTTTGCAGGTGAAAAATAGGGAGTAGATCATAGCTGCCCTTTGGGCTGCCTCATGACTACCTGCAAAAAGGTAGATAGCAAAGAAAAAGATCAAATTGGGTAAAATCGGAGTGTACACCTTTGGGCTTTTTGCGGGCTTCTTTTCAGGAGTGTTTTCTGCGGGAGGCCCCCTTCATGTAGTTTGCTTGGAAAACTCAGTCAAAGAAATCAAAACCTTTAGAGCGACCATGATTGGGCTCTCTGCTGTCACCACTGTCACAAGGATTCCAGCATTGGCAATCAGTGGAATCCTAACCACTACCCATTTTCGAATGACTCTTTTCGTTTTGCCTGTTTTCCTGTTTGCGCAGTTTTTAGGCAAACGTACCTTCACTAGAATTCCCGAACTATTCTTCCGGAGAATTCTGACAGTTCTGCTTTGTATTTCAGGAGTGTTACTTGTAATTTGAATTAGTCCACTTTTAAGGAAGTCAATACCTGAAGGAACATTGGAACTAGCCAAGTTAAGTGATTTACGAATTAACGTATGATGTGATACCATGACCGATTTTTACCCGAAAGCTAATTGATCTGTTTTTATAGGTGAAAGTGCATAGTTGAGTACTATTTTGTTATATTTGAAAGGAATGTCACCCTAATTGATGGGAAAGATTATCAGGCAATTTTCAATTACCAATACAAAATTAAAATTCTATGGCTGCTTCACTTCTTATAATTGGAATAATCGCCTTTGTCTGGCTTTTTCCTTTTTTTATTATTTTAGGTTCAAGACGAACGACTGGAACTGAAAAGTTTGCATGGATTCTTGCCGTTATTTTTGTCTCTTGGTTTGCTTGGATCTTTTACCTGCTTTTAGCACCTATTGGTAGAAGAAGACAAGTATAAGGTAAGGTGTTGAATTGATTTGATGTTACTTGTTGTGCAAACGAAGAAATAATTTAAGATAATACATTCATTAAATTATTTTACCACTCTTGAAGCACCGTATTATATCACTTAAACTGTAGGATATTAAAAGTGACAACAATCATCAGCTAGGATTTGATTTTATTATTAGAGGAAATAAATGAACCTACAAGAGGTACACTAAAGCCATCTTCTTTTTGTATTTTCGCCTAAAGAATAGAATTGCCCATGAACCCTTTACTTGCACAATTTAAAAAGTTTGGATCTTTTTCGCCTGAGGTCGAATCTGAATTTAATAGTCGTGTAAAGCGCTTTGATAAAAAGAAAGGGGATTTCTTTTTGAAAGAAGGGCAAATAAGTTCAAGCATTTTTGTTCTTGAGAAGGGGCTAATCCGTGCCTATTTTAGGAATGGGGATAAGGAGTTCAACACTTGGTTTGCCCTAGAAAATGAGCTTGTAGGATCTGTTTTCCCCTCTTATTTGGACAGGCCGTCGTACGAGTATATCCAGTTTATGGAAGATAGCGTTTTGTTTTCCATCACTGTAGAGCATTTGAACTATTTTTACCAATCCTATCCAGAATTAAACCTAATCGGAAGAAAAATAGCAGAGCAGCTTTGTGGCATCTTAGAAGAGCGAATCATTGAGCTTCATACCCAAGATGCGAATCAGCGTTATAAAATGTTACTTCAAAAATCTCCTGAAATACTTCAACGTATATCACTAGGACATATAGCTTCTTATTTAAGCATTACTCAAGAAACGCTAAGTCGCATTCGAAGCCAATTTTGATGTATGTCAAAAAAAAGAGTGGAATAAGGACGTAATTTTGCAGTTGAAATAAAATACAAAATGAAGTATCTCTATTTATCGCTAGCCATTATCTTTGAAGTGATGGGTTCTAGTTTTTTGAAAGCATCCAATGGGTTTAGCAAGTTAATTCCGTCGAGTATAACTGTTGTCGCTTATATTGCTTGTTTTTTCTTTTTGTCCCAAACCTTGAAGCATATGCCTTTAGGCGTTGCTTACGCAATTTGGGGAGGACTTGGAATCGTTTTAACAGCAATTATCTCGGTAGTCCTATTTAAGCAACCTTTAGACTTGCCAGCAATTCTTGGAATAGTACTGATTTTAATCGGTGTGGTTGCTATGAATGTCTTTTCAAAAACAGCGGGGCATTAGGAGGAATTCCAAATTTAAAGGTATCCCTATAATGAAGGATAGTTCGCGCTGAGAAAAGGGATTCCTTCTTTCAAATTGCGTACAAGTGTATTCTTGCGAATCCCATACGAATGGTCTTTCTTTTTATAAGTAGTCTAGAATGGATTAATTAGTTGATTTGCAATCTTTATATTCTATATTTACATGCTCAGAAAAACTTAAATTTACATATAGTTTTGAAGGCGTTTTTTAGAAAATGAAGGGTAAACAGTCATCAATAGTGATTCTAACTTTAATGCGCGCCTTTGGAAAGGATCCAGATAGCAAAAGCTTAGATTTTACACAGGATTTTATTACGAATAAAACCTAATTTGTTGGAATTGGAGGGGAAAAAAGTTGGAGCTCCACCGTATTTAATACAAACCATTACTCCACCGGTAGGAAATTCAATCAGTTTGATTTTTACCTAAATTTGTTGTATGATTTTTAATAGATGAAAGTTCGATTATTTCTAATATTTCTCTTTTTTAATGGCATGGCGCAAGCAGCACAACATTTTGAATCCACGGTACTGGCTTCTGGTGGATCATCTGACTATCAGATTTACCATCGGCCAAATGCAACGTTTGCAGAAAAAGAGTGTGCTGAGATTTTAAGATCTTATTTTAAAAGGGTGACCGATTTCGATCTACCTATTCAGACTGAACTTACTCCTGAATATTGGTCAATTCTTGTGAAAATCTCACCCTCCAGCAGCAAGCGCAAGTCAAGTTTAAATGATGATTTTGAAATTAGAAATGAGGCTCGAAATTTAATTATTTCAGCATCGACAAGTGAAGGGCTTTACAATGCGACTTACCAGTTTATTGAGTCCGTACTGGGGTGCAAAAAATGGGCGCCAAACGAGGAGGCCTTCTGTCCAGAAATTGAAAATTTGGTTCTTGATTTACCCTTCAAAATCAAATCTAAGAGAGCCTTTGCTTACCGTGAAGTCTATGGCCTAGCCAACCTAGACAAAGAATACCTTAGATGGCACCAGCTACAAAACCTGAATGAAAATTGGCTACTCTGGGGACATTCCTTTGAGAATCTAGTCCCTTCATCCCTTTTTGATAGGCACCCAGACTATTTCGCGTACTTTGAAGGTAAGAGGACTCCAAAACAGTTGTGCTTAACCAATGAAGCTGTTTTTGAGCTCAGCAAGCAAAAGATTAAAGCTCTACTTAAACTGCATCCTGAGGCAAAATACATTTCAGTTAGCCCAAATGACACGGGCGAATACTGTCAATGCGAAACCTGCTCCTTGGTTTCAAAAAAAGAAGGTGGGCCCCAAGGCCCACTAATACAATTTGTCAACCGGATTGCGAAAAGATTCCCTGAGTATAAAATAGCGACCATTGCTTATCAACAATATAGAAATGCACCGCTTAAAACGAAGCCTGCAAAAAATGTTGTGGTTTTAGTCAGCACAATAGAGGTAGATCGAAGCCAACCTATTGAAAAAGAACCTTCTGCTCAAAACTTCCGAAAGACCCTAAATGACTGGCTAAGCCGTTCTCCAGAAGTCTGGATCTGGGATTACTATGCTCAATTTACAAACTATTTAGCCCCATTCCCCGACTATGCGAATTTAGGTCCAAATATAGCCTACTATCACACGCAAGGAGTCAAAGGAGTCTTCGCTCAGATGGCGGAGCAACATTATAGTGACCTTAGTGAACTTAAAAGCTATCTATTGGCTAAGTCGCTTTCTAATCCCAATAGTGATATTCAAAAATTAACTTCTGAGTTTTTGAAGGGGTATTATGGCCCTAATGCACAAATAGTAGAAGAGTATATTGCGGATCTACTAAACAAGGTCAAGGAAAGTGAAGCCAGGCTGGATGTCTATGGGAATCCAGTAATGGCTTTAAAGACTTTCTTACCTTCTTCATTCTTAGAGTCAAACCGGAATAAATTAGAAAATGCAATTGCTAGCACCCAAGAGGAAATCTACCATACCCGTATTGAACGCCTACTTCTATCCACTATTTACGCGCAATTACAACAGGCAAGACAACTTGGATATCAGCCCTACGGGCTCTATCAAGAAGAGCAAGGGAAAGTTTATAGTAGTCCCCAAATCCGAAAAGAGGTCTCACGATTTTTTCAAATAGTAGACAAGAACAAAATCACGCAATTGGCAGAATTTGGACTCAGTGCTTCGCAGTACAAAAAGGAGTGGAATTCCCTACTTAATCATCCCCCACAAATAAATAAGGCGCGAGGAATCATTCCAAAGTTTGAGACGAATTGGATTCCCGATTACCCTGCTGTAGAGGAAAGGACACTAACGGATGGAATCCACGGGTTTCTTGATTTTAGTTACAACTGGCTCCTATTCGAGCAGTCAGTAGAGTTTACAATGGATGTGGCAGCAATTAGCCCTATAAATTCGATTTCAGTCCAATTTCTTGAAGATCCAAATCATTGGATTCATCTACCGTCAACCATTGAAATCTGGACCTCCCATAATGGGATCGATTATAAATTAGCAGCGCAAGAGAACCATATACAAGGCAGTGAAAAAGAGGAAATACAGATAAAATCCTTTCACTTTAGTATGGGTGAAGATTTTCGCTACTTAAAATTAAAGGCATCCACGGCCGATATTTTATCTTTAAAAAAGAGCACAGTGGATAAAAAACCAATCCTTGCCCTTGATGAAATATTCATCCAGTAAAAGAATCTATCCCTCTAAGGGTACTCTTTCAATAGGGATTTATCATGCCTCTATTTATGGAGAGTGATTCCCAGTTATATCATTCATTTTGTTACCTTTGATAATCGACTTCTTAATTGCATGCGCAGTTTTGAGGATCATAACAAAATAACCCCTAAAATCAAACTATGGTTTCTCTCGTTGTTCTTGGATTAATTGCCTTTGTTTGGCTTCTACCTGTTTTTGCGATTATGGGTTCAAAGCGAACTCGTGGAAATGAAAAGCTAGCCTGGATTCTTGCTGTCATTTTTGTTTCATGGTTTGCTTGGATCTTCTATCTACTACTAGCGCCAATAAGTCGAAGACAAGTTCGATAAGATTTTCTAAAAGTACCCACTAAATAAGTATCACGCTAACCAATGAACTCACTATCAGTAAACGAACTAAAAGAGAAGATCAGCAGTCTAGAAAAGAAACTCGCGCAGGCTGAAACGGCAAATAAGAACAATAAAGCTTGGATATCTTTGCTTTCACATGATTTTAGAGGGTTTTTCGCCAACCTAACCTGGCTTTCGAATTTGTATGAAAACAAAACGATTCCTCTTGAGGCATTTGTTGATTTGATACCCGAATTGGATCAAAATGCACAGAAGAATTTAACCGCGTTAGAGGATACTTTCTTAGCTCTAAAATTTTTGATTGAAAAAGAATCGGTAGGCAAAGATTCCATTTCGCTAGTAGATAGCTTTGCTAGACTTAAGGCCTTTTTTAATGAGCCGCTTTTAAAGAAAGAGCTTAGTTTCACGTTCGTGGGAGAGCAGGATTGTAGCGTTATTGGGAACGAGGTGATTCTTAGTAGTGTCCTTCGAAAAGTGGTGGACAATGCCATTAAGTATTCCCATCGAGGAGGAGAGATTTATTTTCATGTCGAAACGACTAGGGGCAACCGATGTCAAGTTCGAATCCAGGATTTCGGAAGCGGTATTGATGAGCATACCCTTGGTCAAGTGTTTTCTTTTGATGTGGTTTCTGCCAGAGGAACGGATGGAGAAATTGGAGCTGGCATTGGTTTGGTATTAGTAAAGGAAGCTTTACACACTATAGGAGGGGAGGTCTCAATCGAGTCCACGAAGGACAAAGGCACCCAAGTAAAGATAATTTTGTAAATAATTTTTTTTAGCCATGAAGTCACTTACGATCTTAATCGCAGATGATCATAATATTATTCATTTAGGATTAGCGAGCGTAATCAATAAAATAAGTCCGGAGGCAAAAGTTCGCCATGCGATTGATTTCCCATCCGTTCTAGATTTGGTTCGAGAACATCCGTTTGATTTAATCATTATGGATGTAAATATGCCTAGTGGCAACTTCCAATCCACACTTTCACACGTAAAACAAATTCAGCCACAAGTAAAAGTTCTAGCTTTTTCTTCTGCAGATGAATCTCTCTTTGCACCTCGATTTATTAAGCAAGGAGCCGATGGATATTTGAATAAACTCTCTTCAGAATCTGAGCTCAAGATCGCCATTGAAAGTATGTTGAATTCAGGAACTTATTTCAGCCCTAAGGTGAAGGACATCCTAATCCAGGATTCTATAAGCGCAGGCAATAGCTACAAGAACCCTTTAGACGTTTTGACGGATCGAGAACTTGAAATAGCCACGCTCTTAATTAATGGGGATTCTTTAAAGACCATCCATGAGAAGCTATTTATCCATGTTTCCACAATTAGTACTCATAAAACCCGAATTTTTAAGAAATTATCCATTTCTAAACTTCCGGAACTTATCGATATTTTTAGGCTATACAATTCCTAGATCCCTAATTTCAAAGAAAGCAGCAGTCTGCAATCCTATTACGAACGATTCGTTTTGTGATCCAAATCTTGCATTTGCTCGCAAATACAACTCATTGAGCGCTAAGGGAAGGTTCGCACTTTTGAATTCCTTTTTTTACTTTTCCATTTCGGATTTCCTTTTTTGAAGTCAAGATCTTCAGATTTCAAGACCTTTTTCTTGTAGTAAATTTACTAAGGCAACTTAAAGATTGTACTACAAGGGATTAGGACTGAATAAAATATCTTTGGACATTAAGTTATTACTCGATCGCAACCAGTTTGCGAGCAAAGTAATTTAAATACCAAAGGATGCAATATGAAAAAGATTTTAATAATTGAAGACGATCCCATTCTTCTAAGTACCATCAGTGCCATTTTGAATGTCCGAGGGTATTTAACCACGCTTGCTAAAAACGGGAAAGAGGGAATGGAAATGATTTCTAAAAATAAGTATGATTTGGTTTTAACCGATTTAATGCTTCCGCACTCTAGTGGACTTGAGATTATTTCATTACTTAACCAAGGTAAGGAGAAAACTCCTGTGATTATTATATCCTCAACACGCACCGAAGAAGCCATCATGGATGGATTTAGCATCGGGGCGGATGATTACATTCGAAAACCCTTTACGCCTTCCGAACTTATTCTAAGAATTTCACGATTAATCTAGTTTGCTTTGAGCCCATACGATTCCTTTCCTTTATTTATACAAGTAACGTTAGCTGTTATCGTGCTACTTTTTTTAGCACTAGCGGTAGCCTACATCTCTATTCTAGGGGTGCGTGCAAAAAGCAGTCGGGACAATAAACGCCGAACAAAATACCAAGCGAAATTCCGAGAAGTTTTAATAGATGAAATTTTCACAAAAGAAAATTTGAAAGTAAACAACCTAGGAGTCGTCGCTGATAAGCTTCAGGCGATTCATGGAGATCGACAAAGTCGAAAGCGCATTTTGATCGAGGATATAAAGCATTTTCGCACTCAATTTGCGGGCATCACAAACGAAGCTTTGCAAAAATTGTATTTAGAGCTTAATCTTCAATCGCAGGCCCTTAAGGGTCTTTCTTCTTTCAGCAAACATAAAGTGATTTTATCCATTAAGGAGCTCATGCAAATGGGTATTGTAGAACCGGGGTTCCAGAGCGATAAATTTCTTAATAATAAAAATCATTATATCCGTCAGATCACAAGACTGTACGTGATCGAACTGGAAGAGGGGGGCATTGAAAAAGTCTTTAACAATCTTAATAAACCAATAAGTGGAATTGAGAGTCTTGAACTCTTTGAATCGATCACGAGTTTAGGGACTGCCACGATGCCTGATTTTAGCCGATGGATGGGTTTAGATCGTCCTCTAGGGCTCGTGTCTTTATGTTTGAAATTATCCGTGTATTTTCAGCAGTTTGCAAGCGCCCCTAGTATTGAGAAGCTGCTTTCGAGCGAGAATGAAGTTTTGAGAAATGAAGCTATAAATGCGATCGGCAAACTACTTCAAACGGGTTCTGAACTGAGTTTAGTGAATCGGTATGATTTAGAGAACGAGGTGGGCAAGACTGAAATCATTAAAGCTCTAGGTAGAATCTCAAGTGGAAGTCAACTAAATTTTTTGAAGTATATTTTTGATAACGAACCCAATGTGCTATTAAAGAAACACGCGGCCAAATCGGTGGTCAACCATAGTGCAATTGGAAGAGTGTTTCTCACCAATATGTACAAAAAAGCATCCCTAGAGAATCTACACGTATTAAATCACGTCCTTAATAACAATATCAAATACTAATGGAAGAGGCGGTCATTAAGAATCTTGGCGTAATCTATGAGCATGCAATCTTTTTTTATTGCATTGCTCTGTTTAGCATTTACCTTGTTCTCACTGTATTCTCACGTTTGGTGATTCATAAGAATCGTTTTTTCACGCACTACAGACGTGAATCGACCATTTTGTCTTCTCCAATTGCACCCGGCATTTCTGTAATTGCTCCTGCGTTTAACGAAGCGTTAAACATTATCGGAAATGTCCGTTCCCTGCTCACGCTTGATTACCCACTTTTTGAAGTAATCATTGTAAACGATGGTAGTACCGATGGAACCCTTGAGGTTCTCATAGAAGAGTTTAGTTTAACGAAAGTGGACTTTGCCTACAATGCTTTGATTGAGACTAGGCCCGTACGAGGCATTTACCGTTCAACCCAGAAAGGGTATGCCAAACTAACCGTAATTGATAAAGTAAATGGGAAGTGCAAAGCAGATGCTGCCAATGCAGGACTTAATATTGCGCATCATCCTTATTTCTTAAATACGGATGTGGACTGCGTACTAGACAATAAAACACTTGTAAAATTAATTCGACCTATTCTGGAAGAGCTAAGACCCGTGATTGCCGTAGGCGCCGGATTAAGAATCGCGAACTCATGCGAGATCGATGGCGGTATGATGACCATGGTGAAAGCACCCACAGCGCTGCTCCCTCGTTTTCAAGAACTAGAATATATCCGTTCTTTTATTATGGGAAAACTAGGATGGTCTTATATCAATTCCGTACCCAATGTTTCGGGAGGACTGGGTCTATTTAAGAAGGATGTGGCACTTCGTGCTGGAGGATACGATTCCAAGTCGTTTGCGGAAGACATGGATATTGTCGTGCGAATGATAAAGAATTGCATTGAGAGTGGGGAGCCCTATGCGGTACGTTATATTCCTGAAACTTTATGCTGGACAGAGGCTCCCGAGAGTTTGTCTGTATTCGTAAGGCAAAGAGTTCGATGGTCAAGAGGTCTGTGGCAAATCTTCGCCACTCATTTCAAAGTGCTTTTTAATCCGAAGTACAAACGATTAGGGGTGGTGGTCTTCCCCTATAATTTCCTATTTGAGCTGTTAGCCCCCATCATTGAAGTACTGGGTATCCTGTTTTATATCTGTATTATTCTTCTTGCCCTAGTGAACTGGCAGACTGCTATTATTTTACTGGTCTTTGTCTATATCTACATGGTGGTCATTACCTTACTGTCGGTGCTATGGGACCAATTTGTCTTTAAACAGTACAAAAGCTGGAAAGTCGTTGTCAACTTAAGCTTCATGGCTTTTATAGAGCCCTTACTATACCATCCTATTGTCCTTTATAGCAGTCTGAAAGGCTATCTGTATCAATTGGTAGGAAAAAAGCATAGTTGGGGGAACATGCAGCGAAAAGGATTTGCAAACACAATACTCCCCCTTATATCTGATGAAAAAAAATAATTTATCGCTCTTGATACGAACTTCCATGGTGGTAGGGTTTTTCCTTATCACGGGAGCTCTGAAGGCACAAAAGGACTCACTTTCGATAAAGGATTCCGTACGTAATGAAATTGGCGTTACGCGACTACAAAGTTTTTATGACTCGGGCGCAAGTTCAAGTTCTGTAACTTCTCTAGAGTATATCCGAAGATTTGAAAGTAAAAGTACGCTCATAGGCCGAGTCAACTATGCGGATCGAAATGCCGTAAACGGGCTGCAAGTTGAAGCGGAAACCTACCTAATGCATTCTCCCAAGTACTATTCCTTCGCTTCCGTAAGTGTAGGGGCCAAAGGAGCTTTCCCCGAGTTTAAGGCAGGGTACTCTTTAAACCGAAACTTTAAAAAGGGCTGGGAAGGAGAACTGGGCTATCGATTCCTAACTGCTCAGGGATACGATGTCCATTCCGCAGTATTAGGAGTTGGGAAATATGTAGGAAATTATTGGTTGAATTTGAAGGGCTATCTAATTAAGGACAGTGAGAATTACCACCACTCTTACCGATTTACTTCCCGGTATTATCTGAATGATGAATTAGATTATCTAACTTTGATTCTGGCCACAGGAACTTCGCCTGACGATCGAAGCCGAAACTTTGACGCTAGTAATTTTGGAAGTTTCCTTTCGAAGTCCATCGCGGTAGGGTATAAGAAGAAGTTTAAAAGAAATTTAAGTGCTTCTTTTACAGGAGCATGGAACAATCAGAAGATCAGTGCGACGAATTACTTAAATCAGTTTGATTTATACATTTCACTGAGTAAAGGTTTTTAGAAATTAGAATATGAAGTTAAAACCCCAACATAATACATTTTACAATATAGTGGCCATCGTAGTGCTTGTCTTAGCGCTAAGTGCGATATCGATTATATCCTTTGTCACCAATCGGAATTCTGAGAAACTAGCTGTGGTCGTTACCAATCTATCGAAGAACAAAATAGAAATTGACAGGATTGATAAAGCAATTCAGCTTTTGTACAAAGCGGAAAACAATTCGAGGCTCTATGTGGTCACGCGGGATCCAAAGCTCTATACCGCTTATGTAGAGCAATTAAACGGAGTCTCCGCAATTATTGATTCCATCCATAAGAACGAAGACAAGGGGATTGATGGACTCGTTCAGGATAAGAAACGCAAAACAGAGTTGTACATAAAAGCTAGGCTACTAGCAGATTCTTTACTTAAAGATAGAAAGATTGCCGTTCAGCCTAAGGTTTTGCCGCCTGTTCAGAAGGCTCCCATCGTGATAGTGGAAAGGGTTGAAAGTGCGCCTGAGTCCAAAACCGTTGTCGAAGAATATGCTGTTGAGAAGAAAAAAAGCAAAGGCCTTTTTGGGAGAATCAAAGATGCAATAGCCAATAAGCCTCGGGAAAAAGAGTTGAAATCGGTTACCACTACCAGTAGCGTGCCTAAGGATTCGAAAGCGACCATCCGCGAAGAAAAGGAGCTGCCCACTGCGGCCGTAGCCCCTACGCTTCAGTCCGCTTCCTCTAACTATCCGAATTTAGCGAGATTGACGAATCAGGAAAAATCACTCCTGATGGCAAATAATGAACTTTTTGATGGTCTGAAGAATTTACTTGAAACCCTTAAACAGGAGCAGATCACAATTCAAGCGAAGCGTCAATTAGAGTTAGGCAGCAATGCAGCCACTCTAATGCAGGATTTAAAGAGTAACAATCAATACAACCTTATTCTAAGTCTATTATTGACGGGGATTATTCTTACCATTCTTTTGCTGCTGTACAACAATATGAAAAGGCTTCAAGTTGCCAAATACGAAGCTGAGCTATATGCGCAGCAGAAAAGTGATTTTGTAACCACGGTTTCTCATGAAATGAGAACGCCGCTGCATTCCATTCATGCCTTTACGGATGAGCTTTCGAATCGGAATGTCAAAAACGGAGAAGACTCTGAAATCATTGATGCGATTAAGCTGTCCTCCAACATGCTAATCTCCGTAGTGAACAATATACTTGACTTCACGAAAATGGAGCAGGGGAAATTTAAATTGAACCAAGTGCCCTTCGTTCCTAGCCAAATCATGAAAGAAGTGATTTTAGGTCTTGCCATTCAAGCCAAGAGAAAGAACCTTACAATCACAAGCACAGTGGATGAATCCACGGATTTGAAAATTTATGGGGATGCATTTCAGTTCCGACAAGTTTTGGTGAACACGATCAACAATGCGATTAAATACACGGAAAAAGGAACGATTACAGTTTTTGCAAACTTCAAAAAGATCGATGCCATTTCCGGAATTCTTGAACTTTCTATCGCAGATACAGGGATCGGGATCGCAGAGGATCAGCTACCTTATATTTTTGATGCCTATACGACACAAAACGTGAATTCAGAGATTAAAGAGGGAAGAACGGGTCTAGGGTTAAGTATCATAAAAAGAATTGTAGATTATCATAAAGGAGATATTAAGGTGACAAGCAAACTTGGAGAAGGGAGCTGCTTTGCTTTTGAATTGCCCTACGATATCTATCTAGACGAAGAGTCGATCGCTTCGACTTATAGGAGCGGTACCCTTAGCAAAATACTTCTTGTCGAGAATGACCCACTCAATTTGAAAATATTGAATCTTCTGCTTGTAAATGATAGCTATGAAGTGACCAATTCTCTAGACGGAGCAGAGGCACTTGAGCTCTATTTAAGCAAAGACTTTGATTTATTAATTACCGATATTTCTTTACCGGGATTAACTGGCTATGAGTTAGCCAATCGAATCAGGCAGCTTCCCGAATCCAAAAAAGCATTAGTTCCCATTATTGCAATATCAGGATTTGAAAAACCCCAAGATGGTAGTGATTCCGATTTTAGCTGCTGGCTCACTAAACCTTATGATACAGAGGAACTACTATCTATTGTAAAAGAATGTCAAAAGGATATGGGAAAGGCCTAATGAACTCATAAAGCAAAAAATAAATTATATAACTTTGAGTAACAAAACTTTAAATAAGGTAGACCTTCCAAGTTCTTTATAAGGATTCTTTTTTAGAACTGTCTTTTTAATTTTTAGAACCGTATTAATAATAAATTTAAGGATATGAAAAAGTATTTTGCAGAATTTTTTGGAACCTTTTGGTTGGTTTTTGGGGGATGTGGTAGTGCCGTTTTCGCGGCAGGAGTTCCTGATATTGGAATTGGACTTTTAGGAGTTGCACTCGCTTTCGGATTGACCGTTTTGACAATGGTTTATGCAGTAGGGCATATTTCTGGAGGGCATTTCAATCCCGCTGTTTCCTTTGGATTGTTCGCAAGTGGGCGATTTGAAGCGAAACAATTATTGCCCTATATTGTTTCCCAAGTATTGGGCGCAATTGCAGCCGCAAGTGTTTTGTATTTTATTCTAAGTGGTGCGGATGCGTTTTCGACTGTGGGTCCTGGAGCATTTGCTAGTAATTTTTATGAAATGCCAGGGTATGCAGGACGGAGTTTCAGTATGGCCGCAGCCTTTACTGCAGAATTTGTTTTAACTTGTTTTTTCGTGATGGTTATTCTGGGAGCAACGGATAAGCATGCCAATGGAAAATTCGCGGGTATAGCCATAGGATTAGCATTAACCTTAATTCATTTAATCTCCATACCCATTACCAATACATCTGTAAATCCAGCTCGTTCGACTTCTCAGGCACTCTTTGTACAAGGTGAAGCCTTGAGTCAGCTGTGGTTATTCTGGTTAGCTCCCATTGCGGGCGCTGTGGTTGGAGGTTTAATTTATAAATTTCTCCTTCAAAAGGAAAGAGTTATAGCGTAGGTTGTCTTCGGATTAGGGACACTTAAGTTTTGGAATCTCGCTGCTATAGAATCAGTGTTAGTACAGCATGTTGTTGTAGACTCTTATGGCAATTAGTATATTAGTTCAGATGCGGTACTCAATGAAAAACCCTTTAAAGTGAGAAAACTTATGAAAAGTCCATATACAGGAAAAAAGATGCAACTGATCAAAGAGAAAAGAACAGTCAGTTTCAGAAAGCAAGAGATTGAATATGCAAACCTTAGTTTTTTCTGTGAGCAAAGCAAAGAAAGATTTGTAACCACGGAATTAGAGGAATTGAATATCAAACAGATTCACAACAATTGTCGGGAATTGAGAGCTAATCCATTCCCAGAAAAAACCTAATTGCGAATAATAATGAAATTGTTGTTTGATATTTTTGAATGCATTCTATGAAGGTTGAATTTGGTTTTGTGAGTGACCAATCAAATTTGAAATAGAACTATGCATTAATTTTCCTAATTTAGTCTTCCTATACGAAAGAGTAAAATCTAGTCCAGATATGTCCGTTGAAATTAATAACCGAAAAGTCTTTACGCTGTCCGAAGTGACAAGTAGCATTCAGAAAACGATTCAAAATCGGTATTCTTCTGAGTTTTGGGTAATAGCGGAGATAAACAAACTCAATTACTATTCACAGTCTGGACACTGCTTTCCAGAACTTGTGGAAAAAGAAGGTTCTAAAATCAAAGCCGAGCTAAGAGGAATTATTTGGAACCGAGATTTCGAGTTCATAAGTAGTAAGTTTCTAATGATACTTAAAACTCCAATTCGAGACGGGATAAAAGTTCTACTCCTTGCCAAGGTGACTTTTCATCCGATTTCAGGAGTGCAGCTTAGTATTCAAGATATTGATCCAACCTATACCCTAGGAGATTTGGAGCGAGAGAAGAACGAAAGTATTGAAAAATTAAAGGCAGAAGGGCTATTTGCAGTAAACAAAGAACGGTCCCTTGCACTAGTTCCGCAAAGGATTGCGGTCATATCTGCAGAGTCGAGCAAAGGCTACAGTGATTTCATTCAAATCTTAGATTCAAACGAGTGGGGATACAAGTTTTTCCATATGCTCTTTCCTGCCGTATTGCAAGGTGAAAAATCAGTCACTTCCATACTTTTACAGTTGAAGAATTTAAAGAAGGTATTGCATCATTTCGATGCGGTAGCAATCATTCGAGGGGGAGGAGGCGAAGTCGGCCTTTCTTCATTCAACAATTATGAACTTTCAAAAGCCATAGCGCAGTTTCCAATACCTATAATTACAGGAATAGGGCATTCAACCAACCTGACGGTGGCTGAAATGGTTTCGTATTATAATGCCATTACGCCTACGAAAACCGCAGAATTTTTAATTCAAAAATTCCATGAATTCTCTGTACCGGTTTCTGAAGCTCAGAAAGTGATGGTTCGCTACACGGATCAACTTCTTAAAGCTTCCAAGGAAAACGTATACAATGCAGGCTATATTTTGAAGATAAAAACTGTAGGTGCGGTTCAGCAGGAAAACGAGCACCTTAATTCAATTTCAACTCAGCTTGCACAGCATATCCGTTATCGTTTCAAGGAGGGCAAGGAGCGTGTGAATCAAAATGAAGAAAAGATATTTCGTTCGGCTACTTCGTTATTGGCTGAATTTAAAGTCCTGTTGGATCAGAAGCATCTCGACCTTAGAAATGCAAATCTTCGCTTAGTTGAGAATAAACGAAATGACTTAGCCACCCAAGAAAAGATTTTGAAGATTGTCGATCCTGAGAACACCCTGCGACGTGGGTTCAGTATAACTCGCTATAGGGGTAAAGCTTTAACAGATCCTTCTACAATTGAAAAAGGAGAACAGATGGAGACTATTCTATACAAAGGAACTATAACCAGTACCATAACCAGTACCATAACCGAAACACAAGACTAATGGAGCAGACTATCAATTATACAGATGCTTATAACGAACTTCAGAAGATTGTTTCTGAAATTGAACAAGGCAATATCACAGTTGATCAACTTACTGAAAAGGTAAAGCGAGCGACTGAGCTTATTAAAATTTGCAAAAATAAATTATCGACCACCGAAGAGGACGTTAAGAAGATTCTTGCTGAATTAGAATAGAAATGGTAGTGTTTCACTAACTGTGTAAGTTGAAAAGTAAACTACCTTCTTTTTTTAGTCTTCATCCTCGTCGTCTCTACGCAAAGTATGCTTTATTAGTTCAATCGGTGAAACTCCTAGAGAAGTAGCAATATTTTTAATAACCTTAATTTTGTCTTCTGCGTCTCTTCTTGCCCGTAGTCCACGTTCTTCTTTTGTCATCTTGCTTTCTTCGTCAGCCCATTTGCGAAAACGATCTCCAGTGGCTTGTAGGTCTTTGAAATGGTCATCCAAATTATAGTAGCAGTTGTGTTTTGGTTCTTCTTCTTCCATGGTATTTTTAATTTATGTTTTTATTGGAAATTCTGACAATTTCCTTTGTAAATATACTTAATTCTATAAAATCTTTAGGGGTTGTGAGTGATTATATTTTGCTTGCACAAGATGCTACCGCTTTGAAAACAAAGCTTTTGCCTTTGTGGAGCGGAATTAAGAGTGGTTACAACACGATTGTGCATTGGCCTAGCTCTTGCCAGCTATTGTTGATTATGAAAGTTGTTAGAGTCAATTGCTCTAGTAAGATTCAATCAAGATTATCTTTGACAAGATTCTTGAATCGCTATTCGACTGTGCTTAGTCTGGTAGGTTTGTG
Source organism: Chryseobacterium sp. A301 (assembly GCF_054489425.1). Lineage (NCBI taxonomy): Bacteria > Pseudomonadati > Bacteroidota > Flavobacteriia > Flavobacteriales > Weeksellaceae > Chryseobacterium > Chryseobacterium sp. A301. The sequence goes on from NZ_JBTMWY010000007.1 coordinate 33,064, forward strand.
CCGTATTTTTCTTCGAACTCCTTTAGTAGGTCTCCAAGAGAAATATTTTCTTGCCGGCAAATTTTATAAAGGGTGCTTAATGGGATGTCATACCCATTTGTGGATTTGATCTTTGTCATTGTGGAAGAGGAAAGTCCGCACAATTTCGCGTATTGATTTTGAGAAATTGTATTTCCGTTGTCATCTTTTAAGTCCACAAGAAATTTTGAAGCAATAAATTGGCAGATATACTTCTGAAGGTAGGCTTCTGAAGTATTAGTGTTATTGAGGTTATTAGTCGTATTGGCCATATTTAGTCAACTGAATCAAAATAAGAGAAAAAGTGAAAATTTTCTGTTTGTGATGACAAATGATTCAGATGGTTTTCGTATCTTTGTAAAAGATGCCACACAGGTGGGGTTTTGCGACTATTCAGGTAGTAAATGAGGGCAAATTCTAATTAGGTTCTACTAATTGTTGCCGCTTTAATGCTAAGGTTCGCACGGACATAACTTATAGGTGAATAAGCCTACGGATCTCTATTTCTGGTTAGAGATACTTCATTAAAATTTTTACGACGTTGTACTTATGGGGGGAGGCTTTTGCATTGAGTGATGTTGGGTTCATTTGATTGCGAGATTTGCGGAACCCCGGTACAGCGTAAATAGATTGAACTATTCTATAAAGTGTTTTCTGTCATTGTTTAATTTTTTTAAAATTTCATTATGAAAATAGCTTCTAATACTCCCGTTATTTCTAGTGCTCCTTCAATTCTTTACAAGGCCCATTTGCATTGGACATGCTTCCTACCTGCAAGCATTTTAATGGCTATAGGATCTGTTAGCATTCCATTTGTACTGCTTGATATCTACCGTATGGCAATTCATGGAATTACATCAATAATTGCCTGGGGTTTGTTTTATCTTTTTGTGAAAGGGTTTAATCTCTTTGTTGAAACCTATTTTACAACCATTACGGTAACTAAAGATCATCTCACCGTTTCTAAGGGATTTATGTATCGTAGAGAAACAGATCTTCCCATCAGAAAAATTCAAGGAAGTCATTTAACGATTCCTTTAGTAGGACAATGTCTTAACTACGGTAGATTGTATGTAGCCACTGTTGGTTTTTGGTGTGCTTTACGTGTCGCACATCCAAGAAAACTCCGAAATGTTCTGGTGAGCATTTCAAACTGATAGACTGCTTCGCTGTTTGAAATTGTAGCTTCCTATTTTGAACTACATTCTAATCATTATACAAGAGCTCAATTGGTAGACCTGGCTATTTTAGTCAGGTCTATTTTTTCATCATAGTTCTATATTACTTGCTTCCATTAATATAAATGTTTTTGTGACCTTCTTTGTCCTTGATTTGTACGACATTTTCTTTTAGTAGATTCCTCATGACGCCAGAGATATACTTTGAAATATCCTTAGAATCGCTGATTTGCTCTAGTTTAACTAGTTCCTCTTTTATTTCAGCTACAGTTTTTCCAGACCGTAAAAATCCACCTTGAATTATAAGGGATCTTATTTTAGCGGTTAATTGAATTTTATTTCTGCCCTCTTCTTCTGCTGGCAAGCTAACCTTCGGAATTAGTTCTATCCCAAACTCTTTAAAATTTCCAAAGTCATAACCGACTGCCTTCGCATATTCTACGTAATAATCAATGTTTGTCGTTTTGCCATTCTCTATTGAATGTATAGTATTTAAAGTTGCAGTGGTCATTAATTCAAGATCACTTAAAGAATAACGTAGTTTTAATCTTTCGGCCTTTAATTTACGGCCAAGCTTGATTCGAAATTCGGGCGATACAAGACGGCTATTTCTAGTTTTCTTCATTTGAAGTATTCATTATTTTTATTTAATTAGATAAAAATTTGCGCGGTATTCTAAGTTTTACTATATTTGTATTAATAATAAAACCAGAAAAATGCGACTTTAAATTACAGAGTCTTGTTATCTAAAACAGCTATTTTTAAGATGACGCAAGACCATTGGGAAGTCGCTACCTTGTATTTTGTATATTTGCAATCTATAGGGTAGTCTCCCTATTGGATGCTTCGTCAACGGTTCATAGCTGTACCAAGATAAAAGTGGAAGATAGGTAGCTACCCTATTTCTTATTAGGACTTCTGTTGTACTTCTAAAATTCGGACAGGAGAAATCATTTCCCTTTTCCGCACATTGCCAACATTGCCCACTTTTGATAGTGGGGTAGAGACAACATTGCCTATTTAGGTAACTGATTCTACATTTCCCAATCAAAAAGCAACCCAGCCCTTCAATTTGAGGTTGACGGAACTTACTATCTGCTAAACTAACTCGCACGTTAAAAGTAAGATGTTTTTTCCACTTACCCAAATCGATTGAAGATTGATTTGCGGGTAGTGTTGGTTTTTTCTTTCAAACTATTTAGTCAGGTGTTTAAAACCCCTGATATTGAGCATCAGATGGCTTTCGATGCCATCTTTCAACCCATCTTTACATTCATATCTTCATTATATTTTTTTGGGAAGGATTTTCCTTCGCAATGGAGAAGCTATATGCCGATGAGAGGGGAAATCTAACTCCAAAAAAGAGCTAAGCTCAGATGCCAATAACTTACGTTTATGCATAAAAATGCCCTTTCCCCAAAGTTTGGAAGCCGATGAGGAAAGAGCGTGGTCTTAATAATTGTTTAACCAAAAAAACCAAGAACAAAACTATGAAAAGAAAGTTTTGCAGGGACACTTTATCCCTATTATTTTTAGTACTTCTATTTCTCCAGATTCCTGCGCAGCAGAGAACTTTCAAAGTAGGGGATGTACTTCCCGAAGATTTCTGGACAAAAAGCCATCAAATCGTGAATAGTTCTGAGAAATCAATTAGTCTTTCCGATCATCGAGGCAAATTAATTTTGCTTGATTTCTGGAATACATGGTGCAGTGCTTGCTTAATTGCTTTTCCTAAAATGGAAAAACTGCAAGAACAGTTTGGAGATCAGATTTTCATTCAAGCCGTAACAGGGCAGGACCGCCTACTTCTTGACAAATTCTTTTCGTCAAAAAATGGTCAAAGATTTAAGGGTATTAAGTCCGTTACAGAGGATAAATACTTCAATCAAGTATTCCCTCATATCGGTGAACCTTTCATTGTGTGGATTAAAGATGGAAAGGTTGTCAATACGACAGATGGTCAGCAGGTTACCAGTGCAAATATTACTGAAGTCTTAAAAGGGCATTCAGAAAGCCTTCAGACAGTTATTAGTATAGACAGGAAAAGACCTTTTATGCTAGATGAAAATTTTGATCGACAACGAAATGTGTCGATGCTTAATTACTCTATTTTCATGAAAGGGCATGTCCCTGGTATTGGTAGTGGAGGTAAATATAAATATTCTGCTTCCAAAAAAGAAATCGGACGTCAGTTCACAAATTTACCATTGAGTGATATTTTTTTTGGAATTGGACTTAAAGCCTTCAATTCGATTAAGTCCGAGGGTCGTTTCAATAAAAAGAGAATGATTCTCAATCTTAAAGATCCTTCCAAGTTTTATGCAAAAAATGTGTCAGATGGAACCTTTGAAAATTCTGATCTATACAGTTTTGAGCACAATGTACCAGACGACAAGGCAGATTCACTCTATGTAAATATGCTTGACGTACTTGATCGCTATTCTAATTATAATGCTAAGATCAAAGTATTGCAAACGGATTGTCTTGTCTTAAAGAGGACGACAGATAAAAATTTAATTGCAACCAAGGGCGGAAAGCTAATATCAACCTTCCTGCAAGAACCTTCCATTTTGCAAAATGCTCCTATTTGGCACATGGTCAACATGATTAATGGAAATACTCCAATCGAATTTCTGCTAATTGACGAAACGGATATCGCTGAAAATGTTGATTTAAAGATTTCTGGAGTTTTTTCTGTAGAACAGTTAATAAGAGAATTAGCTCCCTACGGGCTAACCATCGTTAGAGAAAATCGACCCTTAGAAATGCTTGTGATTTCAGAAAAATAATTGATAAGATTCTAAACTAAACACTAACTAAACTATGAGATATTTATTACTATTTCTGCTAGCAGGTTGCTGGCTGACTTTAAGCGCGCAGATGTCAATTTCAGGAACTGTCATTGATGGAAGCACTGGTGAGCCTGTCGTCGATGTGAATGTCCAGGCAAAGGATAATAGAATTGTACCTACCGATCAATTTGGAAAATTCAAAGTTTCTGTTAAGGAAACAAAGGGTAGTTTGTCTTTTTCCAAAAGTGGATTTGAAACTCATACCACTAATTATGATGTTCAACTGGGTGCCCAAATAAAAGTGATTTTGTATGAAAGAATGCAAGATATTGAGGGGATCACGCTATCTACTGGTTACCAAAGCATACCTAAGGAACGATCCACTGGATCCTTTTCATTGGTTAGTAATGATATGCTGAGTAAACAGGTGACCATGAATATCATGGATCGACTTCCTGCTGTTGCTAATGGAGTTATGGTTTCAAATGGAACTTCTTCTGGTCAGCCCCAATTAATGGTTAGGGGGCTTAGCACAATCAAAGGACCCAAATCCCCACTTATTGTTTTAGACAATTTCCCCTATGAAGGAGATTTAGCTGCAATTAACCCTGATCTGGTTGAAAATATTACGATTTTAAAGGATGCTGCTGCTTCTAGTATTTGGGGTGCGAGGGCTGCTAATGGCGTAATCGTGATAACCACTAAGAAAGGGAGTTTTGCAAAATCATTTTCTGCCGATTTTAACACATCGCTTTCTGTTAGCCAAAAGCCGGATTTAAATTATATTCCCTCAATGAGTAGTTCAGATTTCATAGATGTTGAAAGAGAACTATTTGGAAGAGGTTACTATGATAATGATATTAATTCATTTAATCATATTGTTTTATCACCGGTGGTCTCACTTCTAGAAAAACACCGTAGCGGATTAATTGGAAGTTCTCAATTGGAGGCAGAAATTCAAAGATTGAAATCAATTGATTCTCGAGATCAGTTTTCCAAATATGTTTATTCACCCGCAGCGAATAGACAATATTCATTAAACTTGTCAGCAGGTAGTAATAACCTTTCGTGGTCTGCAATGATTGGGTATGATGACAACATAGGAAGTTTAAGTGAGAAGTATGACAGATTAAACCTACGATTTGAGAATAGTTGGAAGCCGATAGATCGATTAGTGCTGTCCACAGGAATTTGGATAAACCAAATTAATACAGAAAGTGGAAAAGATGGAATTAGTTCTGTTTTTGTTAAGAACGCTGGCTTACCCTATATGGAGATTGCGGATAAAGTGGGTAATGCTTTAAGCCTACCTAAAGACTACAACCAAGACTACAAATTGAGTTTGGGTGGAGGTAAACACCTTGATTGGAATTATTATCCTTTGACAAATTGGGAACATGAAAAATCAACATCGGAGCAAACTGAATTGAGATTGAATGCAGGACTCAAGTATAACATCATTGAAGGTTTGGATGCGATCATAAATTATCAAGTACAGAAAAGCACTGGGGTATCAGAAACTTTATATGATGAGCAAAGTTATGCTGCCAGAAATTATATTAATCTTTTTTCAACCATTGATAGTCAGGGTAAAGTAAGTTATATCGTTCCTAAAGGTGGGATTTTCTCACAATCTAATTCAGGCGCTTCTGTTAGTAATTTGCGGGCGCAGGTAAACTTAAATCGCCAATGGGGTAGACATGCTGTAAATGCAATTTTAGGCTCAGAAGTAAGAAATTCGAAGTCAGATTATCGAAGCTCACGATACTATGGGTATGATGCAGATAATAAAACATTTGTCAATGTGAATTATAGCATTAGATATCCCACGTTAATGGGTACATATAGTTCACTTCTAGATGGTGCCAGAATGGAAGATAGGACAACTCGTTTTATTTCTATGTATACAAATGCAGCCTATACATTTGATAAAAAATATACGATTTCGGCAAGTGCAAGGCGTGATGCAAGTAATCTATTCGGTTTAAATATTAACGATCAATGGAATCCGTTCTGGTCCGCTGGATTTGCTTGGAATATTTCCAACGAAAAATTTTATAATTCAGTTTTAGTACCAAATCTAAAAATCAGAGGATCTTATGGTTTTAATGGCAATATAGATCCTGCAATGGTCGCTGTTTCCACGATTAGATATTATGGAGTGTCTCGTTTTACCCAAACGCAAATGGCACAATTTTCTAATTTTTTCAACCCAGAACTAAAATGGGAAACGACCCAGATAATTAATTTAGGGTTAGACTTTTCAAGTCGCAATAGTCGAATTTTAGGATCCATAGAGTGGTATCAAAAGAAAAGTGATGACCTATTTGGTCAAGCTCCTTTAGATTATACTACAGGTATTACTAGCCTCTTGTGGAATGTTGCGGGAATGAAAGGGAGTGGCTGGGATATAAACTTGCAAAGCAAGAATGTTGTGCGTATGTTTTCATGGAATACTTCAATGAATCTAAGTTTTCAGCGAGATGAAGTTACAGACTATTATCTTAATAATATGATTGGTAGACAGTTTGTGATTTCATCTGTCCCTATTTCAGGGGCGATTGGTAGGCCGGTTTATTCAATATTCGCCTATAAATGGGGTGGTCTTGATCCGCAAACAGGTGATCCAAGAGGCTATCTTAATGGAGAGCTAAGTAAAGATTACCTAGAGTTAACAGGGCCTGATACTACAATTGAAGATCTCCATTATTATGGTTCGGCAGTGCCTACTGCATTTGGTAATATCACCAATACGTTTGGATATAAATCTTGGAGCTTAGATGTTGGAATTTCTTACAAACTCGGTTATTGGTTTAGACAAAATTCAATTGATTATACGAGACTTTATTCAAATTGGTTAATGCACAATGATTTTGACAATAGATGGCAAAATCCAGGCGATGAACTTTCAACGAATGTTCCTTCTATTCAATATCAAACAAATAGCGCTCGAGACGAATTTTATTTAGGCTCCGAAGCGCTTATTGAAAAGGGTGATCATATTCGGTTGCAGTACATACATTTAAATTATAGATTTAATCCCTTCCGGAATGCATCCTCAAATTCGATGCAGCTTTATGCTAATATGAACAATTTGGGAATACTATGGAAAGCGACTAAATCAGATCGAGATCCAGATCATAACATGGGTTCTTACAATGCATTACCGCCGCTAACATTTTCTCTAGGTTTAAAAGCTCAATTTTAAAAGTAATTATTATGAAAAAATACTTCAAACTTCTTTTCTGTGTTTTTGTATGTATACAATTAACGAATTGTAGAGATTTCTTAAATGAAAAGTCAGACTCCAAATTATCGATAATTCAAGATTTGAGTGATATTCAAGCTCTCCTTGATGGCTTTGGAACTCTCAATACATTATTTGTATCTGACGGTGAAACAAGTTCAGATGATTTTTATCTAACAGATAATCAGTATAACAGTCTTAATTTTGAAGAAGATAAAAGATTGTATATATGGATGGAAGATAATGTGTCGAAGTCATCTTCACTAGGCAATGCTTGGCTTCACACTTATCGTGCTATTTTTACGTGCAATTCTGCACTATCTAATTTAGAAACTCTCGGAGTTAAGAGTGCAGAGGCTGATTATATTAAGGGACAAGCATTATTCCTGAGAGCAGCTAGATATCTTGATGCTGTGCAAATTTGGTGCGTTGCATATGATGAGGAAACGGCTTCTGAAACTCTTGGTTTGCCATTGAGATTAGATCCTGATATGAATATACCTTCACAAAGAGCTAGTCTAGAAGAAACCTATGATCAGATAGTTAAAGATTTGGAGGAAGCAGTTATTTATTTGAAAGACCAAGAGTTTTCAAAGTTACGTGCGTCTCGACCTGCGGCATTTGGTTTACTAGCTAGAGCTTACTTATATATGGGCGATTATGATCAATCCTTAATCTATTCTGAAAAGGCATTATCGATTACAAATTCATTGATGGATTATTCAAAGTTGGATGTAAATGCTGCTTATCCATTCAATGAGATGAATGAAGAGGTTCTCTTCTGGTGCGGTATGGATTATGAATATCATTTGCGGCCAGCCAGAATTGTGAGTAGTCTTTATGAGAAATATGACCATAATGATCTGCGAAAGCAATTGTATTTCTATTCTGATAATGAAGATGAAATATATTTTAAAGGTTATAGTGCTGGAAGTAATGGTTCAAACGTTTCCGCAAGTGTAAGTGAAATGTATTTAATTAGAGCTGAATCTCTTGCTCGAAAAAATAAAGTCTCTGAAGCGATGGTAGTTTTAAATGATTTGTTAAAGTGGAGATGGGTGCCAGGCACATATGTACCGTTTACGTCATCTACCCAGGATCAAGCATTAAGAATCATTCTGGAGGAACGTAGAAAAGAATTGTTAATTAGGGGATTACGCTGGCCTGACATTAAAAGATATAATCGTGATGGCGCGAACATTACATTAAAGAGGACACTTAATGGGCAAGTCTTTACTTTACCGCCTAATGATCCTAGATTTGCGATTGCTATCCCTGAAGAATTAATTAAACTCTCAGGAATAAAGCAGAATCCTAGATAGTAATAAAGCTGCCTTGCAAGTCGCAAGGCAGCACTTTTAAAAAAGCTTTTAAGGCTTTCTTTCATCCGGGTGAATCGCTAATACTTCATCGTTAAGTAAACCAGAGATCTGAGAGTCCAAAGTTAATCCTGCCGGTACTGTAATGTTACATGGTCGAACACCAATAACGTCACAAGTTGGCGGTGTTTGAACTACCATTATCCAATTGGAAGATTTGGCAAATTCTCCTTCCGCGATGGAAGAACTGTTGTAAGTGTAAATTGTATCTACAGCTTCCTTCTCTGTCATCTGAAATGACATTGTAATTCCTGCTGTTAGCAGGGCGACTACCAACATTGCGTTGGTTCTGAAAAATGAAATAGTTTTCATTGTTTAAAAATTTAATCATTAAAATAAATATTAATAAATTTGGTACTTGACTATTTCTAGTCAATCGGTTGCTATGTATTTGGGAGAACAATGGGTTCTCCCTTGTACATTGTAGCCAACTGGAATTCACAGTTGACAGGTGTCAATCATGCTGCAGCATGCAATTAAGAAGTTCGCGCACCTTCTCAATATCTTTTTTCAGGTTCAGCACCAGATTTCAGTTTTGGTTGGTCTGAGTCTAAGTTTGTGTCTAAATCTGCGTATAAATCTAAGTCTGGATCTAATTCTAAGTCTGAATCTAATTCTAGTTCATAGTCAGAGTCTATTCTTAAGTATAAATCTAATTCATCGCTAGTTATAGAACTCGATATGCTTTTATAAATGCCGTATACTACAATAAGTAATAGCCCTATGTTAACCCCCAAGTTTACCTCCCAAGACCACTTCTCATAGAATCCAATACAAGTGCAGGGTCGGTTTTCAAAAAAGATTAATAGGACTGCATTGTAGAGCGTAAATAAACTCAGAAGAATAAATGTCAACAAAAGTCCTATCTCGTGTGTACTCGTGAAACTAAGGAGCAGAATCGTTAGAAACAATAGGATTAAAACGGTGTACGCCGTTAGTATTCCAATATCCGCTAGATTGGGGGCATGCACAATTTGAGCTTTGAAGTTTTCAAAATCGTTGAATTTATTTATCAGTGTGTATGTAAACAAAACCACAAAGAAAGCTCTGCAAAGTGTTACTGAAATGGATCTCTTGGTTTTCATGATTAGAATTTTTTAACATTAAAATTTATTGTTAAGGTCGGTCCATGGGTATCTGAACAGCACTTAGGCTAGTTGATTTGACCTTCGTTTAATTCTTACCCTTTCTTTCTGAGTTTCCAATAGACCTTCCTTCTCAGATAGGAGGGAGTGAGTTGGTCTTTGGCTAGGACAATTCGAG
>NZ_JBTMWY010000008.1:0-14045 GCF_054489425.1 Chryseobacterium sp. A301
AAAAGCTACCGGAGGTTTAGTTCAACAGTGTATTTGTAAAAAACGGGGTTGAATTTTTCCTTTGAGAATTATTTTTTTTATATCCGCAAAAATGCTTTTCATCTTTCAATTTTTAGTAATTTAGAAATCTGAAAAAGCATTTTGCTCCGCGGGGGTTTTCCTTATCACTTTTGGTTTGCAGTAGCCCGTTCTTCGCAAATACTTTTTCCGTTATCGCTCAGTGTAAAAGCCAGCCGCACAAACAGCACATTTGGTTTTTTGCCGACACAAAAGCCAACGCTGAAAAAACCAAAAGAGCTGTTTTTTGCCAACGCTCGACAGAAAAACAGAAAAAAGTAAATTTTATTCCAAATATGTTAATATCTTTGCGTAAAACAAAAACATCTTGACAAAGATTGAAATAAATAGAATCAAGGTAGCTCTGGCAGAGACTAGAAGAAAAAACAAGTGGTTAGCTGAACAACTTGGCAAAGATGAATCAACCATATCTCAATGGTGCTCAAACGCTAGGCAACCATCATTAGATAACTTGCACAAAATTGCACTTGCACTGGAAATAGACATTCGAGAACTTCTAAATCCGACAAAAAATAACAATGACTAGAAAAAAGACATATATAGACCTTTTTGCTGGTTGCGGTGGACTTTCTCTTGGATTGTTTAATACAGGATTATGGAAAGGTAAGTTTGCTGTTGAAAAAAGTCCAGACGCTTTTGAAACGCTTCAATATAACTTGATTGATAAAAAAAATCATTTTGATTGGCCAGACTGGTTGCCAAAAAGCAACCACGACATAAATGATGTAATCAAATATCACAAGGACAATTTAAAATCACTTAGGGGTGAAATTGACCTTGTGGCAGGTGGACCGCCTTGTCAGGGATTTTCAACAGCAGGACGAAGAATAGAAGGAGATTCAAGGAATGAATTGATAAAGTCTTACATCAAATTTATTAGACTAGTTCAGCCAAAAGTAATCTTCTTTGAAAATGTAAAGGGCTTTACCCAGAAGTTTGACAAGAATAAAATCAAGGGGAAAATCTATTCTGAATATGTAACTAATGCACTCGAATACGATTCTCCTAAAGGCGATTTCCAAGGATATAAAGTTGAAGGAAAACTGATTGATTTTTCAGAGTTTGGAATTCCACAAAAACGAACAAGATTTATTCTAGTTGGTATAAGAAAAGATATTATAAACCAAGTAAATCGGAACGGTTTTTTTGAACAAATTCAAAAACAAAAAGAGACTTTTTTAATTAAAAAAGGTATTGGATTGACAAATTCGTTGGAGGACGCTATTTCTGACTTGCAAAAAATTAACGAAATTGTTTCACCCGATACAAGTTCATTCAAAGCAGGTCTATATAATCCAATTCAATCCAATTATCAAAAACTACTAAGAGATAAAGCTGTTTCAGAAATTCCTGATAGCCATAGATTTGCGAAGCATAATGAAGATACTTTAATAAAATTTGAATTTATCCTTAAAAATGCTGAAAAGAACAAAACGCTATCAAATGAATTAAAAGAAAAGTTCAATCTAAAAAAGAGAACAATAATTCCATTATCTGGCAAAACACCTACTCCAACTATTACTACTTTACCAGACGATTATATACATTACTGTGAACCACGAATTTTCACAGTTCGGGAGTATGCAAGAATTCAATCATTTAATGATTGGTATGAATTCAAAGGTAAATACACTACTGGAGGTAAAAGAAGAACCCAAGAAGTTCCGAGATATTCACAAATTGGAAATGCTATTCCGCCACTTTTTGGAGAGCAAGCTGGTATAACTCTAAATAAAATTATAGGATAATGGCTGAACAAAACGACTTACATTTCAAAACGAATGTTCAGCTAAAAAGCATTATTGGGAAAGACCTTATTAATGATGATAATATAGCTATTTTAGAATTAGTCAAGAATTCTTTTGATGCTGATGCTAAACAAGTTAAAGTAAAATACTTTAACCTTAAAAAAAGTGATGATAAAGAAGTAGAACATTTCTCATCAAATACTTCTCGATTAGTTATTCAAGATGATGGAATCGGGATGGATATTAATGATATTAGAGATAAATGGCTAAATATTGCTTATTCAGAAAAAAAGACAAATAAAACTCAGCATAAACGTAGAATGGCTGGTGCCAAGGGTGTCGGCAGATTTTCTTGCGATAGACTAGGCGAGTATCTTAATCTTTATGCCAAAACGAGTAAGGATGCAAACTATTGTAAGCTCTCCATAGATTGGAAAAAATTTGAGATTGAGGATGAAGACAAAGAAATTCAATCCATACCATTAAAATATGAAATATTGACTCCAAATGAATTTCAATCATTAGGGTTTTCAAATTTCGAACACGGAGTATTACTCGAAATAATAAAATTAAGAAGTAACTGGGCTTATCCGCTTTTAGACAAAAACGGAAATGTGACAGACTGGGATGTCTCAAAATTTGTTGAATTAAAAAAGTATCTAGAAAAACTAATTAATCCCAATCAAGCCTTTGAAAGTAATGATTTTGGGGTGTATATAGATGCTCCAGAATTTCAAGAGGAAAATAATTTACTTGATGACAACTCAAAATTCATTGGCAAAGTCGAAAATAGAATTTTCGAACACTTAGATTTTAAGACTACTAGTGTTGAAACATACATTACAGATGGAGGAAATGAGTTATTCACCGAATTAAAAGATAAAGGAGAAACTATTTTTTGGATTAGAGAAAAAAATCCATTTTACCCAGATATAACCAACGCAAAAGCTACTGTATATTATCTAAGTCCATATGCAAAATCTTTTTTTACAAAACAAACTGGTATAAGATCAGTGGATTATGGTTCAATATTTTTATTTATTAACGGCTTTCGAGTTCCACCTTATGGAGAATTAGGGAATGATTGGCTAGGCCTAGACCAAAGAAAGGCACAAGGATATAGTAGAAATATTGGATTACGAGAATTAGTAGGTCAAATTGAAATACTTGATGAAGGAAATGAATTTCAAATAGTATCAAGTCGTGAAGGCATAGTTAAAAACGAAAGCTACAAAAGCTTAACACAGTCAGAGAAGAACAATAGTTTTTTTTTCAAAGCATTTCGGAGGTTAGAGCGTTATGTGGTGGAAGGATTAAATTGGGATAGTGCACCAGAGCACGAAGATTTATTAAAAATTCATAAGAAAATTGTCAGCGGAGAAACTACTGAAGATGATTTAGAATATTCCGAAGACTTAATAACGAAACAAAAAAGGGTTTACTCTGCAATACACAATATTATTTCTGCAAAATCAAATGAAGTAATTGAATTATACATAAATGAGAACCTAATAACCCAAAAGATTGAAGAGGAAAGAGAAACCTCTGAAAGAGAATTTAATCAACTTATTGAAGATTTTAGTAATAAAAAAATTGATGCAGACACATTAAATAAAATACTTCATAAAAAAGCACAAGAAAATGAAGAATTAGAAAAGCAACTCAAGGAGTTCTCAAAGTACACTACTAACGAGGCTACATCTAAAGCTATATTAGAATTACAGGATTATAAAAATACGGTTGAGAAGCAAACTCTTTTAATTCAAGACTTAAAAAATCAATTAGAGGAGTTAAAACAACAAAAAGAGACAGCTGAAAAGTCCGCAACAACATTAAAAGAAAAGGTTCATAAAGTAGAAACTGACTTAACAATAGAGAAAGAAAAGAATTTATATCTATTGGCAACTCGCAGAACATTAAGTCCAGATGCAGATGGATTAATTCACACCATAAAAATCAACAACGTAGAAGTTCGTGATGGTATAGAGAATATAATAGATGACCTTACTGAGAATGACTATGATGTTCAGGATTTAATTAAGAGACTTGGTTTTTTGAAAATTTGTGCTGAAAGATCTTTGAAAATGGCTGAATTTGTAACAAGAGCAGATTTAAAAGAGGATATTGAAAAAAAGGATGTTGATGTTGTTAAATACATTGTTGAATACCTCTCGCTTTATGGTGACACCTTTTCTGATAATTTAACTTTTTCATTCTCTAACAGCAATGAACAACTATCAAAAAATCTCAGTGTATTAAATATGTCCATTATACTTGACAATTTAATAAGCAACTCTGTAAAATGGGATGCAGATAAAATTCAAATTGATTTTGAAAAAGTTAATGAAAAACAGCTTTTAATATACTTTTCTGATAATGGGAACGGACTTTCTGATAAGTTTATAAAGAATTCTGAAAAAATATTTGAACTATCAGTAAGAGATACACCACCTTCTGGATATAGTGGCTCTGGCATAGGGTTATACTATACAAAAAACTTACTTAATGAAATGAATAGTGATATTGAGTTTATAGGTAATGAACGTAAACTATCTGGAGCAACATTTAAAATTACAATAAACACAATATGAGTGTAAAGAGACTACTATATATTGATGATAACAAGATTGATTCTCAGATTGAAAACTTGAGAAAAAAGCTTAAACGTTCTGGAATTGAACTTGTAGAAACCTTTTTAAACTTAGGTGATGATAAATTTAAAATTCGTAATAACGAAAATGGAAAAATAGTTTTAAATTTCCCTATAATAAAAGAGTATATAACTTTGAATCTATTAAATGAGAGTTTTGATATAGTTGCTTCGGATTACGATTATTCAGATGATTCTTTAGATGGCTATTCACTTCTGAAATGGATTATGAATGTTAGTAGATCTCAAAGGCTTAGAATTAGAAGAGCGAAATTTTGCTTGTATTCTGCACAGCAAGACAAACTGGTGGAACGATTAGATTCTCCAGCCAAGATCAAAGAGTTAGTTAAGTTAAAAATTGATGATTTTATAAATAGAGATAATTTGTCAGAAGACTTAACTTCTATTCTTACTAAACAAAAAGAAAATTATGTGTTCCCTGAACATATTGTAAAGTATCTTGAAAAATTTCCAGAGCAAAAATTCAGAAACACATTTCCTAAATTTAAAGAGAAAACTTTATCGGAAATTGCACACGAAATAGATAAAGATTTACCAAATGGCGTTGAATTTCAAAAATATATAGTTGAATTGACTGTGGCTCATTTAATTGAACTCAATAACTTTCCAAAAGAGTGATTAAAATAATTATTTCAATAGACGATTCTACTCAATTCCTGTATGAGATAATCAGTAACCTGAATAAAAACGGCATTGTCTTTAAGCTTTATGAGATTCAGCCAAATGAAGAATCTTACTTGAAATGTTTTGAAGAAGTTTCACATTTTGATAAGGATTCGATAATAATATTTTTAGGTCACGGGCAATCTAATCAATTGTATGGTGGTGAGATTTTAAATTCATTTCCTAAACAGCCCTTTATAAAATTGAATCAAATGAATATTTTTCAAGAGCAATATTTATTTCTTCTCGCTTGTGACTCTGCCGATCTCATAAAAAGTTCATTCAGACAATCAAAATCTAAGAAATCTATTGGATTTGGCGGATTACCTACCTCCCTTGAAGAAGTAGAGAAAGATAAAAAGTTATCAGCAGAAGGTATATCTGAAAAAACAATTCAAGATTTCAAAAACGAAATTGTTTACACGGTTTCAACTGCATTGGTTTTACATCACAAAGATTTCAATAAGTTGTCTGACTACTTGACACTTTTACTTGACCAGAGAATTAATAATGCTGTTTTAGTGAGTAAAGACAGGAATCTTGCCGATTTACTTTTTAAGATGAGATATGAAATGGTATTATATTGATAAATCCAACGCTTCACAGCCACACACATTGCCAAGCCGCTGCACCCAACGCAAAACCCAAGCTTGGCAAAGAGTGTGTCTGTCCTACCGCACTACCAGAACGACCGACAATCAAACGGACGAAAAAGAACACCGAAGCGATAACATCACCTATACGCAAGCAGGGGTTTCGTGCTTCGTAGGACAGGTAAGTTGTAAAATTAAAGTTCAGTTCTTCGTAGGAAGTTCAGTGGTGAAAATCCCTGCCTGCGTATAGCTGAGAACCGTTGTGCTCCATGCTAAAAAACTCCCCGAACAAAAAAGTATAAAGATAGAGATGTAACATTTTTGAATTTCTGCATCTAAAGGAAAATTTAAATTCAGAAATTATGAAAAACATCTTTTTAGTTCTAGCAATCCTTTTTTCTCTGTCAACTCAGGCACAAGAAACCAATCAATCCATTCACGTAAAAATTATAGGTAAAGGTAAACCTGTACTATTAATACCCGGTTTTACTGTACCAGGCGAAAGTTGGGATACTATTGTTAATCAATTAAAAGATAATTATGAGTGTCATGTAGTCACACTTGCAGGATTTGGAGGAAAAAAAGCAATTGATTTTCCTTGGTTATCACAAGTAAATGACGGTCTCGAAGAGTATATAAAACAAAACCAATTGACAAATTTAACTGTTATAGGACATAGTTTGGGCGGAACAATTGCTGTATGGCTTGCAAGCAGAGAAAACAATGAAATTTCTAAAATTGTATTGGTGGATGCACTTCCTGCCGCAGGTGCAATAATGTTTCCAAATTTTAATCCTGAAGATTTAGCCTATGACAGTCCTTTTAACAACCAACAATTGTCTATGAGTGAGAGTGACTTTGAACAAATGGCTCAAACTATGGCTCAAGGAATGAGTCTAAATCCTGAAACTCAAAAACGAATTAAAGATTGGATAATTTCGGCAGATAGAAAAACCTATGTTTATGGATATACCGATTATCTTAAATTAGATTTGAGAGAGGACTTAAAAAACATATCAATCCCCACAACAATAATAGCTGCAGATAAACCATTTGGAAAAGAAATGGTTACGCAAACCTACAAAAGTCAATATGCTAATTTGGAAAAATATGATTTGATAATTGCAGATAATTCTGCACACTTTGTAATATTCGACAAACCAGAATGGTTTATGGAACAAATTCAAAATATTTTAGCATCACATTAAATGAACCTAGAAAAACGATTCACAGAAATATATAACGCACATGCTTCTAAAGTATTCCGATTATGTTTGGGTTACGCTTCTGGTAATGAAGATTTGGCAAAAGAGTGGCAACAGGAAACCTTTATAAAAGTTTGGCAACATAGAAAAAGCTTTAAAGGAAAATCCTCGATAGGCACATGGATTTATAGAATTGCTGTGAATGTATGTTTGGCTGATTTGAGAAAAACCAATCCGCACACACAAGTTAATAATAAACTGCTTGTTACAGATTCCGTAGAGTCGGAACACACAAAAAAGGAAGAACAACTAGAACAAATGTACCGTTGCATCAGCCAACTTACCCAAAACAACAAAACCATTATTTTGATGGAACTAGAAGAAATTCCTCAATCAGAAATTGCTGAAACCGTCGGCTTAACAGACGGAACATTAAGAACTCGACTAAACAGAATAAGACAATCACTTTTAAAATGTATTACAAATGGAAAATGATAAATTAACTCAATTGTGGAGTCAAAACAAAGATAATTCCACCATTACAGACGCTGAAATCATTATCAAAAAAGCTAAAAAACAACGCTATGGACAATTTATAGCAATAGCAGTAATGTCTTTAACAGTTTTGATATTGTTAACCTACTCTATTTATACTATCAATAATCAATGGAATAATTTTACTCTTGGTCTTCTATTAATGATTTCTAGTCTTACTTTCCGTATTATTTTAGAATTCGTTTCACTTTATCAAAAAGAAAATCAATTAATTTCATTGGATAACATTTCTTTCAAAAAATACTTAAAAAAACACTACAAACTAAGGTTAAAAGTAAATTATATCCTTACACCTATATGCTTTGCAATATACGTTTTTGGATTTACAAAACTGTTGCCCTATTTTAAACGAGAGTTTTCAGAAGGTTTTTATACTTACATTCTAACCTCTGGAATTGTCTCACTTTTTGTATTAGCAGTAATTATTGTGAAGAATGTACTAAACGAAAATGATTTTTTAAAGAAACTTAATATCGAGTAAACGAACTAATTTAAATGACCGAAAGAAAGCACGAGAGCACAACATCGTGTTTGCGAAAGAGCGGGTTAAGTGCTAAACTCAACTTCTGTACTTTCTTTCCGCAAAAACCATTTTTTATTTTTTTGTGTAAATTTGAAAAATAAAAAAATGGTTTTGCTAACGTTGGTGCAAAGTTGAAAGTTAGTGTTTTTTACCTCGTTCCTTCGCAAACACGCGGACCGTTGTGTGTCATTAAAAGAAACTAAATGTTAGAAATAAGAACTACTTGTGAAAATTGTAAAAAGGAATTACCTAATGAAAGTTCAGAAGCAATGATTTGCACTTATGAATGTACATTTTGTAAAGATTGTGTTGACAATGTTCTAAATAATGTTTGCCCCAATTGTGGCGGTGGATTTGAGAAAAGACCTACTCGACCTAAAGGAGAATTAATTAAAAACCCAGCAAGGAAAGATATTATATATAAGCCAGCAGAGAAAAACCAGTTTTTAGAAACAAATAAAAATATTGACCCAAGAAAACGGTAATACTGAATTTTATGATAGCAGACACACCAAAACCGCCCTAAAAAAAATGGAAACAAAACGCTGAGCATTTAATTGCGCAAGAGAAAGGACGAAAAGAATGGTACAAAGAATATAAAACAAGAATATCTAAAGTTGAAAGGGATTACGGATATGATAAACAACAATAACGAACACACAACAAGGGCTACACGTAATGCGGGCTGAATTTCTAACCCGAAGATTTGTGCTTCTATTCCGCTCGCAGTTTGTATATTTATTGCAAGAAAATAACAAATATAAAAACGGCTCGCTACCGTTTGTGCGAACTTGAAACTTTCGGCTTTTAAAATCCCGCACTACGTATAGCCTAGACCGTTGGCAGTAATGTAGACAAAAACCCGAAGTGAAAGAATTTAACGAAATCATAAAAGCAAATTTTGGAACGTTAACGAATGAAGAAATCGAAATTCTTCGTTCGCATTTTTACGAAGAAGAATTAAGCAAAAACGATTTTTTCACACAAACGGATAAATATTGCAAAAAACTGAGTTTGGTAAAATCAGGACTTTTACGAATTTACAGACTTTCTGACGGGAAAGAAATTACGCAATGGATTTCAACCCCGGATTACTTCGTAACCGAAATTTCAAGTTTCTTTTTTGACCAACAAAGTAGATTATCAATTCAAGCATTGACAGATGTGGAATTGCTGACCATTGACAAAAAAAGCTATTCGGATTTAAGCAAAGAATTACCGAAATGGAAAGCAATAGAAACACAGTTTATCGCCAAATGTTTCGCAATTCTCGAAGACAGAGTTTTTTCGCATTTATCATTGAGTGCCGAAGAAAGATATAACTTATACTTTGAACAAAACAGAGAGCTTTTTAACCAAGTTCCGTTACAATATATCGCTTCAATTTTAGGAATGTCAGCGGAAACATTCAGTAGAATAAGAAAACGACAAGCCGAAAATTCTTGATTTTTGTCAAGAGCTTAAAAAATAAAACAGTCGACCTTTGTACAAAGTTTAAAACAATGACAAAGGAAATAAGAACAGAAATTATCATAAACGCAAATCCCGAAAAGATTTGGGAGATTTTAACCAATAAAAACGAATATCCAAATTGGAATCCGTTCATTAAAAAGTTTGAAGGAAAACTAAAAGTTGGCGAAGGACTAAAAGTAATTATCCAACCTGAAAATTCCTCGAAAATGACTTTTAAACCAACAGTTTTGGAATATGAAGAAAATAGAAAACTTAAATGGAAAGGGAAATTTATAATCGGTGGACTTTTTGACGGAACGCATATTTTTGAGCTTATCGACAACAAAAACGGAACAACAACTTTCAAACAAAGCGAGATTTTTGAAGGTGTTTTAGTTCAGTTTTTTAATTTGGACAACACAATAAAAGGATTTGAAAAATTGAACATTGAACTCAAAAAACAAAGTGAAAAATAAAACACTACTGCCAACATTGTATAAACGCAATAGCGGTTTAAGTGCTAAATCGAAAGTAATTTTGTAAATTCAACGTCAGTTATAAACCGAAGGTTACGGCTTCAAAATCCGCTACTGCGTTTATACGAGACCGTTACCACACATACTAAAAAGCCAACCGCACATTTCAGCACATTTGTTTTTTCCTACGCTTTACCCAAACACAAAAAACAAAAGAGCTGAAATTTTTCCAACGCACTTGACCCTAAATTGACAAATTATTTTTACCTTTGCCTAAAATAGGTCAAACCATAATGAGTAAAACCCTAAATATGACAAGTTTCGGCAACTTCATTAAAGTAGAGCGAGAGAAAAGAGAATGGACTCAAACTGAATTTGGTGCAAAAATTGGCATTAATTCAAGTGCTATAAGTCGAATTGAAAATGGAACAAAAAAATTCAGTATTTCAAAGCTGAAACTACTTTCGGACGTTTTACAGATTGACACTCAAAAAATCAATGATTTATTTTTTGCAGATAAGTTTGCTCGTGAAGCCTATAAATACAAGTGTTCTGACAATGTATTTACAGTAGCAGAAGGAACAGCAACTTATCTAAGAAGTATTAATACAAAACAAGGAAAAATAAACTTTGACAATGAGTAGAAAATTAACAGCAATAGATTTATTCTCAGGGTGTGGTGGCTTTTCATACGGCTTCCAACAAGCGGGTTTTCACGTTGTTTTGGGTGTTGACAATACTGAAATTGCTCTGAAAACATTTGAGAAGAATCACAATAATTCAAAAGCACTTTTACTTGATTTACACAAAGAAAGTGCAATTGATAAAATAGTTAAAGAAACAAAAAATAAAGAAATTGATGTCATAATTGCTGGACCACCTTGCCAAGGATTTTCTCTTACGGGAACACGCAACGAAAATGACGAAAGAAATTCACTTTTCTACTCTGTTTTTAGACTTGCAGAACGACTAAACCCTAAAGCAATAATTATTGAGAACGTACCGGGATTACTAAATTTATATGGCGGAAAAGCAAAAAAGGAAATAATTCGACTTTGTGACGAAATGGGTTACAATTGCAACCCAAAACTACTTTTTGCTCCGGATTATGGTGTTCCTCAAATTCGCAAACGAGTATTTTTTGTTGCTCTAAGAAAGGAGTTTGGAGTTTTTGAATTTCCAGAGCCAATTTTAAAAGAAGAACAATATATAGGCTGCGAAGATGCTATTGGCGATTTACCTGACCTAGTAGCTAACCTTGGAAGTGAAAATTTAGAATACGACAAGAAGCCATTTAGCAATTATCAAAAAATGATGCGGAATGGAAATAAGGTTTTGAAAAACCATACTGGAACACAACATACAGAACACGTAATAAATGTAATTTCTCTAGTTCCTGAAGGTGGTAACCATAAAGATTTACCTCCTGGTGTAGGAGATTCTAGAAAATTCAATGAAGCTTGGACTAGATATCATAGTAAAAAGCCTTCAAAAACAATTGATACTGGACACAGAAATCACTTTCATTATAAATGGAACAGAGTTCCAAGTGTTAGAGAAAATGCTCGTCTTCAATCTTTTCCTGACGATTTCGAGTTTCTAGGAAACAAAACTGAACAGTATAGACAGGTTGGAAATGCTGTGCCGCCACTATTGGGCAAAATACTTGGAGAACAACTTTTAAAGCATTTGAATTATGAAGTTTAATGTTATTGATTTATTCGCAGGTTGTGGTGGTTTGACTGATGGTTTTCTTCAAACAGGTAGATTTAACACATTAGCAGCTGTTGATTGGGAATACCCAACAGTTCAAACATTAAAAAAACGTCTAATTACAAAATGGAATTATGACTTTGATGATGTCAATGTATTGCATTTTGATATCCAACGCACAGACGAACTGATAAATGGATATAATGACCCTGTTTTCGGAAGTAGCGAAGGTGTTGATTCCTTAGTTGAGAATAAATCTGTAGACTTAATTTTAGGTGGACCGCCTTGCCAAGCATATTCTATTGCTGGTCGAGTTCGTGATGAAAATGGAATGCAGGACGATTACAGAAACTATCTTTTTGAGAGTTATGTAAAAATGGTTCAGCATTACCAACCTAAGGCTTTTGTTTTTGAAAATGTAGAAGGCATTCTATCTGCAAAACCAGGGGGAATACAAATTGTTGACAGGATAAAAATTGCATTTGAAGAAATTGGATATGAAATAACAGACAATTTAAGGTCAAACGCACTTTTTGATACTTCATACTTTAATGTTCCACAGAAAAGAAAACGAGTAATAATTTTTGGAGTTAAGAAATCGGAACATAGTGCCTTAACTGTTAGAAATTTTTATGCAAGACTCAAAGCAAAGGCATCCAAAAATCCAATGTGTTCAAAAACAGCATTTGACAATCTTCCTAAGATATTTCCTTGTCAGAATAGCACAAAACATTCTCATTCTATAAAACTGAATGGCGTGCCATTACCAAAGAACCACGAACCACGTACACACAGCAATAGAGATATAGAGATTTTTAAACTTTTAGCAACTGATATAAAAACTGGAGAAGAAAAATATACTTCAAGTCAAGCATTAATACAACTTTATAAAGAAAAAACAGGAAAAGATTCCAATTTTCATAAATACCACGTTATTAGAGAAGACAAACCAAGTAATACTATCCCTGCACATTTATATAAAGATGGTTTAAGACATATTCACCCTGACCCAGAACAAGCTCGTTCAATTACAGTAAGAGAAGCTGCAAGATTACAGTCTTTTGATGATGACTTTGAATTTTTAGGTTCAAAAGGTGACCAATACAAAATGATTGGAAATGCAGTGCCACCAAAATTTGCAAAAATTATTGCTGAAACAATATTAGAGATTTTTGAAAACGAAAATGAAGACCTAACAATAAAAACAGGACTTTTTAAAAATGAATTTACAAACTCAATTTAGGATAATATGCTCTATACAGAAGACTTAGAAGAATTAATATTTCATAGGCATCAAATGCACGAAACAGACGAGCTAATTGTCCTGTCGGGTTATTTAGGTCCAAGACCTGTTGCAAGACTAGAAGAGTTACCTTTCAATTCTACTGTAATTTATGGAATGTATGGCTCTGAAGGTATTAAACCTACATTGCACAACTCTCTTACTACCATACAAGGTAGTGTTGCTAACCTGAATATATTTTACTCTCAACTTCCAGTTCACTCAAAATGCTATGCTTGGCGTAGGCGGGGTGAAATAATTCACGCTTTGGTAGGCTCTGCAAATTTTTCTGTTAATGGGTTAACTACACCATTTAGAGAAGTCTTAGCTGAAACAACTTTTGACACTTTCAGACCTTTGAACGCCTACATTCAGCACGTACTTAATAATTCTATATCCTGTCTAGAGATTGGAACAGAGAGAATAATTGAATCTATTATAAACGCTGAGTTCTGTAGTATGTCTTTACTTGGTAGAGACGGAGAAGTACAAAATGCAGCAGGCTTAAATTGGGGACAAAATCCAAATAATCATACAACACCAAATGACGCATATATTGCGCTGAGAACTCAACACATTAGAGATTATCCGCATTTATTTCAACCAAAACAAATGAATCCACAACATCTTGACAACCGAGGAAGAATGCAAAGACATAATGACTCAATTGAAATTATCTGGGATGATGGCGTTACTATGGAAGGACTTTTAGAAGGTTCTCAGCCAGTAAATGGAATGATTTATCCAAAACAAATTAGCTCTTTTCCCGCAAAAGCTGAACTCGGAGAATACATTAGAACTAGAATTGGTGTACCATTAGGTCAACCAGTAAGGAGACATCATTTAGAGAGTTATGGCAGAACTGATATTCAAGTTTCACTACTTGGAGACGGAGTATATAAATTTGATTTTTCAGTATGACCACCCTAAAAGCCATACACATTGGCAAGTCGCACAAGCCAACTCACAAGCCAAAACTTGCCAAAGAGTATGTCTTTGCCAACGCTGACAAAAACGAACGAAGAAGAAGTACGTGTGGTAACATCACCTATACGCAAGCAGGGGTTTCGTGCTTCGTAGGACAGG
>NZ_JBTMWY010000009.1:0-5535 GCF_054489425.1 Chryseobacterium sp. A301
TGGGCAAGGCAGTCTAAGCCACATTACGAATTTGCATTCATGCGATATGGATAATTCTCAACTTTAAAATAATTTTTACTATTAATTGTCAAAATTATATTAACTTTATAAAAAAAAATTAATAAAAATAGATTAGGTGTGAGTGAGTTCATAATTGCGATTGTAACAATTACGTTCTGAAAATATTTTCCAGCATTTATATTTCAGTAACACTCTAGTACCTTCTTGAGAATTAATAATAACCTTGAAAAACAATCACAATGAATTCATTTGCTTTACAATACATCAAAAAGTTCGTCTATCCTTTTATAATTGTTTGTATGGTAATTCCTGGTCAATTCCAAACTCAAACAAGACCACTGCCCAAAACTTTATTTTCACCCAACATATCAAGCTTAGGCCAATATAGTGATGTTCCAACTGATTTATCGACTGGAAAAGCAAACGTAGCTATTGATTTGTATCAATTCAATGAAAGCAATATTCCTTTGGAAATTAAGTTAAGATATGATACAGGAGGAGTTCGTGTTGGTGATGTTTCAGGTTGGGTAGGTCAAAATTGGACCCTTGAAGCGGGAGGAGTGATCACTAGAGTTGTTCGCGGATCAAGTTTCGACGAAAAGTTCACTGCTGATATCCCTAACGGAGCCTCACATTGGGGAAATGCAAGCGGCTACTTCTATTACACTTCAGCTTTGAACACGACACAGTGGAATAATCCAACTTATATGAAAAGTACCATTCGAGCAGGTGGGCAAACAAATGGTGCCAAACCAGCGGTGGATCTAGAACCTGATCTTTTCATTTTCAATTTTATGGGATATAGTGGAAAGTTTTTTCTCGGATCCGATGGGGAATGGAAAGTCTCTTCTTCGGATAACCTTAAAATCGATATTCAGATGAGCGATAAAGTTGTGCCAATGGACTTTCCAGCCACGAACAACTTTAATCAGCGACTTTTTCCGAAAGTATTGAATAAAATAACGATTACGGACGACAAAGGAAACCGATTCGTTTTTGGAGGAAAACATTCTGCGATCGAATACAACTTTCCTGACTTTTTCAACCAACTAGTAAATCCTGTGGTTTCAAGTGCGTGGCACTTGTCAGAGGTTTTTAATCGTCAGGGTGAACTAATCTATTCATTCAATTATGAACAAGGAGATTATTCTGCCATGTTTTATCCTACAAATTCATTTAGCAATTTTTCAAAGACTTTTCAAGGGGATATTTTTAATCCCAGTCTCGGGTGTACTTATGGCACCGCTTTTTCAAACAAAGTCAGAGCTAAAGGACAGTTAATTATTCCCACCTTTTTAAAATCAATTAAAACGCGAGCACAAAAAGAAGTTATTTTAACTTCCACCAATTCAAACGCTTTAAAATACCAATTCAATAGTGGAGATGTGCCAATCGACAACGTGATGCGAGATGTAGATGATATACTGGTGGCCAGTTCTCCAAATGGTGCTGCCGTTGAAGATGCAATGTTTTACTATTCTAAACGGTTATTAAATGGTGTGACACCAAATCCCGAAATTTCTACGGCTACGTGGAGCACATATTTCAATTCGTTAAAATGGAAAAAATTAGATCGCATTCAAGTAAAAAGCAGCAAAGGAGAAATTATAAAAAGGATAGACTTCTCTTATAACAACATACCTAATTCAAGGTTGAAATTGGAAATGTTAACAGTTGATTTGGAAGAAAAGTACGCCTTCAGATATAATGAATTTGAGGATCTACCAAGGTATTTATCAAGTAATATTGACCATTTTGGATATTTTAAATCTACTCCATTCACCTTAGACTACAATCATCCGGAATTACATGAAGCATCACGAGCAACAGATCCCAATCGCGTTGGTTACGGTAGTCTCGCCTCAATACGATTTCCTATGGGTGGCTATAGGCTTTTCACATACGAACCGCATACCTACTCCAATTCAGTAAATCATCATGGAACTCTAGTGCCAGACCAGGGAGTTATAGGTGGCTTACGCATTAGAAAAATAATTGACCTTACTGAAGATTTACAAAAAACGGAAAGAGAATTTCAGTATACGGTTTCAATTGATTCTCCGATTTCTTCTGGCATTCTACTCCAAAAAAATGTGTATTATATTAAGAACTACTTAATTCCAAGCGAAAACAATGTACCTTATTATGAAACTAATTTCAATATAAGTAGCGTAATTCCATTGTCAAATTCACTTGGCCCAAACATTCAATATAGTTCTGTTATTGAAAAAAGAGCAAACCAAGGTTATTTTCTCTTTAATTATACGACTTATGCGGATTTTCCTGATGCCGGAAATAGCGGTCAACTTGGCCAAGAAGTATCAGTTTTTGAACCACATAATGACTATTCTTATAAGCGAAGCTTATTGAAATCAAAGAAAACTTATAATTCAGTAAATCTTCTTCTTGAAGAAGACCTATACAATTATGCAGAAACAGTCCCAAAAAGTGTAAGAGCATTAAGTTTTAAATACTTTCTCGTTTGTCCAATTTCTTCAGGGCAAGCTCAAGAATACCTAATAGCAGGGAATGCATATGAAATGTTTTTTTCGGATTACAACCTTATCTCAATAGATAAACGTGTGCATCATGGTTCTGAATCTATCAACTTCACCAACACCTATAATTATCAAGATTTAGGCACTTTTGGAGATCAACTTTTAAGGCAAGAACGAAGACAAAATAGTGATGGGCAGTGGGATCAAAACAATTATTTATATGTTAATGATCATAGCAATGTTCAACCTTATACCTTCTTAAACTCAAAACGTGTATTTGCTATAACAGATATCTCAAAATCAAAGAATCAATTTGTAGCATACAAACAAAAAACAAATTATGGTACTGCTTCCGTCTTAAATGAAAATGGAACTTTTGGCGAAGACATATATCCAATTGCCGAACTTTCTGCAAAAGGTGAGAACCCATATGTAAGTAAAATATGGTACGATTGGTACGACTCTTATGGTAATCTAATTAAGTCCCACAATGAATCAGGTCAATATCTTTACACTTTTTACGGCTATAAAAGTAGATTTCCAATCGTCCAAATTCAAGGACTACAAATAGTGAATGAAGGTAGTCTTATTATACAAGTAAATAATCTAAAATCCATGTTAATTAATGGTGGTACGTCTACTCAAATTGAAAGTCTTCAGAATTCCATTCGGAAGGGGTTCCCAACTCATAAAATGATTTTCAACACCTTTGATGAAGATTTTGAAGTTACAAGCAGCGCAATGTTTCAAAATGGAGAAACGGAATATTATGAGTACGATCAGAAAGGCCGACTAACTTTAGTGGAGGATTTTGATAAAGTCCCCACAAAGAAAATTAATTATCAAATTTCAAGTCGCCAGCCCGAACCCATTTACATGAACCAAACTAAGTCTGCAAAATATGCTAGGCAAAATTGCCCTATGAATTTCTACGGCACTACAGTGAACTATATCGTTGAACAAGGAAAACATTTTTCATTTGAAAGTTTAAATGATGCAAATTCTAAAGCGCAGACTGATTTGTATCAAAACGGGCAGGATTATGCCAATGCGAATGGCACATGTGTAAGTTTCAACTGTAGCATAAGTGGAATGACTAGTTATCCACCGTATAATTACGGTTCTATCTCTATCTTAAGTGCAAATTTAACATACAGGGTGCAAGTGGGCTTTACAACAGGAACTGGATTGCCTTGGCAAACGACAGGTGTCGTGATCGCCAGAATTAATGGCACTTGTCGTCCCTCCGTTGTGAGAAACTCGTCTGCCTATAGTAAAGGGATTTGGACAATTACAATTACACCCGATGGGTATATCAGAGCGAAATTGGCAAGCACAGGAAGTGGAGCACCAACAATAGCTGATAATTTACCAATCGATCTCGATTTTCAATTCCCAAGCAATTAGAATTATGAAAAATATCCAGACTATACTTCTATTCCTTTTCGCTTTTATGCCTGCATTGGTGGATGCCCAGTTTGTTAATTTTGAAAAATCGTTCAATTGGAATGTTTTCACTGAACTTAATATTGGAGGCGGAGGAAGTGTGAAATTAACCGTTGACAATAACATTCTATCCTTAAATTTCAATGCTGGTTTCGCTACATCGAAATTGAAATCAGGATTTGTTACAAATACAACATATCCAGGTATTTTGCCTGATACTGAAATTCCTATTCCGTCAAACCATTTTTTTAGCGATAAAGGGTACCGTTTTTACATTGAAAATAATGCTATTTACATTCTATGGACAAATCCAGTTGCTTTGTCAAGTTTTAGTGGGACTTTAAGCATTAATTTGAATGCCCCCCAACCAATACCTCAGCCTGATCCGGGCGAGTATGATGCATTTTCACAAAACTTTATCCAAATTACAGACTATTTAAGCCCTCTAGGCGAAACTTCAGAAAAACGTGTCTCTATCGTCTATTTCGATGGATTAGGAAGAGAGCTGCAAAGGATACAAAAGAAGCAAACACCAAGTCAAAAGGACCTTGTTACACCTATCGAATATGATGCATACGGAAGACAAGCTAAAGATCATTTACCCATACCTACCGATAGAAATACGGGACTACGAGTAAATCCTCAAAAATTAGCCCTTGCATCAAATGTTACCTATGGGAATGAACCAGCCTTTTATGAGAGAGGATACGAGGACTCCCCTCGAGACCTAGTGATTATTACAGGATCTCCAGGTAACACTTGGAAAATTGGAGGTGGACATGAAAAAAGATTTGCCTACGAGCATAATGAATTATCAGATGCAGTAAAAAGTTTTAACATAACCAGTTCTCAAGCCACAGACATATATTTGTCGAATTTGTCTTTTAACGGCTTCTATCCAGTAGGGGCTTTACAAAAAGTAGTAACAAAAGATGAAAATTGGAGTCCGATTCAACCATTAAAACACATAGTAATCACATTTTTAGATAAGGCGGGCAGACTACATTTAAAGCGAGAGTATAGTACTACTGTACCAATGGATACCTATTATCTTTATGACGAATTCGGGAATCTTACTTTCGTTATACCTCCCAAAGCATCAGAATTAACCAAATCACAAGTCACTGGAACCTTTTCCCAAGCCATCCTCGATGAACTAATTTACCATCATTATTACGATACAAGAGACCGTCTAGTGGAACAGAAAATGCCGGGTCAAGGAACAAAGTATTTTATATACGATTTGCAGAACCGCCTTATTATGACCCAAGATTCCAATCAGAAGGCACTAGGGCTTTGGTTTTTTAATAAATTTGATTCTGATTCTCGTTTGGTCTATTCTGGTTTTACAAATAGTGGTAGCAACACAAGAGTACAAGTTCAGAATGCAGCCAACGCAGCCTTATCGCAAGGGGATCAAGTGGAGAGGGTATCAAGCACACCTTTATTGTCTAATGGTTTCTCTGTTTACTATACGAATACCGTATTTCCAACTAACATATATTCACTGCTATCAGTCAATTACTTTGATACATATCCACCAGGTACGCCAACTGTTCCGAGTGTTATT